>JAHBTC010000005.1 GCA_019638835.1 Fimbriimonadaceae bacterium
CGGTCGGCGAAGTCTGGGTGAGAAACAGCAGACCGAGGCCGATCATCACGTTTCAGACGCATGGAGCTCGTCTCCGTGCCGCGTACCAACCGTTTCCGGCAGAAGCATCGTTCCGATAACGACCGTAATCGCAGCGACTGCCAGCGGATAGATCAGGCCGGAAAGCTGGTTGCCCGTGTTCGCTACGACAGCCGTGCTGATGAGTGGCACAAGCCCGCCAAAAACGCCATTGCCAATGTGATACGGCAAAGACATGCTGGTGTAGCGAATCCGAGTGGGGAAGAGTTCGACAAGGAAGGCGGCGATCGGGCCGTATACCATCGTGACGAACACAACTTGGAGGAAGACGATCCCTCCCGCCATCAGCCAGTTCGGATCCACTTTGTCCACACCTGCGGCCTGTAAACCCATGAAGAGAGGCACATCTAGGAGCACAGCAAGACCGCAACCTAGCATCATTAGCTTCTTGCGTCCAATACGGTCGCTTAGATGACCGAAGACAACAAAGAGAGGAGTCGCAAGAAGCAGAGACACCATCATCACGGTCCAAACACCGTCTCTCGGGAGGCCAAGTGTCTTCTCCATAAAGCTCATGGCGTAGAACTGCCCCGTGTACCAGACGACGCCTTGGCCAGCCGTTGCTCCGAAGAGGGCAAGCAATACGAGCCGTCGATTCTCCGGGTTAACGAAGCTTTCACGAAGGGGGTTCTTGCTGACTTCGCCCTTCTCTTTTAGCTTGGCAAACAACGGCGACTCCTTCATTGAGAGCCGGATAAACAGCGAAACCACAAGCAACGCCGCCGACAAAAGAAACGGTAGCCGCCACCACCACGCGTTAAACGCTTCGGTTCCGACACTTCGTTCAACGAGGAGAAGCACGATCAAGGACAACACGAGCCCGAGAGTTGCGGTCGTTTGGATGAAACTGGTGTAGTAACCGCGACGTTCCGGGGGGCAGTGCTCGGCGACGTAGGTTGCGGCGCCGCCGTATTCTCCGCCTAAGGCAAGTCCTTGGATCATTCGGAGCGTGACGAGAATGATTGGGGCCGCGACGCCAATCTGCGCATAGCCCGGAAGAAGCCCAATGACGAACGTACTCCCTCCCATCAGGACAAGAGTGATGAGGAATGTGTACTTACGCCCGACCAGGTCACCAAGCCTCCCAAAGACGAGGGCCCCGAACGGGCGCACCACGAACCCGACCGCGAAGGTGGCGAGAGCCTTGAGGAATCCTACAATACTGTCCCCCTCGGCGAAGAACTGGCTACCGATGAGCGCGGCGAGTGCGCCAAAGATGTAAAAGTCGTACCACTCGATGAGGGTGCCGACGCTGGAAGCGACGATGACTTTGCGGAGGGTTTTGGGATCGGCGGTTTCAGCCATCGGATTCGGTTGACTTTACCGCCGTGAGCACGCAAAAACACTGGCTCTTCAAAGAGAGGAGCCAGTGTTGATTGGATCGTGGTTCGATTCGGTGCTTACCACTCGCCCGAAAGTGGGCGAATGCGCAGATTCCGGAACTCCACCAAGTCACCGTGGTCTTGAAGGACAATGTAGCCCTTCAGGTTCTTGGCGAAGCCGGGCCAATCCCGGAACTTGCTCGCCGCCAGCCGCCGGGCAAAGTCCATGGTCGTGATGTCATATCGCGCGGTCAGGTTTCCGTTGAGATATTGCTCTACGACAGGGCCCCGAGCAACGATGCGAACCGAGTTCCACATGCCAGCGGGGTGGGCTACGCGCGCAGGGGGCGCAATCAGTGCATAGAGTGAGCCCGCGCTCGTGAGCGGGTTTCCACCGTCGGCATGTCCCTCATCATCGAGGATCTGCATCTCCGGCCCGGTTTCGTACGCCATATTTCGATCCGTGCTTGCGCGGTAAATGATGCCGCTATTGCCGTTGGGGCTGACTTTCCAGTCGAGTCGGAGTTCGAAGTCGCCGTACTCGCCGAGGATCATCAAGTCACCTCCTTCGACGCCGGGCGTGAACGTCAGGATTCCGTCCTTTGCCGACCAGCCGGCCGGTACGTGATCTTTGTGCCATCCGATGAAGTTGCTAAGGCTGTTCCCGTCGAAAAGCAACTTAAAGCCTTCACTTGCTTCTTCGGCCGTCAATTGATTGATCGGCGCTGGAGGTGCCGGTATGACTTCGTGGGTTCGTTCCGGCATACGATTCAGCGTGTACCAGGCTTCGGTCGACCAAATCGCGTGACCTAATGTGCTGATAAACGACGGCATCACCCGGACATAGAAGACGTGACCCGGTTTGAGATTGGCCACTTCAAGGAAGATCTTCTTACGATCATGGCTGATCGTCACCGAATCAACGGCTAATCGTTCGGAATCAACCTTCGGGCCACCGTATTGGGCAGTCGGCACGTACTTCCACTGCTCGACTTGATAGAAGCTGGAGTCTTGACCCAGATTCTCCGCCAGTGGCTCAGTGAGTTCGATCCCAATGCCGTTTTGATACGGCATCACCTTGAGCATCTCGAAGGTAGATTCAAAGTTGTAGCTCAACTTCTGCAAGCCGAACCACTTCTTGCCCTCTTGCGCCCAGTTCCCCGTGCTACCGATCCCGCCGACGTAAAGGGCTCCGTCCGGCCCCCAGTCCATCCGGTTGATGCCCGCCATCAGTCCTTGGGTGAATCGAAACACGCATCCCTGCAGCACTCCATCCACTTCTTCGACGAAAACGCGCTTTAGGCCACCATGGGTAACGTCGCCATGCAACATTTGGCCTTTATACGGACCATTGTTGATGTATGTCATTTGGCTCGGTGAGTTACCGATCTCGTTTTGCGGTAGCCAAACAACGGGCGGGGTGTCTTCGAGGTTGGCCGTGCCTTCCGGATCAACGGATCGATTCCCGTAGAACGCGCCTTCAATCAGTGGAAGAATCTTGCTACTTGGGAGCCAGTCACCTTGGTTGTCCGAAATAAAGATTCGGTTTTGATATCCGATTCCTATGCCGTTTGGAGTCCGTAAACCGGCGGCGATGAATCGGTAGCTTCCGTCGCGATCGTCAATCGCGACCACACGGCCACGATCCGGGTTTTGGGGCTGCGTGCTACTTCCTCCTGGATTGATTGCCGTGGCCAAGTTTGCGTAGAACGAATGTCCCCGATGGACGAGACCGAATGCGAACTCGTGGAAATTGTCCGTAACGCCCCACCCGTTTGCCAGAGCGTAGTATTCGTCAATCACCTCGTCGCCGTCGTGGTCAATGAGCTTCGTTAGTTCTTGCTTCTGGAGAACGTAGATGTCTCCGTTCACTACCTTGAGTCCGAGAGGTTCGGCGAGTCCGGCCGCAATCCTTTTCACTCTAGGGTGCTCGGCGAGTCCGCGCACTCGATCAACAATGTAAACCCCGCCGACCTCGTCCCAAGTGCAAACGACAAGACGTCCGTCCGGTAGGAAGTCCATTCCTCCAATTCTTGGTTCAAATCCGGGTACGTCAATTGTGCGAAGAGTGAAGGAAGGATGCACACCCGCGAGCGGTTCGCGGTCTCCCGGACGAGATCGTTCTCCGCCAAACAAGACCCGCTTTTCTCCGGGGGCAGTGACGCGCACTTCGCCACTTTGGGCGGCAAGAGATTCCGTTGGAATCACGGAAAAGTCAGCATCACCGGGCTTCTTCCATTCGAGCAATAGTCGGGCGTCGGCTTCGTTATTGAAGTACTCAACTTCTATTGGGTGTTCACCAACCGCGAGGTCAAGGTAGCCGCTTCGTGCTTCGGTTCCATGTAGGCCATCGTTATCGACTACTCGCTCATCACGGATTGATAGCCGAGAGCCATCGTCGCTGGAGAGTCGGAACTGGTATCGCCCAGCGACGGGCGCCTTGAGAAATCCGGTGAAGATCGCAAGAAACTTTTCATGGGGGTCGGCGAAGAAATCATTGCCGAGATCGAGGTTAGGTACGACAACGGAAATGTTTGGTGTTTGTCCTGCAACCAAGCGAGGAATTCGATTGATGTTGCGGTTCACCCAGTAAAGTCGCATTGCGATTCCGGGTTCTCGCGCTTGGCTTGTCTCTTGAGAGACCGGCGCAGGCGTCGGAGACGGGAAGTCCATGTCGTCTTCCGGCGCACCGTAACGTACAGCCAGCGTGGAACTACCGTTTCTCAAGTGCATCTGATTGTTGATCAGGTTGTCGCCCGCGAATAAAGTATTAGGCGCGAGATACTCCGAGTTCAAATCGAGTCGTAACTTCGTTCCACGAGGCAGTCCCTCCACGAAGTACGTGCGTACGAGACCAACGCTGCTCAATCGTGGATCAAGGGATTCGGGGCGTTCGCTGACCCTTGCCCGACGACCTCCGGGCAGGTCCATCTCGTAGTGAAGTTCCACCCCGGAACCGAGATACTGGTAACCACGGAACCGAGGCTTGATCGGTGTCGTGGTGCCATTGTTGTCAAAGAACCATATCTCTCGTTCCGGTCGGTCTTTCTCAAAGGTAAGGCCGCGCGAGGTCGGTTGGGGACCGTGCTGAGCGGTGTACACGGCACCTTGGAAGTTGACATCGCCTTCCCATGCTTTGTAGAAGCCGCAGTTGGTCGCATCGTAAGCCACCCACAGGTTACGGCTAAGAGCAAGCGTTACCATGCGTGCCCTTTGGTCGAGTACGGAGCGGAAAACCCATGGATCACGGGGTCGCTCAACCGCCATACCGGTTGTTGTGAGAACAAGGGTCGCAAGCCAGACACCAGAACGCATCAGTTCGATTATCCCCTACCTGAGAAACAAACGGGACTATCTCGGTGTAGGATGGAGGCACATGGCCGAAAACTCTTCGCCCCGCGTCCTCACCGCCGATGACCTAAAGCGCCTCAAGTGGCGGAGTGTCGGCCCTGCAGTGATGGGCGGACGTGTCTCTGATATCGCCTTTGCGCCCGGCAACTCACGCACTTTCTTCGCCGGCTATGCTACTGGCGGACTCTTCCGCACCAAAAACAACGGAATCTCGTTCGACTCCCTGTTCGACTTTGAAGAGAACACGAGCATCGGCTCGGTTGCGGTTGCCGACTTGGCTCCCGATTCCAGTGCGTGGACGGACGAAGAAAAGGACGGCAAGTCCAAGAAAGAACTGAAAGAAGCGGGGAAGGCCCGTGTGATCTGGGTGGGGACCGGCGAAGGTAACGGCCGAAACAGCAGTAGTTGGGGCAACGGAGTCTATCGCAGTACCGACGGTGGAAAGAAGTGGAAACACTGCGGTCTTGAAGACTCCCACGACATCCCTTGCATCGTCGTCGACCCCCGTGACGCGGAAACGTGTTACGTCGCTGCTCTCGGTCATCTTTGGGGCGCAAACGAAATGCGCGGCGTGTACAAAACGACGGACGGTGGTGAATCTTGGGAGAAGGTGCTTGGCGTAGACGAAAACAATGGGTGTTGCTGGCTTGCGATGCACCCCGATGAGCCGGACACTTTGTTTGCCGTTATGTACGAACGTCGGCGAACGGCTTACTCATTCCGAAGTGGAGGCACGAAAGGAGGGCTCTTCAAGTCCACTGATGCCGGAAAGTCCTGGACAAAGATCACAAACGGCTTGCCGAAGACTGCGGGCAGGATGTGCGTAGATATTTTCCGCGCCAATCCAAAAATTGTTTACGCCTTGATTGAAAGCAGCGAAGGTGGTTCGAACAGCATTCGCGACGATCGCAGCAAGTCGGGCGGGCTGTTCCGAAGCGAAGACGGCGGCGAGAGTTGGGAGAGGATGAGCGTACGCGTTCCTCGCGGCTTCTACTTTTGCAAGGTAAAGATTCACCCGACCGACGATCAGAAGATCTATCTGCCGGGTTGGGACGTGGAGGTGAGCACCGATGGCGGTCGCACCTTCCGTGGCGGATGGGGTGACAAAGCGCACGTTGATATGCATGCCTTCGCATTCGATCCGAATGACCCGGATCACATTGTCTTCGGTAGCGATGGAGGCATCTACCAAACGTTCGATGGCGGTGAAAAGTGGCAGTTCCTCAATACGCTCGCTACGGGGCAGTTCTACAACATTGTGTTGGATGACAGTGACCCCTATCGCATCGCAGGTGGCCTTCAAGACAACGGAAGTTGGGTTGGTCCTTCAGGAACAAATCGAGAAAGCGAGGAGTACACCGATGGCACTCCCCGAACTGGTATTACGAATGCCGATTGGCAGTTTATCAACTGGGGAGATGGTTTCCACTGTGCGTTTGACCCTACTGACAAGAACGTTTTGTATGCGGAGTGGCAAGGCGGGAATGTTGTGCGAACTCATCTGGATACGGGTGAAAGGCTTCACCTGGCACCTCAGCAAGCCGAAGGGGGAGTTCGATTCCGATTCAATTGGAATAGCCCATTCTTCGTAAGTCATCACAATCCCACGACTCTTTACCTTGGGGGCAACTACGTCTTCAAACTCACCGATCGGGGAGACAAGTGGACACGAATCAGTAACGATCTCAGCCACAACGATCCGGCAACGATCGAAACCGTGGGGTCGTCAGCCGAAACGTTCGCCACCGTTGTGGCACTATCGGAATCCTCACTGAAGAAGGGACACCTTTGGGCGGGAACTGATGACGGCCGAATTCATCGGACCACGAATGACGGTAAGGCGTGGAGCGAGATCACTCCCGATGCGGTGAGTGGCATGTACGTGTCTCGCATCGAGTCATCTCACTTCGATGTGGAACGAGCATATGCGAGCGTGGACGGACATCGTAGCGATTGGATGGATCCGATGATTCTGGCCACTCATGACGGGGGCGCAAACTGGCTGGAGGTTACGGGTGATCTTCCGTCCGGTCGCAGCGTGAAGGTCGTTCGCGAAGATATGTCGAATGAACAAGTGCTGTATTGCGGTACCGAGAACGGCGTTTACGTTAGCGTGGACCAAGGCCAATCCTGGATACGGATGAATGCGAAAACACTTCCGCATTGTCCGGTAGATGATATTCAGCAACACACGCGAGAGCGCGACCTTGTCCTCGGTACGCATGGTCGATCCATATACATCTTGGATGACGCGGGCTTCCTTAGCGAATGTACTCCGGAAAACCTTGAAAAGCCGCTTCACGTCTTTTCATGTCGACCCGCAAAGCCGAAGTTTATGCTTTGGTATCAGGGCTTGTGGCAGGATCAAGTTTTTCGGGCGGAAAATCCTCCGAAGTTCTCAATCATCACGTATTGGCTTCGTGAGTCAGTTTCTGACCCGGTAAAGATCTCCATCAAGAACGACAAAGGGCTAGAGGTGTATGAGACTTCCGGGAGTGCCTTTGCGGGAGTCAATCGTGTGACTTGGGATTGTCAGCCAAAGGAGATTATGAGGCGATTTGACCAAGGTGAAGAACCATGGCATCCGTTCTTCGTAGCTCCCGGCACTTACAAAGTCGACGTTACGTGCGGTGACCTGAAGTCCTTCACGAGCCTAGAAGTTAGACCAGCTTTAGCAAAAGACTGAATCTAACCGATACTCCTGGTACGTCTAACTATAGTTAGGCTATCCAGGAATGACGCGCCAGCAGTTCGACGACAACCTCGAGGAGATTCGAGCCCTCATTCACCGCATGGGAGACTGTGTGGTGGAGATGATCGATCTCGGGGTTCGTTGTGCCTTAGATCCGGACCCCCAGTTGGTGCAACGAGTCCGGAATCTGGATAACGTCGTGGATGATAGCGAGCGCCGAGCGATGGAACTCGTCGTCGAATCAATGCTCCGGCAGTCTCCCGTTGCTTCTGACTTGCGATTTCTCACCTCAACTTTGAGCATCATCGGTGAACTTGAGCAGGCGGGTGATGACGCCGAGAAGATGGCGAGTCGGGCACACCGCATCCAGAGCGACTTGCCCGACCAGTTCCGCACTATCCTCTATGACTTGGCGCAGGAAGTAGCCGAGATTCTTCGGAGTGCGATCAGCCTTTACGATCACTACACTGATGCCCTCGCCGACCGGATCCTCACCCTGGATGACAACGTAGATAGTACTTACAAGTCTGCGCGTCGGCAGTTCATCACGATTATGGACGAGCAACCAGGCTCGGCGCGAACGCTTTTCCGTTGCATCAGCGTGTTCCATGCATTGGAACATGCGGCTGATCGAGCCGTCGAAATCACCAAACGGCTACGGATTCACTATCGGGGATACGATGAACCGGTCCCGGATACCGAGCCCGACCTTTAAGGCACCCGTAAAGGTAACAGGGTAAACCGCCGATAGTAGATATAGAGCAGTGTCTTTGTCGCACTGCGAGGTTGAGAATGCCTGAATCTGGGACGAAGTTAAGCGGAATCGCGGCGTGGGCCGAAGCATGGCGGGCGAGCGATTCAGCAACGATTGCGGAACTGGGAGAGCAATTGGCTTCCGCGCCTGACCCTGACGAAGTCCGGAGAATGGCGCTGAAATGGGCATCTAGCGATGCGCGGAGCGAACGATTCCTTGGTCGCACTTTACTTCAGAACCTTGCGGATGATGCCGGAGATGAAGATGAACAAAGGCTGCGTTCCCTCGTACCCTGGCATGTAGCGCTCAATGCCGGAATCGTCCCAACGGCGCAAAGCGGCGACTTTATTGTCTGTCTGGCCGCACAGCAGTTGTCGAACGTCGGTTTCAGTCTCCTCATGGCTCACTCGCGATGCCCGGTGCAGATCGTCGACGTCAGCGAAAACCAGTTTTGGACGGCATTTGCCTCCCTGTACATCAGTGTCGTTCCTGCCCCTTTACGTGACCAACTAATCGCTTTCGGTGTAGCCGTACCTCAGGATGAAACGACTCCGGCGCTTTTCCCGCAGACACCGGCCGCCGATTCACCTGCTGAATCCGGGGAAGCCGAGTCGATCGAAAGGGGACAAGAAGAGGCCGATTCAACATTTGTTCAAACAGTCTGGGAAGCCCGGGACAAACCAATCGTTGTTGAAGACGAGAACGATACAGAGTCAGCGGTTTCCAGCGACGAAATCGGTGCCGACTTTGAAGGTGACCCCGAATCGACCGCGACCGAAGACGAAGAAGGATTTGCCGAAGCCGTCGAGGACGAACCTACAATTCCGCTTTGGAACCGATTTTCTATTGAGGAAATGCGAACGCTTAGAGCGTGTCCCATCGGCGAGTCTGCCGATGGCGTCGAGTTCCTCGTTGCCGCGCCAGCCGAATCTACGGCGCTTGCTCGTCTCAGCGAACTCGTAGGTGGGGAGGCAAGAATCCGTGTTGTTGGATTAGAGATCGTCAATGATGCGTGGCGAGAGCAATTTGGCGAAGATATGGTTGCGCAGCAGATTATCGCGCAACTCGAGGAAACGGAGGCGCTAACTTCAATCGAAATTGCCGACGACGAAGAAGACATTAGCTCCTTGCTTGAAGAGATTTCTCAGGAACTTGAGTCAGAAGACGACGAAGAGATTGACGATCAGTTAGTCGAAGAAGTCGAAACGGCGATGACCGCTCAAGAAGAGCCACTAAAGTCTGAGCCTGAAAGTGAATTCGAACCGATCGAAACACCGTCGGGACCAGACCCCGCCGCTGTAGCACTGGTGCCGAGTGGCCTCGCATGGTTTGCACGGGCATGCCCTTACCGCTTAGAAGGCGATACGCTTGTATGTTGGGTGCAGGAGCCGTACGACGAGACGTTACTCTCGGCGATTGAGCGACGTTCCGGGCACTCACTTGTAGTTGAGCCAATGCCGACTCCTGAAGTGATGGAGGCACTGCATCAAGCATACGGACAGGAACTGGCGGGCGTCATTGAACCACTGATGCCCCGTGCCGTCGCCCCGGCTAAACAGGAAGAACCAACAACAGATGCGAGTCCTGAAATTGAGGACCAAACCGGGGCCATCAGTTCAGTTGAGAGCCAAGTCGATACGGAAAAGGCTTCAGAGGATGAACAAGTTGTCGAGTCTGAAGTGTCGAAGTTTGATCAAGATCCGTCAGGACTGGACGATCTAGTTGAGTCAGTTGACTCCGTGACGCTGACAGAGGAAGACTTTGAACCTGAAGCAGAGGGTGATTTTGACAACAGTAGTGAATCCGCGCCGGCGATCGTATTCGCTGAACCGACACCTGAGGTGGAGATTGCAGGTACGCCGAAGTCATCGCTAGATCAGCTACTAGATGACCTTGATTTAGACCCTCCGAAACCACCCATCGAAACGGAGTGGCGACCTAAACTTTCGGCTCCTGAACCAGAATTTCTTACGGAAGACTTTCAGCAACCTGAATCTCCGGCGGAAGAAGTAGTTCCTTCACCTGAGATTGAAGCCGAGCAACCGGCGGCAGAGTCAGTTTCCGAAGACGCAACCGAAATCGAAGCGGAGGTTCCGGAGATCGTTGAACCTGAGCCTGAACCAATTGTCTCAGTACAGCCAGACCTTCCTAAAGCGGAGCCACCGAATCCAAACGATCCGTTTACTACCGTTGCAACCGACGAAGCCCGACGGGCTTGGGACGAGTTCATGGCGACAAACGGAAACAAGGCGAACCGAGCAGAGGCGCAGGTGGATGCAGTGATGGGCCGCCTAAACCGAGAGATTGCTCTTGATGAGGTGGCTGCAAAGGCCGTTGAAGGTTCTAACTCTGACGATGAGGATCCAAATGACGATTCACCAGTTTCGCAGGAAGAGACCGCTTGGTCCACTGAGGACGTGGAAGAGGCAAGGATCGGTCAAAGGCACGCTGACTCGGTACAACGTTTAATGGGGCACAGCACTCTCCCTGGTCCTGAAATCTTGCAGAAGGTAAGCCGCGAAATGGCGATTCAGAACCAAATTGTGCCGATTACGATTGAGGAGGGCACGCTCCACCTCATTGGATCGCAACCCATTGCGCCGATTGATGTTCGAGAACTTTCGAACGAAATCGGAATGCCGTTACAACTCCATCTTGGAACGCCGGAAGCAGTAAACCGCCTGATCACAAAGGCGTATCCTGAAACGTCAGGGGAAGAGACGGTTGTTCACCAAATGCGGCTAGAAGAGGGTCGCAAACAGGAAGAAGCGGCTCAACAGTCGTGGCTTGACAAACTGATGAACCGCGTCAATAAGAGCGGTTAGCGACTCTCTTGGCTTACTCTGAGCCGGGCTCCCATGTACAAAGTGGGAGTTCGGCCGGAATCTTTAGCTCGGTATCTCCCGGAACCACTCGCACCCGATAACCTCGAAGACCAGGCTGATCACACGGCACAACCCCGCGGAAAATGTGGTCTTCTCCCTCCGACTGCACAAACGTCAAGTCGAAGACTTGCAGATGGTCCAGCTCGCGGTTCATGCCGACATGGCCCACAAGAACTTGCGCCCGAACCTGTTCGGGGCGTAACGTTCCCAATCGAATCATCGCCGTAACGTTGAAATCGGAACCGACGACATTTTTCTTGTCCACATCGTCCGTCACGCTCAAAATTTGAACTTGGGGCCACGCTTGTTCAAGTGAGTCCCTCCACTCCAGCAACTCCTTCGCTTTTGCCTGCTTATTTGCCACTCGATCGGAGTAGGCAAGCCCAGACGGCACATAGAAGCGCGTCGTGTACTCCCGTACCATGCGATTCGTAGAGAATCTCGGAGTGAGGTTGCGCATGCTAGCCCGCATCATTTCGATCCAACGCTTCGGCACACCTCCATCAAGTCGGTGATAGAAGACTGGACCAATCTCATTCTCAAGTAAGTAGTACAGCGACTGGCTGTCGATCTCGTCCTGCCGGTTTTCGTCGGCGTTGGTGCGTCCTTGGCCGATCGCCCAGCCCCAAGTTCGGTCGAATCCTTCCGCCCACCATCCATCAAGCACGGAGCAGTTCAATCCACCATTTGCAACAACCTTCATGCCGCTTGTGCCACTAGCCTCCATGGGTCGGCGCGGATTGTTGAGCCAGAGATCAACGCCCTGCACCATGTTCCGTGCCACATTGATGTCGTAGTCTTCGAGAAAAACGATGCGGCTACGTGCGCCTTCGGCCTGACTGAACTGCACGATCTCTTGGATTAGCCGCTTACCGCCTTCATCTCTAGGGTGCGATTTTCCGGCAAACACGAATTGCATTGGGCGATCCGTGTGGTGCAGCAACCGCCGCAATCGATCTGGATCGCGGAAAAGCAAGCTAGCGCGTTTGTAGGTAGCAAATCTTCGTGCAAATCCGATGGTCAGAATGCGAGGGTCGAGAACTTGATTGACCACGGTTTGGTCTGCCGGGGCCGCGTTGTTTCGCTCTTGGATTCGCCGCATATGTCTTCGCGCGAACCGAACGAAGTCGCCACGGGCGTTTTCTCGCATGTCCCATAGATCCTGATCGGGAATGTCGGCTACCGCTGCCCAGACTTCGGGATTCGTAGGATCGTCTCGCCAAGATTGCCCGATGTGCCGATCCAAGAGGTGAACCATGCGGTCGCTAATCCAACTCATCATGTGGACTCCGTTGGTAATCGCTTCGATCGGTACCTCGTCCACGGGATAATCTGGGTGACGATCTTGGAACATGCCGCGCGAGACTTCGGCATGAAGTTTCGAAACGCCGTTTACATAATTCGCGTTCTCCATTGCGAGGACGGCCATGTTGAAAGGTTCGTCTGTGTCCGCAGATCGGATTCGGCCCATCTCCATCAGGCGATCGATCGGCATATCAAGCTCTTGGACCACCCGGCTGAGATACCGTTCCAATAAGGGACGCGCAAAGATGTCAAACCCAGCGGGGACTGGAGTGTGGGTCGTGAAAACGTTGCCTGCGACGACGGCTTGTCTAGCGGTTCGGAAGTCAGTCCCCGTTTCTTCAATGAAGTGTCGAATACGTTCTAGGCTCAAAAAGGCGGCGTGGCCCTCGTTCATATGACACACGGTGGGAGACTTACCCATTGCGGTGAGTGCCTTGAAACCTCCGATGCCCAGAACCATCTCTTGGCGGATGCGCATCTCCTCATCGCCACCGTAAAGCGTGTCCGTGATTCCTTGGTCACGGGCGGCATTTTCTAGCAGATTTGAGTCTAAAAGGAAAAGTTCTAGCCGACCAACGATGGCTTTCCAAACTTGGCAGGTGACGGATTGATCCGGAAACTCAACGGAAATCCTCAACGGCGCGTCATCTTCGCCTCGCACGAGACTCAGTGGCATTCGGTAGAAGTCGTAGCCCGGATAGTGTTCTTGTTGCCAGCCGTCGTGAGTAAGAAACTGGCGGAAATAGCCACGGGCATACAGGAGCCCAACGCCGACGAGAGGAATTCCTAGATCGCTTGCCGCTTTCAGATGATCGCCCGCAAGCAACCCTAAGCCACCCGAATAGATGGGAAGGCACTCATTGAGCCCGAACTCGGCGCAAAAATACGCAATGCGAACCTTGTCTCCCGCATCGGGGAAAGTCCGCTGATACCAAGTTTCGGAACCAAGGTAGTCATGGAGGTCGCGCAAGCAATTCTCAAGGCGGGCGATAAACAGTTCGTCGGTTTCGAGCCGCTTGAGCGCTTGCGGTGTCAACTGCGAGATCAGTTCGACGGGGTTGTGTTCGACGGCTTCCCACAGGTCGCGGTCAATGTCGTGGAAAAGGGCGCGCGTCTCTGGGTGCCATGTCCAGCGGAAGTTGTATGCCAGTGTGCGGAGGCCCTGAAGCGAAGTAGGCAGTTCTCGAACCACTTCGAAGGCGTGCGCGTATTTGAGCGTCCTCATCCACCCCCATTATCCCCCGAATTCGAAGGTGAAATCCGGCAGAAGTACGGCTTCAGAGAGCGGTAACAGTCACGCTTCTGCCGACAATTTCCACACGGTAGGCGACGCCATCCAGCCAGATGCGCGTGAGGGTGATTCGCTTCCAGGCCCTTGGCAAGTTGGGACGGATGCTAACCCATGCTCCGGACTTGAGTTGCTTTTTCCAAACTGCATCGGGCCACGGCTCCTTGTCGAGTCGTACTCCCGCGAAGCCATAAATTACTGCGTTTAGGCAACCCGCGATCCCGGTGAGGAACGGTCCGTCGGTGGATTGGGGGTTCTCGCAGAACAGTTTCAGCGGGCCTTTCTCGTAGGTTTCGAAACTCTCTCTCCACTTTTCGTAGGCTTCGTCGGCGTCACCGAAGCGGGCAAGTAGGAGGGCTTCGACGCTTTTGGTCATTGCGGGGCCATTCTTGGTTACGTGCGGGCCAAACCTGCGTACCATCGGAACGGCAACGGCCTCGAATTCAGGGCGTTGCAACGGCCAAGCCGTAAGAATCGCATTTGCTTGTTGATAGTTTAGTAACGGGTCGCTTTCGAAGGCTAACAAGTTGCCATCACTATCTCTTGGGATAAAAGGTTGCAATCGAAAACTAGGGTCGCTCGCCGTAATTGCCAGGTGAGCCGCAACATTAGTATAGAGATCTCCGTTGACTCTATGAAACTCATCTGGTCCGTAAATGCCGTTAAAGGTCAAAGTTCCTCGATTTGCTATTAGCCGTCTCTTAAAAAACTCTGCAATTCCTTTTTGTACAGCCAGCACCGAATCGTTGTCGGAAAGACCGAGCCACAGTGCCCACTGAAGTCCTTGACTTACTGCAGCGCCCACATGGATTTGATCCACGTTCTTACTCTGCGTCAACTCCGTTCCACTCGCATCGGTTTCCCATGGAAAGCTCATACCTGCGTCACTCGACGCCCTGGCGTTGGCGGCTGCCTGCGAAGCTTGGGCCAGCCTCAAGTTCGGGATTGATTTTGCTGCCTCTGGGTCAAGAAACATTAGGGCGGGAAAGATCCATACATCGTGATCCCAAAAGATGTGATCCTTGTACTTTAGACTGCCTGTGCTGAAAACGCCAGGCACAAATCCGCCTCTTTGCGGCCCAAAAACGCGAAGGTAGAACAAGTGCCGCACTAATACAGCTCGATCCTCTACTGGCCCGTCAATCTCGATGTCTGTCTTCCAAAAGTCTTGCGGCGAAAGGGAGTTGTCTTGTATCTTGTGGATCGCAGGAGTACTCAGTTGTGTCGCTTCGTCCTCTTCATACAGATGTCTTTTTTTGCGAAAAACAAATCTGGCAAAAGACATCTTGTCCTTGGGATCCAGCGTAAAGGAAATCTCACCTTTAGAAGTGTGGAGTACGCCAACCATTGCACGAAAATTAATGCGGACATTTTGGACATTGCCAAATTCCGTGACACTTGTGGGGGATAGGATTGGATTGTCGGGCTGAGATAGATCATACGTGATGATCGTTGGATCTAGATTCCCCGTTATAGACTGCGCGGCACTTCCAAGTACAAGTGGATCTTGTCTCGAGACGTCCCCTTCCAAGATAAACGGGTCTGCAGGCGCAGCCGATTTGCACCCCGGAACTACGAAGCAAACAAGGAAGAGGAGAAGTCGCTTCATGTCATTTCTCTCCACCGTTGTCTATGAGTTCGCATCTTGGCTCCGGTTGTCTTTTCCTTGATTGCTTCAATCAATTTTTCTGAAAGAGGAAAGTCCAACTTGACCTCAGAGAATGAGGTGGCTGCAAACTCCGCCCCAACTAATTCAGTGCTTGCACCGAGCAGCGATACGCCAAGTCCTCGCCATACCATTGAAGCTTCTTCCCATGAAACACCGGGCGTAACAGAGAGATCCACATCGTGCCCGTGATCAGCGCAGGCACGAACCAACTCCGGTAATGCCTTGGCGACCCCGATCGAAGCGTAAAACTGCAAGACCCAACCATTTCTCGTCGCAAAATCGAGCAACTGCAGCACATCCGAGGTCATCATCTCGCCACCTACTTCCCAGGGCATGCGATCTAAATCAACTCGGACGGTGAATGTCACTTGTCCAAAAGTGCGGAGATGCCGGGAAGTTCCTTACCTTCGAGAAACTCAAGGCTCGCGCCGCCCCCGGTACTGACGTGAGTCATTGCGTCGGCAAGGTCCATCTGCTCCACTGCGGCCGCGCTATCTCCGCCGCCAACAACTGTTACGGCATCGCTTTCGGCCATCGCGTCAGCGACGGCTTTCGTTCCATGGGCAAAGTTTGGGAACTCGAATACCCCCATCGGGCCGTTCCATACGATCGTCCCTGCCCTGAGGAGAATTCCGGTGAACGTGGCCTGCGTTTGTGGCCCGATATCAAGTCCCATTTGATCAGCAGGGATGCTCTCGACGGGGACAACAGAAGCGATCGCGTCGGCTTTGAACTCAGAGGCAACGACGGTATCGGTCGGCAAAACGATCTTGTCACCCGCATCTGCCATCAGTTTCTTGGCAAAGTCAAGGCTTTCTTCATCTAAAAGGCTGTTCCCGATTTCTAATCCGTTCGCTTTCAGAAAGGTGTATGCCATTCCTCCGCCAATGATCAGGCGATCTACCTTGGGAAGCAGGCTCTCGATGACCTGAATCTTGTCCGCTACCTTCGCCCCGCCGAGCACCGCTACGAATGGTCGCTTTGGATTGTGAAGCGCGTCACCCAAGTACTTGAGTTCCTTCTCAATCAAGTAGCCGGCGTACGCGGGCAAATGGTGGGCAACCCCTTCGGTAGAGGCGTGAGCGCGATGAGCAGTTCCGAAAGCGTCGTTGACAAAAACATCCGCGAGGCTCGCGAGTGCAGAGGCGAACTCGGGATCATTTTCTTCCTCCTCCGCGTGAAATCTCACATTTTCGAGAAGAATCGCATTGCCGGGACGGAGTTCACTTACCATTCCCTGAACTTCATCGCCGATGCAGTCAGGGGCAAGCGTAATTTTGGAGCCGATGAGTTCGCCGAGCCGTTTTGCTACCGGGGCAAGCGAGAACTCCGGCGCGGGTCCACCCTTCGGACGGCCCAGATGAGAGCAAAGCACTACCTTTGCTCCTTGCTCCATCAGTCTCTTCACGGTTGGCAATGAAGCAACGATTCGTCTGTCATCCGTAATCCGATCGCCATCAAGCGGAACGTTGAAGTCACAACGCACTAATACCGTCTTGCCGCCGGCGTCAAGTTGATCTATCGTTTGCTTGGCGAATGACATCGACATCATTCTACTGATGCCGCGTCATGGCCCGAGAGACTACATCCGGTACATGCTGAACGATGGCTCGGCTACGGGCGCATTTCGGCACGCTTCCAGAGACATTGCAATCACTCGCCGTGTGTCTACGGGATCGATGATTCCATCATCCCACAGCCTTGCGGAAGAGTAATAAGCGTCAGACTCTTCTTCGTACTTCTGAAGGATCGGTGCCATGAACTCCTTCTGTTCTGCGGCGCTCATGGATTGACCGCGACTCGCGAGTTGCTCTATCTTCACCGTGAGAAGCACATTCGCCGCCTGCTCGCCACCCATGACACTGATTCGAGCGTTTGGCCACATCCAGAGGAATCGAGGTTGATACGCACGCCCACACATTCCATAGTTGCCCGCACCGTAACTGCCTCCGACAATTACGGTGATCTTCGGAACGTTGGCGGTTGAGACGGCGGTCACCAACTTAGCGCCATTCTTGGCGATGCCTTCGTTCTCGTACTTGCGTCCGACCATGAACCCCGTGATGTTCTGCAGGAAGAGTAGAGGAACACCGCGCTGGCAACAAAGTTCGATGAAGTGGGCACCTTTGAGCGCCGATTCGCTGAACAATATCCCGTCATTAGCGATGATGCCAACGTTGTGTCCCATCACACGAGCGAATCCGCAGATGAGGGTCGTCCCGTAATTCGCCTTGAACTCATGTAATCGGCTCCCGTCTAGGAGTCGTGCCAAAACGTCACGCATCGGCATCGGACGCTTGGTATCGCTTGGGATCAGCGAATACAACTCTTCCGCCGGGAAAAGCGGTTCTTCCACTGATCCTGGCATGGGACGACCAAACCCTCCATCAGCAACAGGTTGCGCGGGTGGCAAGGATTCAAAGATGTTTCGAACAATCTCAAGCGCATGGTGATCATCGTCGGCCAAGTGATCGGCTACTCCACTGAGACGGGTGTGGACGTCGCCGCCTCCCAAGTCCTCAACTGTCACCTCCTCTCCGGTGGCGGCTTTCACTAGTGGCGGTCCACCAAGAAAGATCGTGCCTTGGTTCTTTACGATGATTGTTTCATCGCTCATCGCCGGTACGTATGCACCACCTGCCGTACAGGAACCCATGACGCTGGCAATTTGGGGAATTCCCGCCGCCGCAAGTTGCGCCTGGTTATAGAAGATTCGGCCGAAATGGTCGCGGTCTGGGAACACCTCACTCTGTAGGGGTAGGAATGCTCCACCTGAGTCCACCAAGTAAACGCAAGGCAATCGGTTTTCACGGGCAATCTCTTGGGCACGGAGGTGCTTTTTGACCGTGATTGGGAAGTAGGTGCCACCTTTCACCGTGGCGTCATTCGCGATGATCATCGCAAGACGACCTTGAATGCGCCCAATACCGGCCACAACGCCCGCGCTGGGTGCGTCACCTCCGTACATCTCCCAAGCTGCGAAAGGCGCGACTTCGAGAAACGGTGAGCCGGGATCAAGAACGGCGTCAATGCGCTCTCTGGCGAGAAGCTTTCCGCGTTCCTTGTGTTTGGCCACGTACCTCTCACCGCCACCGGCCTGGACGATTGACTTGTTCGCGCGCCATCGATCCAAGTGAGACTGCATTGCCGACTTATCCGCCTGCGCTTCTGGGGTGGAAATGTTGTAGCGAGAGGCAAGAATATCCATGCGCAATCCGTTCTACCCGAGCCAACTTCGGCTCTCTGGACAAATCGACGAAAAAAATGGCCGGCTCCTCATAGGGGAAAGGAACCGACCAATCGTCTTGTGCTTTTTCGCTTTGGCTTCGCTTATTGCGATGCGCTATCAATTGTTTAAACGTCAGTGTTCGTCTCGGTCCCACGAAAAGTCCCTAGTTGAAGCCAGTCCGCGACAATTCTGAAGCCGTAAGGCGCACGGTTCGGATAAAGTCTGGTGACTGCGAGCTACTCGGAGTTCCAAAGACTATGCGCACGCGATCATCAATCTTGTTACGGGCCGCAATTGTTGGGATAGTTTCGGCCACAGCCCTTGCTCAGGCGCCCGTTGCCGTGATTTATCAACCAAACGTTGGCACGAAGTCCGTGATCAATCTAACCATTGACTCCAAGTTCGACATCGGTGGTCAGGCAATCACGTTCCATGTGGAGCAAACTTCGGAAGAAACGGTCGCGAATGTGGAACCTGACGGGCGCGTCACGGTTAAGTCGAAGACTACGAAGTCTTCGACGGCGATCAACGGTGAAATCCAAGGAGAAGATCCGGTGGGGTCTACGTCTGAATACACCTACGCTTCGAATGGTGCCATGGTCGGTGCGAAACCCGCCAGCGACGATGATGAAACTGGCCCGAGAATCAATCAGGCAACGGCAGTAGTGCTTCCTTCTGGTCAGATCGCTGCGGGCGCAACTTGGACTCACTCGTATGCCGGTGGCGGCAATCTCGTCAAGGGTGAGTTCTCCGGAAAGGCAGAGGCTTTTGAATCAAAAAATGGGGTGAATGCTGTTCGGATCGCCTCCACATATGCGGAGAAAGGGACAGACGAAGAGATGACCGTGAAAGCGACTTCATGGGTTGAAGTCGAAGACGGCACTCTGGTCGCACAGACTTTTGAACTTGAAGGTCTACCAATTCCGATTCCTGGGCGACCGATCTTCAAGGGACAAATGAATCGGGCCTCGAAGGCTGGTGGCTCCGCAACCGCCACCGAAGCTGTTTCCGATCAGGAAGCCCCTGATCAGGAGATGGGCGAGATTGATGAAGCGGTTGAGGGTTACGAGAAGTTTGAAGGGGCTTTAACGCTCTATCGTATGCGCGAAGACGGCGATGATTCAGTGTACATGGAGATCCCCCGTGATCTGCTCGACGACTGGATGATGATGCAAGCGACGGCATCCACAGGAACAAGTCTGCAAGTCGTTACGGGTATGCCACTCATGGACATCCTCTTCAAGTTTCAAGAGGTACAGCCTGGGCGAATCACCATGGTTGTCCCGAGTTATGCTTGGCGCGCCGACGAAGACTTGCCGATTGCTACAACGCTGAATCGCTCTTTCTCGCGTTCATTTTTGCAGACGTTTGACATCGAGGCCGAACAAGACGGCAGGATCCTGATTGACGTCACTGACTTCTTCAAGAGCGACATTATTAGCCTCAACGCACTGATGATGGGCGGTGGCAACCCCTTCGGAGGCGGTGGCTCGTTTACCCCCGATCGCGATAACTCGTTCATTGATGAAGTCAAATCGTTCCCTGAGAACATCGCGGTGAAGTCCGTGTACGCGTACGAAGGGAACGGAGTTCGTGGGGGAGTTGAGGAGGGTGTATTCGGCCCCCCTGGGCTATCGGGAGATGCTCGAAGCGTCGTTATTGATGTCGTTTACAACATGTTCCCGCTCCCGCTGAACAACGGTTTTGTGCCGCGCATGTATGACGAACGTGTTGGCTACTTCACGGTTGGATACGAGAATTTCAACGATAATCTTGCCGTCGATCGACGCGTCCGATACATTCTTCGCTGGAACCTCGAAAAGAAGAATGCTTCTGCACGGATCAGTGATCCGGTAAAGCCAATTGTCTTCTACCTAGATAAAGGCATCCCGGAAGAGTTTAGAGAGTCCGTGGCCAACGGAATTCTGAGTTGGAATCCGGCGATGGAAGCGGCAGGATTCAGCAATGCGATTCAGGTTCGCCAGATGACCGAGGACGATGACTTCGATCACGCCGATATGCGATACAACGTTATCCGGTGGGTCGCGTCACCCGGTGATGCGTACGCGGTCGCCCAGTTCCGATTCAATCCCCTTACGGGTGAAGCCTTGAATGCGAGCATCACGGTTGACCTGAATTACATCACGTATGAAGTCAATGCCGTTGAAGAACTGATCAAGTTCAATGATCGGCCAACGAACCGAAACACCGCGCGAAGCCTCTGCGATATTTGCGATCTAGGACGACTAGACCGAGCGACTGCCGCAACCTTCTTGCAAGCAGAATCGGATGACGCGACGAAGGCTCGGTATCTCAGGGAGGCAATCGAGCACACCGTGGCTCATGAGTTCGGCCACATCCTCGGCCTACGCCATAATTTCATCGCGAGCACTCAATTGACGCTCGCTCAAATGGCGGATCCGGCGATGGTAGGCCGGTACGGAACGACTTCTTCCGTCATGGACTACGTGCCGTTCAACCCCCACGCATTGAAGAACGACAAACTCCCGTTCTACACGCTTCCGGGTGATTACGATCGCTGGGCGGTCGCGTACGGATACACGTCGGTGCCAGGGACCGATCCGGTTCAGGTTCACAACTTACAACAAGGTCTTCTCAATCAAGCTGGCCAATCTGGTCTAGCCTACAGAACGGACCAGCACGCGGATTCCTTTGATCCATATGTGGCTCGATTTGATCTGAGCAAAGAGCCTCTCGACTACTACACGTTCATGATTGACGAAGTCAATCGAGCCATGGGATCGTTACTGGAGAACGGGGTCGCTCGCGGAGAGTCATACTACGAACTCACCAAAGCCTTTGAGGCGTTGGTAAATCAGTACGCCGGTAGCGCAATCCGTGCTACCAACTCCGTTGGAGGCATCCAGGTTCGTCAAGGAATTCGAGGCACATCGATTGATCGGCCTACGCAAGTCCCCGTCGCGGCGGCAACTCAGCGCCGCGCACTAAACTTCGTTGTGCAAAACGTCTTCAGCGAGAAGGCTTTCAACTTCCCGAAGGAGATCTATCGATTCTTGGGTGAAGATCCGCGCGACGACTACGCCATCAGTGGCGCAGGCGGGCTCGCAGATTTCAATGTGCAAGCAATGTACTCGCGGCTTACTGGCCTCGTGTTTTCAAACCTCTTCGGGGCGCCGAATTTAACGCGCCTCAGTGGCATTGAATACAAGGCATTGCCGGGTGAGGACACGCTGACGGTCAACGAACTGATGACCAGTGTCGGCAAACAGGTCTGGAGCGAATACAGCGAAGGAACAGCCGTAACCTCGTTGCGCAGAGAACTGCAACGAACCCACCTCGCCCGACTCATCGATCTCGGCATTCGCGACGGAGCCGGGCCAAGCGATGCCAAGGTAATAGCGTTGGGAGAACTGCGACGAATCAAGTCTCTCCTTGAAGGTGCGGGCAGCCGCTATTCTGACCCGTACACCAAGATGCACATCGCTGACATGCTTTCTCGTGTGACTCGTGCTCTGCAGGCATCCGAGGTCATTGGAATGGGCGGCGGTGGCGGTTCAGTGGACCTCCTGCAGCTCCTTCTTGGTGGACGGGAAACAACGACGGCGCGACCGTAAGTCATTTCGGTAAACGAGACACCTCAACCCAGATTGGGTTGAGGTGCTTTCATTTTAGCGAACCGATTCGTTGACCGAAGTCGACAACGATGTCCTGCACTCGCAGTGCGTTTTGTCCGCGTCGAGGACTAGCGTCACTAAACGAATGAAGTCCCCATTCTTCCGGCGCAACCAAAAGTAACTCATCCTCAAGTTTTCGATCTAGTAGGGTCAAAATCGCACCGACCCACATTCTTGGTACGTTCAAGATGTTGTATCCGCCGCCACCGGTCGCTACGATTGGAGTATGCAATGACTTCACTGCGCGGACGGCGCCAAGCCAATCTTGTGATGACACCTCAAGGTGAGCTAGTGGATCGGTAAGGTGGGGATCCGTCCCCATCTGCAGAACGATTGCCGACGGCTGGACATGATCCACCACGAGATTGAGGGCTCGCTCGAATGCCTCCTTCCAGACATCGCCACTCGTGCCGGCTGGGATGGGAAGGTTGAAAGTGTTTTCGTCGCCCTCAGAGACGTGACCTGTTCCTGGCCAAAGACTTTCTGGATGCTCATGTATCGAAAACGTTGAAATGCGATCGTGTTCCAGCGCGATCTGCTGGACACCATCGCCGTGGTGCACGTCAATATCCACATAGAGGACGCGCTCAAAGTGGTCAGCAAGCAAGACGCAAGCGAGAGCCACATCATTGAAGATGCAGAATCCGGCAGCGAGCGAACGCATCGCATGGTGCAGACCTCCCGCAATGTTGAAGGCTAGAGGTTCACCTTCAACTATGGACTGTGCTGCGCAAACCGAACCTCCGGTGTATGCCCGGCTTGCTTCATCCATGCCCTCGAAAGCCGGATTATCGCTACTGGAAAAGCCATACTCGAACTGCGATTTCGGTTCCACACTCAGTTGCCGAACTGCCTGTATATAGTCTGGAGAATGAATGCGCAAAAGTTCGCTGTCTTCGGCTAAACCCGGATCGACGACTTTGAGTTCAGGTGCGATTCGCTCGAGGATGTCAATCGTTCGTCGTAACCGTTCTGGATTCAGAGGATGGCGACTGCCGAATGAGTACCGCAACATCCGTGGATGGTAGAAGAACGGAGTGGGCACAACAAGGGAATCCTACCGGAGCGACTTGGAAACACGTAGACTGACAATGTGCCGGAGATGTTGGGCCGAACAAACAAAGAGTTTCCCGAAGTTTGGCTGTCACTCATTTGGAATGGAAAGGAACCAGGCGAGTCACTTGTAGACCGTGCCCTCGAGTCCGGTTCACCGATTGAAGTCTCAGCGTCACCGGCGCTTTGGGGGGGTCATGGCGCGGGGAAAGCGACGATCGTTCTTGCCACCGGCGGGCTCGAACTTGCGAATAACACAGAGCCAAGCCGCGCACCGGACTTGATCGGGGCCCGTCTTATTGAGGTTTTAAGTGGTTTGGGCAGGCCATGTCTAGACATTTTCGTCTTTCAGTATCGGACAGCCCTTGAAGAGTCTGTGTTAGACGGAGTGTTCACGGCACTCGAGTCGGCAAGAAGCGAGGGGCTCGTTCAGTTTGTGGCTTTGGAGCCAGTCGGGCCTGTACTTGCATCACGGGCGATGTGGCAGTTCCGGGACGCATTTGAACTTCTTGTTCTGCCTGACAGTCCCGCCTACGAATCCCTCATTCCTCTCGCCGAGCAGCGAAGAGTCGGTGTCGTCAAGCGTGGGAGCGCCGGGAATCCTCGACTCATGCGTGTCTCTACTTCTTCCGAGATTCAGGATGCGTTAGGTGTCTTCCGTTGAAAATAGGCGTCATCGGAGCGGGCATCTCGGGGTTGCGGACGGGGCAACTTCTTAGCCATCAAGGCCACGAGATTGTTATTTTTGAGGCTAGGGATCGAGTCGGTGGGAACTTGCTCACGATCCAGAGCGAGGATGGATTTCATGAAGCGGGCGGGGAATGGATTGACGCCGAACATAAGCGAACCATTGCGCTCGTTCGGGAATTGGGAGACGAACCTGTGCCCGCCGATGATCGCCCCTCTCGAGTGATGTTCCGAGGCTCTATCCGACAAGACGACGACCTTTGGATGGATGCCGCGAACGATCTGCGTGTTGTGCACGAAGAAGCAAAGCTGATTGCAGCAGCCATGGGTGAACGCCCTTGGCTGGACGGAAGATGGATGGCGGCAGACGGACGCACGGTTGGCCAGTTTGTGCAGGAGTTTGCTATTTCCGAAAGAGGTCACTGGCTCGTAGAATCTCAGCTACGGAGCGATGAGGGGACCGACATCGAGGAAGTCGGCCTCGCAGGCTGGCTCTACGCGTATCAGAACTATCTTGGGCGGGATTCAAATCAGGGAGAGATGAGTGCTTATCGATTCCCGAGAGGAGCAGGAACACTCTGCGAACAATTAGCAGAAGGACAGGAGATCCATTTGAAGCACGCGATTCGTCAGGTCCAACACGATGAGAACCAAGTGACAGTTGTCTCCGAATCCGGAAGTCAAAGATTTGATCACGTCGTCGTCACGATCCCGCCCGCATTACTGCAGTCCAGTTTCTTCTCACCTGAACCAGGGAGAACCTTGCCACGAGCATGGGAGACGGCCCCCCGGAGCCCAACGGTAAAAGTTGCCCTGACGTTTAAAAACTGCTTCTGGGAAGATGGCTCTGATTGGTCTGGGGCATTTCTTTGCGACTTGCCGTACCAGCAAGTCTGGTCAGGAGGTCAAGGTCTCGAGTGCACCCTGCTTTGCTATGTGAATGGAGAGAGGGCGAGGTCATTGTCTGCCCATCCCGATAGTGCCGTCGAAAGAACTCTTCGTTCGATCGATGAGACGCATCCCGGAGCGGCTGACGCCTTTGAGAAGGGATTCTTTTACGATTGGATCAATGATCCATGGTCTGGAGGAGGGTTCACCTACTGCCGGCCAGGTTTTCTTTCTCACGGGGCGCCTTATCTTGGTCGTCCAATGGGGCGTGTGCACTTTGCGGGCGAGGGGACTTCTCAGTGGTTAGGTTTCATTGAGGGTGCATTGGAAAGTGCAGAGCGCGTAGCAGAGGAGATTGGAACATGAAACGATTCACGAATGGGCGTTATTTGGGACAACCTTGGGAGAGAACGGTGCAAAGTGGTGTCTTCGTTGCGTCTTCTCGGTCAGACGCGGAAACGATTGACCTGGGAGGCAGGGAAGTTTTGCCCGGATTTATCGATGCCCACTCCCATATCCTGCCCACGGGCCTGGATCTCCTCAAACTAAACCTTTCGCGCTATCAATCGAAAGAGGAGGTGCTTGAGGCGGTGAGGATCTGGGATCGCGACCAACCTGGCCCGGGCTGGCTCCATGCAACTCAATACGATCAAACGAAATTTCCCGGTGCCGCACACTTGACAAGGCACGATCTTGACTCGGTCGTTCCGGATCGGCCGGTGTTGCTCCGTCATTCCAATGGTCACGCGAGCGTTGCCAATACTGCGGCGTTGGAATCCGCACAAGTGGACCCCGGTGTTTCTGACCCCGAGGGTGGAACATTTGATCGAGACGGGAGTGGAGTCCTGACTGGAGTACTTCTTGAGGCTGCGCACGAAAGAGTTACGAACGCCGCCCCACATCCAGAACTAGAAGAGATGGTTGAAGCGATTCTTCGGGCGGGCCGTCATCTCGCTTCCATGGGGATAACTTGCTCCAGTGACATGATGACTGGTCGGTGGAATCTCCCGAGAGAATTGGAAGCCTATCGAATTGCTTCGGAACGAGGTTGTGCCATACGAATGAGGTTATGGCTCCAGTTTGGTCGTGTGTATGGTGGGCGCGCGATGCCTGGAGAAGAACTCCGAGAGTCGGCGAAATCTATGAACCACGATCGGTGCCGTATTGGAGGCATCAAGATCTTCGCTGACGGTGCGATAGGCAGTGCAACGGCCGCGATTTACGGTCAGTTTTTGACGACCGGTGGAGATGGCACACTCATGTACTCCCCTGATAAACTGAAGTCAATGGTCGCCGTAGCGGACGCGGATGACTGGCCGATCGCCATACATTCCATCGGTGACCGTTCGACCGACCTCGTGATGGATGCTTATGAGGCGTGTGACACCCCTTCACGGCACCGAATCGAGCATGCGATGCTTCTAAGCGAAGAACAACGCGATCGCATAGCGTCAATCGGTTGCCACGTTACGATGCAGCCAGAGTTTCTTATCCGTTTCGGTCATGCGTACCGAGCCCAGTTGCCACCGGAGCGTGTCGGAGAACTCAAACCAGTTCGATCCTTGCTTGATCGCGGAGTGCGCATGTCTTTCAACAGCGACCGGCCGATTGTTCCCGGCCATCCTTGGGATGGCATCTCTGCAGCCACGAACCGACCAGATGGATTCGACGAATCCCAAAACGTCACTCATGATCAAGCAATTGCCTTATGGACTACAGGTGGTGCCGACGCAAACAACGACATTGGGCAGGGAAGACTGGAGATCGGATCGTGGGCTGACTTCCAAGTGTTCGATGGTTCGCCCGGTAAGAATGCTAGTGTGGAGACCTATTTGGGCGGAAACCTGGTAACAGGACCATAAGATACCGGGGAACGACATCGATTGAAGTGGCGTTGAATTGGATGGACGCAGATCCTCCTCCCAACGCCAAGGGCGCATTCCAACCAACCCCCCGGAATCGCCCCTCGTCCCCGAGCCCCTAGCCCCGCTAGTGGGCTCGGTCAATGTTTGGGGGCGGCTATAATCCTCATTCGTTCGGGCGATTAACTCAGCGGTAGAGTGTCTCGTTTACACCGAGAGAGTCGGGGGTTCGAATCCCCCATCGCCCACCACTTTATCAACTGCCTTCATCCTCCATAATCGGGTGGTGTTCGGGCTCGGCATTGCACTCTCCGTCTTCGCTGGTTCCTCTGCATATGAGCCGGTCGAGTTCAAAGGCGTCTTGATTGACGTTGCGCGAAACTACCATTCGATTCAGTCGCTTGAGGAGATTGTTTTATGGTGCGACGCGGGCGAGGTGCCTTTCATCGTTTTGCACCTGACCGACGATCAGAACTGGATGCTCCCATCTCATGTGGTTCATACGGTGGATGCTAACAACGCGAATGGGAAGCCCGCGTACACCCGGTTAGAACTCCTACGTTTGCAAGAGTTTGCGCGCAGACGCGGAGTTACACTGATTCCGGAAGTTGATATGCCGGGACACAGCAGTTTGCTTGTCCGATCGGAGCCAGAACTCTTCCAAATTCAGGGTTCGGAATCTACAAACTGTATTGACTTCGCCTCACCAAAAGTTCGCGAACGGATGAACCTCTTGATTGCTGAAGTGAGTGAGTTGTTTTCGGATTCGCCTTACTTCCATATTGGAGGTGACGAGGCGTGGTATCCGAACGCTGAAAAGGATCCCGACTTCCAAAAAGCAATCGCAGACCTTGGGATAGGGGCCGACACCCACCGAGTCTTCGCCGAGTTTGTTGGCGAGATGTCAGATGCAGTGGTGACAAATGGAAAATTGCCCATGATCTGGGAAGGATTTGGGCGCGATCCATGGGTAAAGAATCGTTTGCCAAAGGAAGCCGTGATCATCGCGTGGGAAGGTAACTACTACCGTCCTCAGGACTTGCTGGCTGATGGATTTCAGGTGTTCAACGCTGGTTGGGATCCCTTTTATGTCGTCAATCACTATCCGTTCGACTTGATGACCCTCGTTCCTTTAGAACGATTAGTGAACTACGATCCCCAGAAGTTTGGTCTGGTCCAGCGCACTGAAGGTTTCTTTGATCCGATATCAGCGCCAGCGTCAAACCCGTTTCGGGGCGTGTTGATGTGCTGGTGGGAGGGCCGAGAGTGGTATGTCCGTGACGTCCTTGGCCCACGCATTTTGGCACTTGGTCTGGGGGGACCGGGTGGTCTGAGTTATGAGGAAATTGTCCGGCGTTCGGAACAGATTCAGGCCGGATTGGGTTCCGCTGTCTCGGCCCCAGAGTCGGACGTACGTGAATTGAAGAGTCTCACCACCGGAAAGCGAGTTATCGAATCCCACGAACGTGATCCACAGTACGGAGTGAATAACCTCACAGACGGATTCGTGAGAGACGATCGCTACTGGCTTGCATTTCCGGCCCCGATGTCCGCAACGATTGACCTGGATGTCATCGAGTCTGTGAGTCGCATTGAGGTTTCCGTACCGCTTCCGGGTCGGGGCGTACCCGCCTATACCGTTGAGTGGAGTTTGGATGGCGAGCGTTGGACACGATGCGTTGACCGATCGGCGAATGCCGAGTTTCGCGCTACTGGAGTGTATGAGGATTCTTTTGAGGCGATTCGCGCTCGCTACCTTCGGTTGAACTTGATCAAGAGTTCAATTCACCCGAGTTTTATGGTTCGAATCTGCGAGTTCTCGGCTTTTTGACCGCCCGAGAACTCGCGAATAGAATCGGTTATGAGTCGGTCGAACTATTCCAAGTATCCGCTCAATTCAGAGCCATCGGCATAATCACGCAGAACTGGTTCTCGCTCTTTTCAACCGGGCGGAAAACTGTCCCGCGCGAGGCTTCCGTAATCTGTACCTTCACTCCATCCCCTGGCATCGAAGCCAGCGCATCCAAAATGTAGCGCACGTTGAAGGCGATATCCAAATCTCCGTTCTCGCTGATTACGTTTACTTCTTCACGCGCTTCGCCACGACCGCTTTGCGCCGTGATCACGACGCTGTCCCCGGAGCCAGTGAGTTTCACGCGATGAGAGTTGTCACGGGCCAAGATCGTCATTCGTTTCAGGTTTTCCACGAACTGTTTGCGATCAAGCGTCCACTGCCTCGTGTACTCTTGAGGAACGACGCGCTCCCAATTCGGGAACTGGCCGTTGAGAAGCTGGCTGACTACCCCTGCGGTGCCGACATTGACGCTCAAGCGAACGTCGTCAAAGCGGAGCGTGATTTCTTCTTCGTCCCCGACGGGGAGAGCGCGGATAATCCGTAAGGCTTTCTCGGGCACAACAACGTTGATATCGCTGCCGACGCCCGGTTGCTCCACTCGGCAAACCGCCAAACGGTGCGTATCCGTTGCCACCACCGTCAGCATTTCACCATCATAGTGGAACAACACACCCGTGAGGAGTTCGCGCGTGTGGTCCTCGCTGACGGCGTAGGCAACCCCACCGATGGCTTCTCGGAGCACGCTCATCGGGAGGCGTACCTCACTAGAGGCTGGAACTTCGGGCACCGGAGGGAACATGTCGGTGTCCATTGACATCAACTTCCACTCCGAAGGTCCGCAGTAAAGGACTAGCGTCCCCGATGAGTGATCAAGCCGCACTTCGTCGTGACCCAGGGCGCCGACAATCTCCGCCAAGAAGCGTTGCTGAACGCAAACTTCGCCTTCTTCTCCCACTTGGGCCGGGATGCTCGCGTGGGCCCACATCTCTCCGTCGCAACCGACGAGTTCTAGTTTGCCGTCGCCAACCCGAATTAGGATGGACATGTATGTCGGAAGTGAGGAACGGACGCTGCTCGCGCCGCCAGCAATGGCGAGGGCGTCTTGAAGTTCTTTGCGGGATACGGTCGCTTTCATCGTGGGTACGTCGTCAGCCTTGCATTGGCAGTTGATACTGCCAATGGATCGGCGTGGGGGATTCAGTGCGGGGCTCAGCACCAGATTGGTACAAGCGCATGAGCACGCGTTGGAAAGAGGTTTCGCCCATTTCGGGAGATTCTAGGGAGTGGAGAGCATCCACGGTCGCTTTGAGACTGAACATCTCTACGGCAAGTTCAGGATCGGTTAGAGCCTGTTGTTCCAGGGCAGTCTTGGCTTCCTGGCTGAGTTCGTCACTGGCGTATAAATCGACCAGTTGCTTTTGCAGTTCGTTCATTTCAAATGCACCTTCTTTTCCGTAAGTCGGTCTCGCAGTGCCCTCCGCCCCCGGTAAAGCCGGGATTTGAGCGCAGGAACTGTGATGTTGAGTACTTCAGCCGCTTCCTTGGCCGAAATGTCTTCTAAGTCGCAAAGGATCAACGGTTCTCGGTATTCAATGGGCAACTCGTCGAGCGCCTGATGCACCGTTACTTTCAACGCCGTTTTATCCTCTGTTCCTGAGTAGTGCGCGTCATGGGGAAGTTCCAGCAATTTGTGCTGGCGCATCCTGTCTACGCACAGGTTTCGGGCAATCCTGAACAACCAGGTGCGAAAGGCACCATCGGCGCGTAAATCCCGCGAGTGCTTGAGCACCCGCAGAAAAGTTTCCGCCGTAGCGTCTTCCGCATCCGTGCGGTTTCCGAGCATCCGATAAGCGAAACGAAAGATCTTCTCACTATAAAGTTCGTAGATCCCTCCAATCGCCGACTGATCCCCGTTAGCGAGGGCTGTGAGCCATCGCCTTTCGGCCGCAGAATCATCCGTGAGATTGCCTGACATAGAGACGAGAGAACCGTCCCGAAGGACGCAAAGGTTCTACCCGATAGGGCAAAAATTATCCGGCGAATCGGGGCTCTCAGCGTGTGGTCAACTTGAGGAAAGTGATCTTCGGTTGCTCGTCCGGGTTCGCGGCGTCTTCTGTTCCGCTAAGAATCACCAGATAAAGTCCACCAGTTAGGTTCAAAGTCGTCGTCGCGTAGACAGCCTCACCATCGGAGCGCTTGATCACAAATGTTTGGTTGCCACTTGCGACGTCAATTGTCGCGGTGCTGCCGTACGCGATGTTTGGCACGCGATAAACGGGGTTGTCTCCCGGATTCTGGAAGTTGACGTCAGGTGTCAGGTTGCCGGTACTACGGTTGAACCCTTGAAGGATGATGAGGCGACTGGTAGAACCACCAATCCCGGCTCGATCTACCTGGAAAATCACCTGTCGTAGTCGCTTGAGTTCTTCACCCGGTTGATAGTTTGCCTGACCGATCGCCGCGACAATCCAGTCTGTGTCTCGCGGGAAAGTGAAGACTGACTCGTCATAGACGAAAGATCGATCTTCGTTTGCCGTACCAACGTCGTAGCCCTCGTTTTCCTCACTAATGAAAGTAATGGCGCGGAAGTTCGCGGAGCCCTGAAGGTAGGCCAACACTGGCGGTTGGAAGTTATTGTTCAGAAGGAACGAAAGGTTTCCGGAGTCCGCCGACGCATTTACGAAGTAGACGTTCGGGTCTGGAAGGTTAACCGGGTTTGATTGCCCCGCACATCCAAAAAGCGCAACAGCGGCGATCCCTGCGGTCGCGGCGCGGATAACTGACTTCAAACCACCCTTCATTGGCCTGCCTAAGATACCAGATCGGTCGGCTGAGGCGAAGCCTGCAGAGCCTTTCCGTCGGAGTTCTGATGGTCAGGACGTTTGAGGGCGGTCACAAGTTCTGGTCCCAATGATTCGTAGCATGACTCGCAACCCACCAAACCCTCTTCTTCAAATCGGTCGATCGTCCATCCACATCGAATGCAGGCGACCGATGTAGGGGGACGATCGTTCATCGTGAGATCCTTAGACGGTGGTAGGTGTGAAAGGAGTGCCTTGCTGCGTAGCCAGTCTGAATCGCTCCGTAAGGCGACGTGTAATCGGCCCCATGTCGCCATCTCCTATGATTCGTCCATCGAGGGATCGCATTCGGATGACTTCTGCCGCCGTGCCAGTGAGGAACGCCTCATCTGCCGACGTGATGTCGTAAATCGTGAAGAAATCTTCCTTGACGGGAATGCCGTCTTCCTTAGCCATCTCAATCACAGAATCTCTTGTGATTCCCTGAAGGATTCCGGCAGATGGATGGGGAGTGCGCAAGACTCCGTCTCGAATGATGAAAATATTATCCCCGGTGCATTCGGCAACCATGCCGGCTCCATTGAGCATCAATCCCTCACCTGCGTCCTTCATGTTCGCCTCTCTTTTGGCCATGATGTTCGACGCGTATCGGCCAATACATTTGAGTCTAGGGTCGAGGGCATCTGCAGGGATGACGCGGAAGGATGTGGTCACGACGTCCAAGCCGGCCTCGTACATTTCGGGGGTGTAGAGCGCTAGTGTGTTGATCATGATCATCACATTAGCGTCTGTTTTGACGGCGCGTGGATCAAGACCGAGCCCCGTTCCGCGCGTAACATTCAATCGAATGTAGCCGTCTTCAATGTCTGCCTTCATGCAGGTGTCAAGCAGAATCCGCTTGAGTTCAGGTTCACTCCACTTCATCGGAATGCCAAGGAATCGGCATCCGTCATACAGCCTCCGCAGGTGTTGGTCAAGTTTGAACACCTTGCGACCGTAAATGCGAATCCCTTCGAACAGACCGTCGCCATAGAGATGCGCATGGTCTGCCGCCGGAACAGTCGCGTTTTCAAGGGAGCTGATTTCGCCATTGAACCAGACGAGTTTGGGCATAGAAGTAGTGTACCGATGCGTCCCGATCTTTGCTCGGCACGGATCATTGAGCCTGTAGGTCTCGTCATAATTGGTTAGCGTGCCGGGCAAAACCAAGACAAAGAAAGGATCAAAATGGCGATGGCCCGTTACCATCGCGGGTGTTTTGGGATTAGCCGGGCTCGGCGTTTCTGCTTACGAGCAATACGGACCGGTGACGATCGAACAAAACACGACGTTCGAGGGACAAGAATTTGGCGGATTGACTAGAGAAGAAGCGCGCTCGAAGCTGGTCGATTGGCAAAAGACACACCTAGATTCTGTCTTGACGATCAAGACGGAGAAGTTTGATCTCGGCGAGACCGTCACCCTTGCTGAGGCAGGCGTAGAACTAGATATTGAGGCAACGGTTCGTTCCATGCCTGTGCACGGGGCTGTCCGCGCTATCGTTGCCAGTCGCCAAGAACAAGAATCTACGACTATTGCGCCGATTTACCGAGTCGAAAAGGCTCCAGTTGAAGCGTGGAGTGCTTTAGTCAAGGAAAAGCGCCCAGAAGTTTCGCCGGCGCGTGCCTATTTTGAATCAGGTCGAGTGACCACGAAACAGGAAGTCGCCACTTGGGATTTGGACGACTCCGGAGTTGATAAGGCAATTCTTGATGCCGTCAAAGGTGACCAGATCGTTCGGTTGCCGCTGAAGGGCGCAGCCCCACGAGTTAGTGATGCGCAACTGGCGGAGATCAAAACGGTCGTTTCGGAGTTCACTACGCGATTCAACGCCGGACAAGTTGCACGCTGCGCTAACATCAAACGAGCCTCCGAGATTATTGATGGCGTAGTTCTTCTTCCGGGTGAAACCTGGAGTTTCAACGACCGAGTCGAGAAGCGCACTGCTGCCCGTGGTTTCCAGACCGCAGGCGTGTACGTATCGGGCCGCCATGACTTTGATATTGGGGGCGGGATTTGCCAGGTCAGTACAACCCTCTACAACGCCGTGCTGTTAGGGGATTTCAAGGTGAAGTCGCGGAGTCCGCATAGTCTGCCAGTTCCGTATGTACCGCTTGGTCGTGATGCCGCAGTATCGTTCCCTCAACCGGATTTCTCCTTTGAGAATAACACGAATCATGCGATTGCGATCAGCGCAAACTACTCTCCAGGGCAACTCACTTTCCGCATCCTCGGGCCGAGCAAATCACCTTACGAGATGGAGTTCACAAGTCAGCATCTAGGTTCTTGGAGCAATGGCGTGAAGTACATCACGGACGCTTCTCTCGGCTACGGTGAAGAACGTGTCGAGGATCGTGGCGGCGCGGGCCAGAAAGTGAAGACGACAAGAATTGTGAGGCAGAACGGTGAGATTGTTCGCCGGGATGATTTAGGAATCAGCACCTATTCCGGCGGCCCAAGAATCGTGGCACGCAATCCGAATGCGCGACCTCCCCAAGCACCGGAAGGAAGTACAACCGCACCTACCGGAACACCGGTAGAGCAGAGTTCACCGCCAAACTCGTCCGATTGATAGTGAACTTGTTTTATAGAATCAGGCGAATCATCTGATACTGGGTTGTGGTCTTCACGATCTCGTGGGGTGTCGTCCAAGGTCGCATCGGGATCGCAGGGAAGGTATCTCGATTCGGGAGTACAACGAAAACTCTGGTTCCGCTGGTTACGTTCGCGAGGACGAAGTTCGCGTCAAGTTCACCACCGCTTTGAATGAACCGGCCCAACTGCTGTCTCCGCTCCATATAGTCTGGTGTCTCGCTCCAATGGCCAGCGTAGGTTTTTGCTCCAGCCAGCCCAACGAAAAATGGGTTGAGGTCGGGTAGATAGGGCGAAGCAAACTCTCCTGGAGAATCTGGAACAGGTGACGGGATTCCCGGCAGAGCCAGCACGATTGGGTTTCCGCCGACCGACTGGATTTCGGCAATCAGTTCGGTGGCGCTCGGGCTGAGTCGAACGGGGTGAACCGTGGTCGTGCTCACGTTGTCACGAAGCAGATACAGTTCACGCTGGAACCAAAAGATTCCCGTAAGACTCGCGACGAAGACGCCGACAAGCATCCCCAGTTTTCGGTTCGAATCGTTCTGTTTCTGCAGAACGGCGATGAGTCCGATGCCCGCGAGTACGCCCCACGGAAGCGACATACCCATTGCTAACTTCCGCTGGAAGAGTTGCGGAACATAAATCGCAATCGGAGCAACCCAGGCCCACGCCCACCAAATTCCTGAAGATTCTTCCTCCGCGAAATACGTTGCGAGACTGATCGCGGAAAGCAAAAGAAATCCGAAACCGGCCCAACCCACGAAGTAACCATCAGGGCTTGTCCAACCACTCGCATACGCAATACGGGAGATAACGAGAAGAGTGATGAGCGCTCCACCACCGACGATCACCTTCAGCCACTTTGTCATTCCCTTTGTGTGCCACGCAACTCCAAGGAGGCTAACAACGAGGAGAGAGATAAGTCCGAAAAAGACAGGAGTGAACGGCGGGGCAAATGTCTCGGTGGCCGCCCGTGCTTGGAAGACCTTGTCCTGTTGCAACACCCTGACAAACCATAGCGCGGCAGGAATGCACCCCGCAAGGATGGCTAGCACGCGCACGAGCCAACCAAAAGTGAGTGATTTGTGCCGTAGGGAAACCCCAAGCAAACCCAAGAGTACGAAGCCGATCAACAGGGCATCGTAACTGTGGATGTTCATGAGGATGCCAAAGGCAACGGCACCTTTCAGTACCGATCCCCAACCATTTCGGGCTTCCACTACGGAACGGAATACAACGAGAATCAGCCACAGCGCGGCCATAAAAAGACCGTTGATCAAGGCGGAACTGAACACAAAGGCTTCGGACTGCCAAACGTCGATTGGCAGGCGACCCATTAGGAGTTCGCTCACCGACTGGCGTGGGTCAATGAGAACGAGTCCAAACCGCTCCCAGAAAAGAAATCCGATACCGCCTCCGAAGCAAGCGAGCCCCGCTGAAAGTTTGATGCGGAGTTCATCCCACCCAGTCTTCTCAAGAAGAAGGATGAGGGCGAATACGAACAGAAGCGAGAAGATGCCCTTTGCCAAAAGCATTGTCGCCGGAATGCCAAGGAGTCGAGCAACGTTACCGAGCGCGAAGAAGTAAAGGTTGACCGTGAGTCCGGGTTGAGGATCAAGCGTGAATCGGTTCTCCATGAAGAACCGACCCTCCATTGCCTGTTTCATCCAAGCGGCATAAACGAGGTGATCGTCAATTGCGGTTTGCACCCCTATAGAAGTGGATCCGCTGGGGGTGCTTAATATGTTCGCAAGGCTTGGAAGCATCGCAAAGATTGCAAGTCCGATTCCCAATTGCCAAGCGAATCGCCTGAGCGCAGGCGACAGTTCCTTCATGCGGAGCGTTCCGTCCTTGAATCTGATTCAAAGGCCTCGAGTTCCTGATGTAGCCGATGCGTCAGTGCAAGTAACTGTGACTCATTAGCGATATTCCCGTGAAGCGTGTTCATTACATCTCGGAGTTCAGGGGGCACGGTTTTAGCGAGTGAACTCCATTCTGTGCGCGGATCTGAACCGGTTACTCTTAGGATTCTCTTCCGGGCATCTTCTCGTTCGCGGAAAGCAATCTCATAGTATTTGCGGCCCCGTTTCAGCACGTCGGCTACCGCGTCCACGAGGTCACGCGAAGAGCGAATTCGACTCGACTCACCTCTCGGCGGGCCAAAAATGACCGATGTTGCCGTGATCATGACGGCAACTAGGAGAAGGACTTGCCATCGAGCAGCTACCGCCCAATTCCCGAGTGTAGCGAGGAGACCCTTCTCTTCTGCTCCGACAATGAGATTCTCCGCAAAAACGAGGCGTCCACTCGGTGCGGAAACAGAAACGATGTCCATGGCAAGGGCCGCATTTTGTGCCTTGTCGATGTTGCGGTTAGTCAAGAATGACCCATCTCGAACGTACAAAGCTCGGCCTTGTTTGATTTGCACAAGGCGAGCAGAGATATCTGAGTTCTCGCTTCCGAGTACGGGAATGGATCGATCGTAGGGGCGCAGGAGAACCTCGTCTGTGTCGTACGCCTCTTGAAATGGGGTGACTTCATACGATTCTCCCCAAGAAGATTCAAGTGTCGCTTCACCCTCATAAGGAGTTCTTTCGGAGTCAAATGTCACGAAGACCACCATGCCACCGCTCTCCACGAACCCCCGAACTGATTGAAGATAGCGAGCGTCAGGATTCTTTGATGAATCAGACCCTTTTCTAGGTTCTGCTTGATCCTGTCGCCGTGGAACAAATAAGACATCACCGGGCTTGGCCTTTACCTTCGCATCCCGCGCGGCGACTACTTCGCGACCAGAGCTTTTGAGTAACTCTGTGAACACGGCCAATCCTTCTGGTCCATAGTCATCGGTCACGGGATAACTGCTGTTCTGGGATTGCCCGACCGATAGCAGCAAACCGATGATTAGCAGTGCGCCGACGGCACCATAAAACAACCATTTGAGCCGTTTCATCCTACGCCGCCTTGAGCCCAGCCAATTGGCTTTTCACTTTAAGATAGAAGTCACGCATCCAAGAGGCCTCACTTACAAAATCTCCGCGTTCCCCATACCAAACCAGATCAAACCGTTGCGTGGCATCGGTGAAACTCATCGACTCAGGTTTTCGACGACTTCTCATAATCCGATCGTGATGCTCCCAGTTTGTTTGTTCACGCCGGAACTCCGCGACTCGATACTCATCGCATAAGGTAAGCGATCCGAGAAAGAGGCATCGGGTTGCGAGGCGATGCTCGCCAGAGGCAATCAGCGAGTCAGCCTTCGCCAACCATTCGTCGGAAGCCAGTGCTTCTTCGTCCTCATCCAAGAGTCCACCCGCCTTCACCCGTCGCTTCGGATCTTGCCTTGAGATTGCAAAATAGACGAGGTAACCGACGGCAACGATCAGTAATCCAATCACCGCGACGATGAACGCCTGTCCCAATGGGCCGAGAAAGCCAAGGTTCAAACCGGGTGCTAATCCGCCTCCATCTCTGCCTTCGAACAGTTTGCCGATGCGGCGAAAGAAGTCTTCGATGGTCGCACCGAGCCAGTTCTCATCCTGCGGAATCTCAACCGTACGGTAGACCGGATTCTGCTTGATCGCCCTCGCTTGCTCCGCGAGATCGTCCGGATTGCTTGCTTGTTCTAAACGGAATGTGTCACGGAACTCTAATGATTCGACTACCTCCTTCCGCTGGGTTTCAAATGATCCTGGCTTTGTATCAAGCCAAATCTTGGAATCGAAAGTTCGATCCTGAAAAAGGGACTCAAGTTGGGCCAAGTTGTCCGCGCTTCCGGCTTGCTCCGGTGTGACTCCTGAAGTCACGACCGTGAGTGCAAGACTAGCGGAGCAAACGAGTGCGGTGACCGCCCTCACGTAACTCCTCCGCCATGATGCGAATGTCATAGGCTTCCAGACGGCAAACTCGATCGAAGTAGATCACCGTGCCAATCACTCCCCAAAGTGGCATCACAGCCCAAAAGCAGAAAAGGGAAGGTAGGACGGTGAGGAAACGACTGAACAGATCGCCTAGCGGGCCATTGAAAAGAGCAGGAGGCAAAGTGATCTCAAACATCATGCTCAATACGGTGCCGAGCGATCCAGAAAGAAGCAAGGCCACCAAACCCGAAGTAACGATCAGCGATACCACATTGGCGACGGGAACTTGATGCGCGAGTCTGTCCTTCATCAGGAACTTGCAACGGTCAGTGGCCTCTCGAAATCCTTTCCCTTCGAGGAGCATGACGGGGGCCATGACCAGTCGACTTCCGAAAAGCTGGCCGAGGCTAATTAACCCCCAGAACGAAAGAAATGACCCCACAATCATCGCCAGGAAAAAGAGAGTGGAGGAAAGCGGATCATCTTTGCCCGTGAAAGCATTGGCACCGAAAAATGCGGCGACAGCCGCAAACGGGGGAAGCATTGCAACGGCAAGGGGTCGCAGATAGGCAAAGACGAACTGGGGAAGAGTCACTTTGGTCGATGCATGAACTGTCTCCCCAAGAATCACCCCCGCAACGTGCCGGACCGCGAAAAACGTCGCCCCAGCTAACCCGGCTAGCATCAACGGAGCCGCAATCAACACACCTGCCGCGAGCGCTACGGAAACCTCAACGGCTTGAACCCTGAGGTCCGATACATTGCTCGTTACAAATAACCTCGGCACGACGACTAGAAACAGAAAAGTGATGCCAACAAACGTAGAGCAGGCCGGCAGAAAAGTCTCCGGTAGCAATCTCGTGATGAGTCGGCGGAAGAGCATGAGCGATCGTTCATTGATCGCGTCTACTTTGACAGGAGCGAGATAAGGTCTCCGTTCGCGAAGTTGGGCGCGGCCTTCGACGCGATTCGAAGATTCGCGAACCATAGGCTCCATTCTACGGTATCGGGACGAGAAACCTAGCCCGTGAGCCACTCACCTTGGCTGAATCGTCTGAGAATCGTGAGTATGGCAATGATGGCGTTGTTGACGGGGACGGTTCTCGCTCAGAGCAACCCAACGATTGGGAGTGTCGCAGCCTCAAATCTAAGGGACGTCAAGTTCACTTGGGTTGTTGAGTCCGCCAATCAACGTGAACTGGCGAAGATCAACCGGGACTTCGCGAATTCGATGCGATTCAAGACATCTCTCGTTGAAATGGAGGAGCCGTTCAAGCTTCGAATGGAATCCACCGTTGAGGATTCGACGGTTATCTTCATCGTCAACGGCCCCAAGAAGTTGATTCGAATTCCTCGGACGGGTCTCACCCAGCGAGAGGATGTGAGTGGAGCACCGGGGAAACGTCAAACGTTTTTTGACTTTGGATTGCTGACTCCTTCGCTGTTCCAGAACTACTTCACGGGCACTTTCGTTCGTAACGAGACTCGTGGCGACCTGAATGGACTCGCCGTTTTCGATGTCAAGTACGTGCCTTCGCTGAACGACAAGACTAGACACCGGATCTGGGTGGATAAGGCCAAAAAGGTTGTGATCAAGCGCGAATGGTACGGTCAGGATGGCGTTTTGAAGGCAACATTCCGACTTGGGGCTCACACGCAAAGCAATGGAGCGTGGATTCCGACGAGAATTACGGTCTACAACGCAGACAACGCCGTCGCGGGGTCTTCCCGATTTGAAGGGGTCGTCGCGAACCGAGGAATTGATGATTCTCGGTTCAGTGTCAACTAACCATTGCTAGCTGATGAGGGGCCGACACCTCGGCCCAGGGTTTGCGCAATTCCGCGCGCTGCCATATCAAGGAGCGCGCGGACTCTCATGTAATCCATACGGGTTGGGCCAACGATCGCAAGAGTTCCGATCCTATCCTGTCCAATGTAGAGCGATTGGCGAACAATCGCAAGGGCACGCAAGTTCTCCTTGTCGTTTTCCCGACCAATCGTTATCTCCCTCACATTGGCTTGCGCAACCAATTGCTTCAACTCCTCGCCCTCTTCTAAGGCGGCGAGAACGCGTTGCATAGCCTCGACATCGCGTTGAAACTCGGGCTGCGCAAGAATAAATTCTTCCCCTTCGGTGACCACTTGTAGTTTCGTTAGCTCTCTCGCGGCCGTGCGGATGGTGTTCGCCACACGTTTCAGAATCGCTTCAACCTGAGGTTTGATGCCGGTCGCCGGTTTCCATCGCAAGAGATCTTTGAGAGGACGTCCCACAAGGCTCGCGGCGAGCAATGCGTTCGCTTGGTAGACGTCTTCATTCGTTGTGTTTATGGGCAATTCCAAGAAGCGATTGTCTGTTGCGCCCGTGTCCAAGATGAGGACGAGGAGGGCCCGGTTGTTACCCAGGGAAGTCAAAACGGCGTTTCGCACAACAATGGATCCGTTTTGTAGTGTCGTCGCCATGGACAGCAAATGAGTTACCCGGCTCAATGCGGTAGTCGTTGCTTGCAATAACTCCCGCAGAGGTTCCTCTTCGTCCATGGAGTCTGATATCTGTTGCCTTTCCGCGGCTCTCAACCGAATTGGCTCCGCGATGTTGTCGACAAAGTAGCGGTATCCGAAGTCGCTGGGAATTCGTCCGGCGCTTGTGTGCGGTTGTTCAAGGAGACCCAAATCGGTAATCTCCGCCATCTCGTTTCGGATCGTCGCACTCCGAACACCCAAATCGTACTTGCTGGCTACAAGTTCACTTGACACGGGCTCCGCGCCAATCACGTATTCAACGATGATTGCGCGAAGGATCTGTTGTTTGCGTACATTCAGGTCCGCCATAGCAAGGTGATGGCCTCATTGTGCCGCCATTCGTATACGTCTTGCTACGTAGAATGGGCCATGGACAGGGATTCGGTGGCCCAAATGACGGAGCGTATCTTCGGCGTGGAAACCGAATTCGGATGCTACGTTGATCCGGAATATGGAATGCCGGAGCAGGCCGTCGCTGCCATCAAGGATCACGTGTTCCACGAGATGCGATTGGGGGCAATTGACCGGCACGCCCGGGATGAGGTATTCGAACCTGCCGAGTCGGGCGGCTTCATGATGAATGGATCGCGTCTCTACATTGACGCGGTCGGATCTCACTTAGAGTACGCAACGGCCGAATGCCGCAATCTGAAAGACCTTGTCGCTCAAGATCGGGCGGGTCATCGAATCATCAATCGGGCAATCAAAGAACTCGGCCTGGAAGATGTCGTTGACGTCTATGCAAACTCCGTGGATCACTTCGGTGGCCATACGTTTGGCTGCCACGAGAACTATCTCGTGCCGATGGATGAAGATTTCTTTACTCGCCAAGTTACGCGACTCTATGGCTTTCTCGTAACGCGTCAGATCTTCGCCGGAGTCGGGCGAGTGGGAGGGCATCTGCTCGCTGAAGCAGAGCTTGACTACGAAAAGATTTCAAAGAACCCCATTGACTACATATGGGTCTCGAATGTTTACGGCGTGTATCCCGATCCAACGGTCTCATTTCAGCTTTCGCAACGGGCTGATCATATCTTGCGGACGGTGGCGAGCCGAGTGCGCTTTAACCGGGCAATGATTAACCCAAAGTGGGAGCATTATTACGCCAGCGAGGGTTCACATAGGCTTCATCTCTTGTTTGGAGAAGCAAATCCAAGTGACTACGCTTACGCGCTCAAAGTGGGGACGACCCACCTCGCGCTTCGCCTTCTAGAAGAAGGGAAGTTAGATCATTTGCCGCGCCTGGCATCGCCTTTGCTTGCTCTTCGGAGCATCAGTCGAGACCCCACCTACCGATGGGAGTTCACTTTAGAAGATGGTGAATCGATGCGCGCCATTGATTATCAACGTGAGTTTCTTGCGCTAGCACAAACATACCGTGGCGATACACCGGACACAGATTGGACCCTCGATGAGTGGGAAAGGACACTGGACGACTTAGAAGCCGACCCCATGCGCTGTGTTGATCGAATTGATTGGGTTGCGAAGAAGGCGATGGTTTCCCGTTACATCGAGGATGCCGGGTCCGACTGGAATGACGATACATTGCACTCGCTGGATCTCGAGTACCACAATATCAACCCCGATCGCTCACTCTCGAATCCCATGTTGACCACTGGTTTCCTCGGTCCTTTCGATGCTATTGAAGCCGAAACAACGGCACCATTAGACACGAGAGCACATGGAAGGTCAAAATTAGTTCGCCGCGTCGTAGAAACCGGACGTCCCGTCGTTTACATGTTCGACTGGAGCGGTGTTGCCATGGGGCGACACGACTACATTGATCTCAGTGACCCATTTGACTCTTACGATTCTGTTTAGGGGTTGACCCTCGTCATCAAGTAAGTGACGACTACGAATGCCATCACAATCCGTGAAACTCGTATCCAGTTCAATCCACTCTGTCTTTCGGGGCAAGGTGGGGTCATTGCAACAAGAAATCCACCGATCAGGTAGATCGCTCCGCCCAAGAACATCGGCCATGGAAGCGGGCCTGCAAAGCCCGGAATCAAGCACGTTGCGGCAACTAACGATCCGACGCCTGTCAAGGCGAGCCCCAGTCGGATTCGCTTGACTTTCTCCACCGGACGATCCTACCGGTATCCTCAAGATAATGTTTGACCTTCGTCCGTGGGAGGAGTACCTCACGGCCGAGGGCTTCCCCCCATCCTCGACGGCGTCTCGGGGTGTACTCTCCTTTCTAGAGGATCTGTATAAGCGAAATCAGGTGATGAACTTGACCCGCGTGCCAGAGCATGATGCCGTCGTCAAGCATCTCTTGGACTCCGTTCTCCCGGTGAGTATGTTTCAAGAGGGAAGTCATGTTCTCGATCTAGGAACCGGTCCGGGACTGCCCTCGGTGCCAATCGCGTTTGCTCGGCCTGATCTCTCCGTGGTGGCGATGGATAGTGGCGCGAAAGGACTCCGATTGATCCAAGATCACGCGCCTCAAAACCTAACGGTGCGTCAACATCGGGCAGAGGATGTCTCGCATCGGGAGCAGTTTGACCTTGTGATCGGACGCGCAATCGCTCCTTTTGCTATCCAGCTAGAACTAAGCGCGGCGTGGGTGCGGAAGGAGGGCTGGATCATTCCATACCGTACGCCGGCGGATCTTGCCGCCGTCGAGGCATTTCCGGCGCACGAACTTGGTCTTGAGTTAGAAGATATCCGGGAGATAACCTTGCCCGATACGGAGGTTGTCCGACTCTTTCCGGTATTTGTTAAGAGCCGAGCGACGCCGAGTCACTTCCCCCGGACGTGGGCGCAGATTCGGAACTCGCCGCTCGGGCCCGGCGGATGAATTCTATCAACTGGTCTGCGGCTTCCCCTTGTTCCGCATCGAGCCGTAGCGAGTTGAGGATCTCCATCGCCGCATCGTACGCCTGCTGTTGAACCAGGATGCGGGCCTTTAAGAGGTCGTACTTTGGATGAGGCACAAGGTTGATCGCTTGATTCAGTTGAGTTGCCGCGCGCTCGTATTCACCTAGTTGATAGCCAACTTCAGCGAATCCATACTGGATTTCGGCAAACTCAGTCCTCTCGTTGTCCGGAATGCGAGTCGGGAGATTCAGTTCAGCTTGCCGGTAGGCAGCTTTCGCGCTTTCATCATCGCCGAGGGCTAGGCGAATTCGCGAAAGAAGCACATAGGATCGGAAGTCATCCGGCCGAAACTTATTGACCTGATCGAGTTTGTCACCGGCTTCGTCCAAGGCTCTCAATTGAGCTTCCGAAAGGGCGACTCCGGAGTCAAGTACCTCCATCAGTGGGAGTGCTTGGTCTATGGCCTCCGCATAGACTTCTCGATATTTCTCTTCGTTCGTGATCGCGTTCGGATCAGGTGGTGGTGGCGCGAATACAGAGTACAGCCCCACGACCGCGACAACCGCGACCAATCCAACGAGAATCTTAGCTAGCCACGACATTGACGAGTTTTCCGGGGACCACAATCACCTTTCTAATAGTCACTCCCGAAAGATGAGACTGTACTTTCTCACTCGCTAACGCTGCTTCCTCCATGTCTTCTTTGGGTGCGCCAGCGGGCATTGCGATCGTATCGCGAAGCTTGCCATTGACTTGTACAGCGACCGTGATTTGATCGTCTGCCGCAAGAGAGGCATTGGATTGAGGCCATGTTGCTTCCAATGTGAATCCGAAGTGGCCCAACCCTTCCCACATTTCGTCTGCGGTGTGGGGTGCACCGGGGGATAACACCAACGTAAACGATTCAAGGGCTTCGCTCCATGCAAGTCGCTCTGCGTCCGACATCTGCTCTGCGAATCCAAGTTCAGCGTAAGAATTCAGAGCAGTCATCATGGCAGCGACGTAAGTGTTAAAGCTGAAACGATCAATGTCGGATTCGGCCTTGGCAATCAGTTGATGGGTTACCCTCCGTATACGCTTTGATCTTTCATCCGCAGGCGCCGAGTCAATGCGATTCGACCACTCACTTTCGAAGTGATTTCGTCCGTCCGATACCCACTTGAGTGAGCGGCTCAGGAATCTTGCAGTTCCGTTCATGCCCTCATTGGTCCAGTTGACCGATTGATCAAACGGGGCAACAAATAGCTCGTGAAGCCGCAACGCATCTGCGCCATATTGCTCCACTGCTTCATTGGGCGTGACTACATTGCCCTTGGATTTACTCATCCGAACCCATCTCCAAATGACATCTTCTGCCGGCAACACTTCGGCTTCTTGGTAAGAAATCAGGATTCCTTCTTCGCCAACCCCAAGCTTTTCACCTTCGCGGGGTGCCCGATATGGTGTGTGACCGAGGACTTGACCTTGGTTCTTGAGTCGCTGGAACGGTTCTTTCACCGAAACTAGGCCCGCATCGTACAGCACCTTCGTCCAGAAGCGCGCATACAGCAAGTGCATCACCGCATGTTCCGCACCACCGACATAGCAATCAACCGGCATCCACTCAGCTACGGATTCGGGGCTAAACGGCTTGTCTTCGTTGAAAGGGTCGCAGAAGCGAAGAAAGTACCAACTACTACACGCGAAGCCGCCCAAGGTATCCGTTTCGCGTCGCCCCAGATTGCCATCGCGAGTCGTAACGTTGACAAACTCCTCCATGTGGGCGAGTGGGCTTGTGCCATCCCCGGATGGCTCATAGGATTCAACATCCGGAAGCAGGACGGGCAAGGCATCATCCGGGACGGTTTCGGCATGACCCTCTTTGTCGTAGACGATAGGAATTGGGCAACCCCAATATCGCTGGCGACTAATGAGCCAATCGCGAAGTTTGAAGTTGACTTTCCGTTCTCCGATCTCATTCGTCTCGAACCACTGTCCAAGCTCAGCTTGCGCATCGGCAACGGAACAACCGTCGAAATCTCCGGAATTGATCAGAACACCTTCTTTCAAAGAAAAGGGTAGGTCAGGCAACTCGTCCGCGCCTTCTGGCGCGATAACAGGTCGGACATCAAGGTCGTACTTCTCGGCAAACTCAAAGTCTCGATCGTCGTGACCGGGAACCGCCATGATGGCCCCTGTTCCGTACCCCATAAGAACGTAGTCCGCGATAAACACCGGTACCGCTTCATTCGTGAGAGGATTGATCGCGAGTGCCCCGGTGCGGACACCCGACTTTTCGCGACCGACGGCTTGTCGGTCGATGTCACTCATCTCTCGGGCGGCTTGGCGATAAGCGTCGATTTCCGTCTTTCTTTGACTGTTTACACGCTTTAGGATCTGGTCCACGACGGGATGCTCTGGGGCAAGAACGCAGAATGTCACTCCAAAGATCGTGTCAATGCGAGTTGTAAACACCCTAAACTTAAGGGGCTTCTCTAGAACTTCAATCTCAAGATCGCCATCATCTTCCTTCGGCCTGATCGATTCGGGGTCAATCACAACCTCCATCTCGAACTCCACGCCTTCACTCCGACCGATCCAGTTGCGCTGCATCTGCTTGATGCCTTCCGGCCAGTCAATATCGTCTAGATCGTCGAGCAGTCGCTGTGCGTAGTCTGTGATTCGGAAGAACCACTGGGGGATATATTTCTTTTCGACAAGGGCGCCTGAACGTTCGGCTCTGCCCGCAATTACTTCCTCGTCGGCCAGAACGGTCATGTCAACCGGATCCCAGTTCACCGCGGCCATTCGACGCTCGGCGAGTCCTCGCTCATAGAGCAATTTGAAGATCCACTGCGTCCATTTGTAGTAGTCAGGATCGGAACTCTTGAATGACCGAGACCAGTCGTAGGAGATCCCAATCAGATCCATCTGTGACCGGTAATTCGCGGCGTACTCCTCAATCATCTCACTCGGATGACGCTGACGCTTGATCGCTTCATTCTCGGCCGGGAGACCGAAGGCGTCAAACCCCATCGGATGAAGAACATTGAAGCCCTGCATCCGCTTCATGCGGCAAATGGCGTCAGTTGGCACGTAATTGCGACAATGCCCAACACTGAGTCCCGCACCGCTGGGATACGGGAAGAAGTCAAGGCCGTAAAACTTAGGTCGGCCGGGCTCGATCTGAGTGAGGAATAGATCGGCTTCCTTCCATCGAGCCCGCCACTGGGGCTCAAAATCAGCGGGAAGGTACCGATCCAACATGCGATGGATTTTGTACCTTCCCGCTTCCTTGGCGTTAGGATTTGTCCCTTATGCGTCCCGATTACGGCTGGGGGCCGTTCTGTTGATTCCTTCCACCTTGATTGAAGCGCATATTGCCATTCGCCATTTGCGTCTTCATCTCGTCATACGCTTTGCGATACTCTTCCTGCAAGTCACTCGGTAAGGCATTGAACGCCACCGCTCGGTTTGATCCGAAATCGTAATCCGTCAGAGTGCGACTCAGCGTCACGTTGTTCGCTAACTGATACGTGATCGTGTACCGAGTCGTTCGACCGGCAATGTATTGGGTGTATTCCGTCATGTTGCCAGCCCGTCGGCCTTGGGTGGCGGTTGCCATCATCTCGTTAATCGCCTTCATTCGACCGAACTGATCCATGGATGCGACGCGAGCCGAGCCGCCATTCGCAGTCATTCCTTTGACCGAACTCTGCTCATTTGCGGTGAGTTGAACACCGGAGAAGGAATTCAATCCACGAGGAAGAGCTTCCGTTCGTTCCTGAAGCATGTTCTGATTGCCAAACGAGAAGTTCATCCCATTTTGTCCCGCCATCACGACCCGCGTTTCTTCACGTTGCTGCTGGCCCCGCTGTTGTTGCAACTGCACGTTTGGTGCCGCCATCGAATTGAAGGTTTCCCAATCGAGATACTCGCGCGCTTCACCGGTGACTGAGTTAGCTCCAAGTGTCTTTGGATTACCATTGGTGGGCTTTTGCGTTCCGCTGAGGCGATTCCACATGAGATACGCCATACGGTTCGGTCCGTAGATATCGGCAAGTTGCTGGCCGACAAACGGATCGATTTTTCCTGCAATCGTCGTGTCGAGACGCGAAGCCTCAGAGGTCATTGGCGAGCTAATGGCGTACTGGGCCAATTCGTCCAACCGCAGATATCCCTTTTGATTTCCGGGTGCCAATACCTTTGCGAGTTCTTTCCGATCTACGGCACCATCGGCGGCTTGTGCGGCATCTTGGGGTCGCAAAATCCATGGGCCGGACTCCTTAGCCACCTCAAACAATGAGTCGGCGTCCTTCCACATTCCGGTGAGACCGCTCTTGGTGACGACTCCGTTGCTAAAGGCATTGGCCATACCACTAAGCGCACGGTCCGGAATCCACGCGACATAGTCTTTGTCTCCGACAAATGCTCGCAGAATCGGGCCCGCAAACAAGTTGAGTGGCTCAAACTGCCGGGGGTCGGCGAGAATGTCTCGCCACTTCTTCTCCGTGGGAGTTGATTCGTCTCCGCCGAGAATTTCTGACACAAACGTGCCTGCTCCAGGGCCACTACCATCAGACGAGATCATGACGGTCTGAACCACTTCACCAAGCATAGCCATCGCGTTGTCCCGCCCGAAAAGCTTGAGTGCGTCGGAGACTACAGGATCAACTTCAATCTTGTCGGACTCTTCTACCGGAGGGGGTTCGGGGGGCTGTTGACCGGAGAACTGCTGGATCGCGCGACCGACCATACCCATCATGTCACCCTCGAGCATCATCGGAAGAAATCCAGTTGCAAGGACGTCACCGGAGTTATTCGTAATGTTTGCCTGAATCTGGAGTGCGCTACCGCTTTCGGGGCGATGCACAATCAAAAATACTCGTGCCGCATTGCCTTGCCGCAGGGCATCAAGATTGCCGCCCATTCCCATCATTTGGAAGCGTCCTTGTTGGCCACCGCCTTGATTCGACGTTGATTCGGACTCGGTGAGGAATGTGCGAACGATCTGCTGAATGTTGATACTGAGATTCCGCTGCATCGCTGTCGGGCGATTGGCAAATACACGTCGCTCCCCGGGCGTGAGATCACTAAGGTTCCTGAGGCCAACACTCTGGAGCAAGCGAATCGTCATCTTCGCACCAGGATTCCCCGCCATCATGCGGCGCATCGCTTCCGCTTGTTGTTGGGGAGTCATTCCTTGACTAGGTTGGGCAGGAGCACCACCCTCGAGCATTCCGGGGAATGCGTCGAATTGCTTCGCTAACAAGTCAGCGAACTTCTTCTGACGGGTTGCACGATCGGCATTGAGGGCACTCGTATCCCGTGAAAGTAGTATTGTGTTTCCGTTGCGTTCCCAACGTCCGTGAGTTGCGGTCGCAATCGCGGCCATGGCATCCTCTAAAGAAACGTCGGTGAGTCGCATTCCTACAACATCACGTTCCATTGAATTCCTTGCCTCAAACTTGATACCGGTTTGTTCCGACATCTGGTCCAAGACGAAGGGAAGGGGGGCTGCTGTGACATCTAGTTTCACCGTTGCCGATGATTGGGCGAACCCCATTGAAGCCCAACAAAGAAGAGTCAAGAATGCAACACGTTTCATTTGGATGACCTGAGTGACCTTACAAGAGAGATACAGGATTGGTTCCCGCGTCCCACGTTGTTACCGTACCGTCATTCGGTGAACCTTCGACGGGAAGGTTCCTTAAATCAGGACGATTGAGGTGGACCTGTAGTTTCTCTTGCAACAATGTCCCCACTCCGAGTACGGTTTCATCGTCATAGAGGCGACCGACAAGGCTGACGCCTCGTCCGCGAACGCCCTGCGCCCCGGTGGGGACATAAAGTTGGGGATGTCCAGTTAAGTTGGTGATAAAGAGTGTGAAGCCCCCCCGATCTGGAGCGACGAACAAGTCGAAATCGCCGAACTCTTCCTCAAACGTCCGCATCACTTTGGTCCTCACTCGCATTGCCTGGATGTAGTCGACTCCAGTGAGAAACATAGCTTGTCGGAAGATTGATGGCCAGAAACTGTTCTCCATTGTGTCGGCTTCTCCGCTACGCGTCAGTTGATCAAATGCGGCGGCGGCTTCCACTGTCAGGCAATCATCTACGCCGT
>JAHBTC010000050.1 GCA_019638835.1 Fimbriimonadaceae bacterium
AGCGATCATCAATCCATCCGACGCATAAAGTGGGCCAACCAGTTCCTACTCCCCAGTCGAACGCGTGAAGTGGACGTGAGCGATCTTCCATCCGAATTCTTCGCTAATCTTGAATTCGCCACCAAGGGCTCTGCTCAAACTGACGACGATCCTCATTCCCAACTGACCTTGGTCGGGTGAAAAGCCCTGTGGTAGCGGTTGACCATTGTCACTGACCCAAACGTCGACCTCATTCTCGTTTGTCTCAACCGTGACGTGAATCTCTCCGCTCTGTTCACTGGGAAAGCCATGTTCGACAGCGTTCTGGATCAACTCGTTGAGGATCAATGCGACCTGTGTAGCTTGTCCCGACGTCAGCAAAGTGTCGTCGCCACTCACCTTGAAAGAAAGGGTTCGCTGGGGCGCAATCAATGACTGCTGAGTGTGTTGGACAAGACTCTCGGCAATCCTTCGCAACCCGACATGATCCAGATCCTCTCGACCGAGAAGGTCATGTACGGCGGCGATCGCAAGAATCCGAGAAAGCGAGTCGTTGAGTGCCTCGTCCACAAGGGGATTACGCGTCTCATTCATCTGGAGACGAAGTAGAGAAGCCACCTGTTGTAGATTGTTTTTTACGCGGTGGTGCATCTCCTGCATGAGGGTATTTCGAACTTGGAGTTGGGCATGCTCAATGCTTACGGCCGCTTGCCTCGCGAGAGCTTCCAACGTGTTGACCTCTTCGCGTCCGAACGAACGACGCTCTGCGGTATAGCAACTCATGACCCCGATGACACGATCAACCACTTTCAAGGGGACGCAGACCATCGAACGAAGACCCTGTTCCGCAGCAAGATCGTGCCCGATATAGTCCTCGTCCTCTGTTACGTCGAGAACGGTCATGGAACGACGAAGCTTCAAAACCTGGCCAGCGATAGAATGACCAAGGGGAATCGCCGCTTTTCTTTGGTACGCGCGATTTTCCGACTGGGTGGCGCGGAGCACAAGTTCATCGCGACGCTCGTCAAGAAGCCGAACCGTGACAACACGGTAATTGAATCGCCTCGCGGTCAAATGGACGAGGTGCTGGAGAATCTCTTCCAGATACGGGCTTCCGGTCAAAGTTTCGGTTACTTCTTTTAGTACTTCGCCGGCTTCTTCTCTGCCCGAAACACGGTGACCAGCGAGAAAGCCGGAGATCACTCCCCGGAGCGCCACTGCGAACACTTCAGCATGATTGCGATCTTCATCCGACATCTCCCATGGGTCGTGTCGGCGCAGAACGATCACCCCGACGCCAATAGGAATCGAGACAGCACTGCGGAACGGTTCGTCAACTCCGGGCACCTTCGCATTGATCCCTGAGTCGTTTAGGTCGTCCTCAATAAAGACAACCCGGTCCTCTTTCAGGGTCTGGCCGGTCAGACCCGCGCCCACCGCCATTTGGAGACGCCCGACCAGTTCAGGGGTGTGGGTTGAAGATACGAGACGAAGTGTTCCTTGCTCCAAGATGAGGACGTCAACTGCATCGGCTAAGAACTCACTCCTGAGTGCATCGGCAAGCTCGCCGTATGCGCTTGACTCGCTCGTGGCGTGATTGATCGATTCACCCAATGATTGGATCGCGGAGACCACGGCAAGCGAGTCGGTCATCGCATCTCTATGCTGGCCCTATAGCCGTTGTACGTAAGTGAGATGGATCGAACAGGCGGTTTGCGAGAATCATGATCCTTTCACTGGTTACTCCTCGAATCTTCTCGACCATCTCCTCGACCGTCACCTCTCGACCGTGCGTGAGTTCATTCCGGGCCATCCTCTGCATGCGGCTGCTGGTCGACTCCAGACCCAGAACGATCATGCCGATCAACTGCCGTTGGACACGCTCAAGTTCGTCTGGCATCACCGGGACTTCCCTGAGCTTTTTCATCTCGGCATGGACGACTGATTGCATCTCGTCCCATTTGTCTTTTCCCGTCCCGCCGTATACGTTGAATGCCCCGCCAGCCTGGTAACCCACGCCGTAACTACCAATTGCATAGGCAAGTCCTCGCTTTTCACGGACCTCTTGGAACAAGCGGCTTCCCATGCCGCCGCCGAGTACGGCATCGAGTACCCATTGGGCAGGAAGTTCCTCGTCCGTGTTGGAGAGTCCAGGACCACCGATACAAAAATGAACTTGCTCGACATCTTTCGTGACGTATTGTTCGCCAGCCACAGGCTTTTCCGAAGCCGGTGCCCTATCCGAACTGCCCGGTTGGTAACCGCCCAATCGTTCTTCGGCCAACGCCACAACCTCGTCAGGGTCGACCTGACCAGCGACCGCCATCAGGAGTGTGTTGCCATGGTAGCGGCGGTCCATATACTTCCGCAGGTCCGTTTGCTGAAATGAACTTACGGATTCGGCGGTTCCAATGATGGGGAGGCCGTAAATGTGGTTGGGGAACACCTCTCGCGCGTGTAGCTCGTGTACGAGATCCCCCGGCTCATCTTCGCTGCGCTTGATCTCTTCAAGCACGACTCCTTTTTCTCGTTCTAACTCGTCAGGATCCAGAACGCTCCCGGTCACCATGTCACAGAGGACATCAACGCCGACGGCAAGGTCTTCGCCGAGCATCCGACAGTAGTAACACGTGCGCTCTTTGTCCGTGAAGGCGTTCAGCATGCCACCTCGTCCTTCTATCTCTTGGGCAATCTCCGGCGAAGTGCGACGCTGCGTACCTTTGAACATCATGTGTTCAATGAAGTGAGTAATGCCTGCCTCATCTTCATGTTCGTGTGCGCTACCCGTGTGGCACCAGAGACCAATGGACACCGATTGCAACTGGTCAATTCGCTCCGCGAGGATGCGTACACCATTCGAAAGGACGACCTTCTTGATGCTCATGAACTCCTCAGTGTGATTTAGGCCGACTCAATCCGTGCGACTAATCGCCCCAGACGTTGAACTTCAAACTCAATAATGTCACCCGCGCTTACTGAAAAACCGCTTCCCGACAACGAGTTTACGAGCGGTGGACCGCCTAAGACTTCGCCACCGCGCACCGGTCCGAAGCGGGTTGCCTCCACAAAACAGTCGCCGTACGGGCCGATCCTTTCTTCTCCTGCAGCGACTTGTTCACCGTTCAGTTTCAATCGGTAATCCCAAACGAATGAAGTCGGCTCACCAGTGTCGGATAGATCTGCGAGTTCGTCCGGGGTTGTAATCACGGGTCCAAGGAAGAGCCCGACATCATGGGCTGCGCCGTCTGGTAAGCCGAGCGGCTCCAGGCGATCTTGAACTGCGGGTGCGCGCAGAACAAGCAACAACGCATAACCGAGCACGAAGCCAGGTGCCTCTTCAGGTTGGACAAATGCTCCGTCGCCGGCAGAAATTGCTGCCACCGTCGCGGTTAGGTCGTATCCGGCGGGCTCATCTGGCAGCGCGAGCACTCGGTTGGGACCGTAGAGCCTTGAAGGATTCAGGAAGCGATACGCCGAATGAGTGCTGTCTGAACCTTCGTCGGAAGTCGTGAACAGCCTAACGGAAGGAGCGGCGATGAGAGGCATAAGTAGCTTCCCAGCGTCCGATTCGTGGATGGCTATGGCCTGTTCCCCATCCGTTTCGTAGAACTTCCCCTCGTAATAAATCCCTGAGCGTGACTCTCCCGGTTGCTCATTCAGTTCAAAACGGCACAACTTCATTGGTCCGAAGGGTACCGCCGGTCTCAGAAATTCGCCTTGCACAATGGCGAGCCTTCGGGTAGGATGGCCTTTGCGTCTACGGACGGGTGAAGATTCAATGCCGCCCCTGAAAATTCTGGTTTGTGATGATGAACGGCATATCGTACGCTTGATTCAGGTGAATCTAGAGCGACAGGGTTACCAGGTGGTGACAGCCTACGACGGAAAGGAAGGACTTGAAAAGGTCAAAGCAGAGAAGCCAGACCTTTGTGTTCTTGACGTCATGATGCCGTACATGGACGGATTCGAAGTGCTAAAGGCGCTCCGACGAGACCCCGACACCGAGGGCTTGCCGGTCATCATGCTTACGGCTAAGGCGCAAGATAAGGACGTGTTCGAGGGCTATCACTATGGCGCGGACATGTATTTGACCAAGCCTTTCAACCCTCAGGAACTCGTCACCTTCGTGAAGCGAATCGCTCAGGGCGGAACAGACGACGGATCGGGCGGACCCAAGCGGTACGACCTGTAGTCACCCCGGTCTGGCACGCTGCTTGCTTTGAAGGAGCGAAGGATGATGTTTCTCGGTTCAATGCCACTCGCCATTCAAACGGCAACCGCACTTCGTGCGGAAATGTTGATGTGGCTTGCAGTTCCCTCACTTCTGGCGATCGGCATTTTCGGCATGATCTTACAGAAGCAGATTCACGGGACGCCGAAGTGGATGAAATTCCTTGCGATGATCCCGCTATTGGCGGCGATTATCTACGGTTGGGGCAAGCTCTCTCAACTTCTTGGCGACCCCGCCTATGCGGACTATAACTACATTGGTTCTGGTCTAGAAAGCCTCCACTGGGCTTCCGTCATTGTTCCCGTAGTCATTGCTCTCGCATTGACGACGTGGGGAATCATCCACGATAAGCGAGAACTTTCCGATATTTGAACTCCCGAGAATTCATATCTGACGGGTAACGTAGAAAGAGACACCCCGGTCATTCGGGGAACTCAAAACTATGGCGGACACGATCGGCGCAACGTTGCCTGACGGCGTGGGAATGACCACGACCGAGGCTCCCTTCATTGAACTTGCCCAGCAGTCGGGACAAATCTATGTTGAGCAGCCGTATCGCCTCTATTCTGCCGACAACCACGAGGCTTGGCGGAAGCTTTATCACCGCATGCTCCCTCGTTGGGAGAAGTACGCGAATCGCCATTTCTTGAAGGGTATCGAGAATTTATGCCTTGACCCCAATCAAGTCCCGAAACTTGAGGATGTCAACCAGTTTTTGTGCAACTTGACGGGCTTTCGCGCAAAGGGAGTGGCGGGCTACGTCCCGGCGTACATCTTTTTTGATTGCCTGCGCCAACGGGACTTTCCAACTACAATCACCGTCCGGCGTGGTTCCAGTCTGGATTATCTGCCCGAGCCTGACATTTTCCATGACATTGCGGGGCACGTTCCGATGCACACTGACAAGGCGTTTGCCGATGCATTGGTCCGCTTTGGGGATTGCGCCCGCACTGCCGCCGACTTTGCCAAGTCCATCAAAGATCGACAGGAGCAGACCCAAGTTCTTACCTCGATCATCAAGGCAATGGCGAGGTTCTTTTGGTTCACGATCGAGTTTGGATTGATGCGTGATCCAAGCGGCGAACTCAAAGTGTATGGTAGTGGCCTGCTCAGCAGTTACGGTGAAATTGAGCACTGTATCGAATCGCCAGATGTTCAAAGGTATCCCATCCAGTTAGAGTGGGTCATCAACCAGTACTTTGAGATTGACCACTATCAGCCGCTTTTATTCATCGTGGACAGCTTCGACCATCTCTTCTCCCTGGTGGACCAGTTGGAGGAATGGATGAAGGCCGGGAAGTTGAACAACGTTTCTCCGGGCGAACCTGCAATCTCCGAAGCCGATCTGCAGAGTTTCTTGGACGCCCAGTGATTCATGCCGCTTTGGATTGGGTGCCCGCCACGGTGCTCGAAGACGAACATATCCGGCTCGAACCTCTGTTGCTTAGCCATGTTGCCGGCTTGCAAGCCGCACGTGATCCGGATACTTTTCAGTTTTATGTGACCCAGCAACCGCCAACCAATGACGAGGCGGGGATGACCGAATTCGTTGCGCGACTCTTAGCCCAAAAGAACATGCGGCCGTTTGCGGTGATCAATCAAGAGAATGTTGTGGGGATGACGACGCTCATGGACATACGCCCGGAAGCAAGAGGCTTAGAAATCGGTACGACTTGGTATGCATTGAAAGAAAGAGGCACAAAGGTCAACCCTGCCTGCAAGCGCCTGTTGCTAGGTTTTGCTTTCGATGACTTGGGTGCGATTCGGGTCCAACTCAAATGTGACGCCACGAACATGCGGTCTCGAGCCGCCATTGAAAAGTTGGGGGCGCAGTTCGAGGGAGTTTTGCGCCAACACGGATACCGTCTGGATGGCAGCGTCCGGGACACGGCGATGTACAGCATCGTGACTTCAGAGTGGCCCTCAGTCCGGGCCCGACTGACAAAGCGATTGACCTAGCGGGACACAGGTTCCTAGTCACTCATGCCGACACTATCCGTAGGTTAGAATGACGCTATGGCCACGGAAATCCTGATGCCGGAACTCGGCGAATCCGTTCACGAGGGGACGGTGAGCCGCTGGCTCAAGAAGGTCGGCGAACAAGTTAAGGAAGACGAACCGATCGTCGAGATCATGACCGATAAGGTGAACACCGAGTTGCCTGCCCCGGCTACTGGTGTTCTGGTTGAGATCCGTATTCCCGAGGGGAGCGACGTCAAAGTGTTTGAAGCGATGGGGATCATCGAAGAGAATGCCGACGAAGCCGCTAAGATGTTAGCTGGCGATGGCACGCCACCACCCGCGGCGGTTCAAGAGTCGTCAGCAAAGGCGAGCGAAGAAGAAAAGCCCGCCGCCGCTGAGAAGGCCGAAGAGGAGCCTGCGGTTGCCACGAACAGTGAGCGACGCTGGTACAGCCCTGTGGTTCGGGCCATGGCCAAGGCTAACAACATTTCCGAGGGCCAGCTAAGTTCTATCTCTGGTACTGGCGCCGGTGGTCGGGTAACGAAACGTGATCTAGAGGCCTATCTGGGCGGTGATCGCCCAGCGGCTGCAAGCGGTTCCGGATCGATTGCACCGAAGCCTGTAGAGCCGACGAAAGCGGGAGATGGTCAGGAGATCGTTCCTTTAGCCGGGATGCGCAAGATGATTGCGGAAGCGATGGTGCGAAGCCACGCGGTCCCGACGGTGAGCACGCTCATCGAGGTGGACGTCACCACGATGATGGAGTTCCGAAGCCGGAATAAGGACGCTTTCCAGCAACAGTACGGTGTCAAACTCACGTTCACACCGTTCTTCATCAAGGCACTGACTGAATGCTTGCTCGAGTTCCCCTATGTGAACGCCGCACTAATGCCTGACAACCAGATTGTGATGAACAAAGGAGTTCAGATGGGCATCGCGGTTTCGCTTGGCGAGAAAGGCGAGGGCGGATTGATTGTACCGGTAATCCGAGACTGCCACAAGAAGGATTTGGTCGCCCTCGCGAAAGACTTAGAAGAGATTGCGGGGAAGGCCCGAGGAAACAAACTCGGTGTAACAGATGTTCAGGGGGGGACATTCACCCTGACAAATCCTGGTTCTTATGGAGCAACGTTAGGAACTCCGATGATCAGCGCGCCGCAAGCCGGAATTCTCGGCACTTACGGCATCGTGGCCCGCCCCGTCATTATCAATGGGATGATTGCGATCCGGCAGATCATGAATGTCGTGCTGACGTACGACCACCGTCTGGTGGACGGGTTGATGGCGGGTCGGTTCCTGCAGTCGTTCAAGCAGAAGCTGGAAGCGTTCGACTTCTTCAAGTAGACGAAGAGCCACGATCAACGATGAACAACCTCTCAAAGCTCTGCTTTGAGAGGTTGTTTCCATTCGGCTACGACTAAACCAGCCACCGCAAAATGGTTGATCGAGCTACATTGCTCACAACATACGGCGAGTACCTTTCGTTCAGATACTCCAACTCGCGACGATCACCACCGATCTGAAGCGACTCCCCCACCACTAGGCAATTGACCTCGTACTCATCGCCATTCGACTCGTGGAAGGCGATGCGCGCTTGACGCCCTTCAGGCACCGGCATCCAGTAAAGGAATCGTGCGGAAAGGTCCATAAATAGGTTATACAGGATGAAGTGCGAAATTCTCGCCTCCGGTCGTTTGGACTTTTCCACATCACCTCCCGCGCTAAAATCTTTCGCGCATGGATCATCGCCTCTCCGCTCAAATGCGGGCTGCATTCGCCGACCCAAGTGGCGAACTCACTTTTGGCGATCTTCTAGAACGGGTTGATACGAAATCGTACGGTCTGCTGTTAGCTCTGGGTGCCTTACCGCTCACCCCGCCGACCCCGCCATTCTTTTCTTGGCCGTCTTGCATCTTCCTAATCGTCGTCGCCTCGCAGCTACTCGTTGGGAGACATGTGCCTTGGCTGCCCAAGTGGATCCTGAAGAGAAAAATCGTCAGCGAAGGCAAGGTGGGCAAGGTTTGGGGAGCGGTGCCAAAGGGGCTCGAGAAGTTTGAAAAGCTCATGAAGCCCCGAAATTCATGGGTTTATAAAGGCATTGGTCCAAAATTGTTCGCCATCACGATCATCTTGGCGAGCCTGCTCATGCTTATCCCGGCTCCAGGATTCCATTCGATTCCTTCCTTCGGGATGGTGCTTATTTCTCTCGGCTATCTTGAAGAAGATGGGAACCTTGGGCTACTTGGTGGATTGATTGATCTCGGTTTCGTTTTGCTGGTTGTGGGCGGGTTCATCGCTGTCAAATACTTCGGCTATCAGGGGTTGAAGTTCTTGCACCTTGATAACCTTCACCTACCGTGGTCGTTCTTGAGCCTCATAGGGGTATAAGCGCGGGTTGTGCTGGAAGCAAGGACGATCACGCGCACGTTTGGCCCGGTAACCGCGCTCGACAATGTGTCGTGGAGCCTGCGCCCCAGCGAAGTTCATGGTCTCGTTGGTGAGAATGGGGCCGGCAAAAGCACTCTACTCAAGATCCTTAGCGGGATCTATCAGCCGTCCTCCGGTTCATTGGCTTTGGACGGGAAAGAAATCTCGCTCCCAACTCCAGAGTCAGCCCGAAATGTCGGCATCGCCGTCGTTCACCAAGAACTGAATCTGATTCGTGATCTAAACGTTTCCGAAAATATTGCTTTGGGAATGGAGCCCACTCGTGGGCCAATGATCGATCGAGGCTCACAAGAAGCGCGCGCACGAGACGCCTTGAAGCGTGTTGGATCATCGATAGACCCGAATCAGCCCGTGAGCGAATTGAGTCTCGCCCAGCAGCAAATGGTCGAGATCGCGAGGGCCCTTTCGCAGAATGCTCAGTTCTTGATTCTCGATGAGCCTACGGCTGTGCTCAGTGCGCCCGAAGTAGAGCAGTTAATGGCCGTTGTCGAGAACTTGCGAGCCGATGGAGTGGGGGTGGCCTACGTAAGTCATCACCTTCACGAAGTTGAGCATCTGGCGGATCGCGTAACAGTGTTGCGTGATGGGCGGCACGTCGCTGAATTTGAGAGGGGAACCGCAACTCCGTCTGCGATGGCGAATGCGATGGTGGGACGAGAGTTATCGGAGATGTATCCGACACTGCCTCCAGCGCCCACGGGAGATGCAGTGCTGACCGCGAGAGAGATTAGGGGGCGCGGTTTGTTCTGCCCACTGCTTCATGTGCGACCGGGGGAAGTAGTGGGGATCGCTGGTCTTGTGGGCTCCGGTCGAAGCGAGTTGCTTGAAACTCTCGCCGGGTTTCGCGCGGCGAGCGGCCAAGTTCGGATTGGTGACCGAATCATTCCGGGAATTCCTTCGGAGCGCATTGCGGCAGGGGTTGCTCTGGTACACGAAGATCGAAAAGGCACCGGCTTACACCTTGAGAGACCCATCAGCGAAAACGCCGTGATGGCCCGATGGTCCGCGTACGCTAACCCGGTCATTCAGAAGGATAAGGTGGTGGAGTGCGCAAAGAGTTGGCGAGAGCGCCTTGGCATACGGCTTGGCACCGTAAACGACCCGGTCAACACGCTCAGCGGCGGAAACCAGCAGAAAGTAAGTCTGGCCAAGTGGCTGGAAACGAAGCCGAAAGTTCTTCTACTGGATGAGCCGACGAGGGGAGTGGATATCGGCGCTCGCGGCGAGATCTATCGCCTAATGAACGAGTTGGCAAGGGAGGGCCTCGCCGTCATCGTCGTCAGTAGTGAGTTGCAGGAGTTGCTCGGTTTGTGTCACCGCATCCATGTCATGCGAAAAGGGGAGATTGTTGGCGAGTTGAATAGGGAAGAGATGAGCGAAGAAGCGATCATGCGGTTAGCGGCGGGGGTGGAAGTCGCATGAAGAGCGTAGGGCAGTTCGTCCGGAACTACGGACCACTGGTGGCCTTGGTGCTTTTGTTCATCGTCGGTGCGGCGATGCAACCGGAGTACTTTCTGAAGCCCGAAAACATTCGAAACCTCTTTGCCCAAAACGTTGATATTGGATTGCTCGCGATCGGGATGACACTTGTCATTGTTACGGCCGGAATTGATCTGAGCGTGGGCTCCATCTTGGTTCTGTCGGCCGCCGTCGGCCTTGAAGTGATCAATGGCAGAGCGAGTGGAGGGGAAACATCAGCCGTTTGGGTCGGATCTGGTGTTGCCATCCTTACGGGTGCGGCGCTGGGATTCCTGAACGGTATGTTGGTCGCTTACGGTCGTCTCGCGCCGTTCGTTGTCACGCTTTGTGGGCTCGTCGCATACCGTTCGGCAGCCTTGGTCGTTGGAAAGAGCGGCGAAATTCGTTCGCAGGCCGGCGAAGTTTTTCCAAACATTGCGAACAGCGGCATCGAGCTCGGCTTTTTGCGAACGGCAACCGGAAACGCCCTCAACATCCCATTCTCGGTGTTTGGCCTTCTGATTGTTGCCTTCGCAGTTCACTTTGCGTTGGAACGCACGCGGTGGGGCAGATATCTCGTCGCGATCGGGAGTAACGAGCGAGCGGCCCACTATGCAGCGTTGCCTGTGGCCCGGGTCAAGACATCGGCCTACGTTGTGATGGGAGTGCTCGCGGGCATGGCGGGTCTCTTTGCCGCGTCTCGATTGAACTCGGTCAGCACTGGTTCACTCGGCGGGCTCAAAGAACTGGATGCGATTGCCGCGGCGGTGATTGGTGGAGCAAGCCTTTCCGGTGGAAAGGGTCGAATCTGGCATACGTTGATCGGAGTTTTGATCCTTGCGATCATCAACAACCTCCTAGTGTTGCAAAATGTAAGTGCGGACTGGCAGGGATTGGTAAAAGGCGTTATCATTCTGTTAGCCGTCCTGGTGCAACGAGAGCGCCGGGTGGAGTGATCGAGGAATGCGATTGATGAAGTTAGCAAATTGGATTGGGGTAGCCGCACTGGCTGGCGCCCTCATAGGGTGCAGCAGTTCTCCGACGACGAGTGGAGCACCGGCCGCGACCGGTAGCCCCGCCGCGAGTGCCGCGAAGTTGCGGATCGGAGTTTCAATTCCGGCGGCAGACCACGGTTGGACGGCAGGCGTGAAATGGTGGTCCGATGAAGCCGCAAAGATGTATCCGAACGCGGAGTTCACGATCATGACGGCGAAGGATCCGGCGGAGCAAACCAGCCAGATTGAGAGCATGCTGACGAAGGGTGTGGACGGAATGGTGATCCTTGCTACAGAAAGTGCCGCCATGACTCCGGTCGCCAAGAAGGTGAAAGAAGCAGGCGTCTTCATTGTTAATGTGGACCGAGGTTTTACCGAGACAGGACTTGCCGACATCTTCGTTGAGGGCGACAACAAGGCGTTCGGTCGTAAGGCCGCCGAGTACTTCAACGAGAAGATGCCAAGCGGCGGCAAAATCCTGGTTTTGGAAGGCATTTCGAGCACAGTCAATACTGATCGTGTGAACGCATTCAAATCGTCTCTGAACCCTAATATCGTGGTGGCGGGTCAGCAACCCGGCGAATGGAACCGCGAGACGGCCTACAAGGTCACGCAGACGATGCTCGTGGCGAACAAGGACATCACCGGAATCTGGGCTTCGGACGATGACATGGCACTGGGCGTGATCAAGGCTCTGGAAGAAGCCAACATGACCAACGTTTGGATTCTTGGAGGTGGCGGGATGAAAGATGTTGTGAAGCGGGTAATGGACAAGGACGCGCAGTTCCCGGCGACGATTACCTACTCGCCGAGCATGATTGCGACGGGTATTCATCTCTGCGTTTCCACAATGGAAGGCGGAATGAAGGATAAGCGGATGGAATTCATGCCCCGGCACTTGTTGATCGACGTGCAAACGGTAACGCCGGAGAACGCAGCGGACTTCTACTTCCCCGACTCGATCTATTGAACCGGAAAGAGAAAGTTGGTCCGAAACTCAAGCGGGATTCGGGCCACTCTCTTTTTCGAAAGACCGTTTGACGAGCCAGTTTAGAGAGATGTGGAGCCCTTCAGGCCAGCAACCGTGTCTACGAGCCGTTCCCGACCAGCCCCCGAAGCCCAACTTTCGGCGATCAGTCGCACAAGCGAAGACCCGACCACCGCGCCGTCGGCAACCTCGCGAACCATCCGCACATGCTCCGGCGTGCTAATCCCGAAACCAACGCACACCGGAACCTGAGTCCGGGCCTTGAGACGCGAAACGAGAGACGAAACATCCGGAGGAACCGCGGACTCAGCCCCCGTCACCCCCGTCCGCGAAACGGCATAGACAAATCCCGCGCAACGTCGCACCACTTCATCCAAGCGCGCATCGGTGCTCGTCGGCGCCGCCAGAAAGATCGTATCCAAATCCATGGAACGACAAACCGCGACCCAGTCGTCGCTCTCCTCCGGTGTCAGGTCACAAACAATCACGCCGCTAACCCCAGCCGAGCAAGCGGCCGATGCAAAGCCGCCTAGCCCCATTCGCATGATCGGATTCATGTAGCCCATGAGGATGAGAGGAACGCGATCAAACCCCGCAATCGCATCCAAGACCCCCTGAGTCGTCGTACCTCGGTCGAGTGCTCGCTGGCTGGCCGCCTGAATCACCGGCCCGTCAGCGATCGGGTCCGAGAACGGTAACCCGATTTCGATCGCGTCCGCTCCCCCGTCTGTCAGAGCTTCCAAAATGGCTGGCAACTCCGAAAGCGCGGGATCACCCGCCGTTACGTATGGGATCAGGGCCTTCTCGCCGCGTGACCGTAGTTCCTCAAAGCGTTTGGCAAGAAGGCTCATGATTGAACCCAAAGGCTACCGCCCCGAGTGACCGGCAAACGGGGCCGAATGCCGAGGAATTCCGCCTCAGAATGGTATAAGTAAGAGGGACGGCGCAACGGGGCGGACGTCACTCATAAAGGAAAGGAACATATTCGTGGCCAAACAAGCCCAACACGAGTTGACCGAATCGCCTGCCCAGTTAGAGCAATTTTATCGCGAAATGCTCTATATCCGGCGCTTCGAAGAGAAATGTAACGTCGCTTACCGCCAAGGTCTGGTGGGCGGCTATATGCACGTCTATATCGGCATGGAAGCCACGGCGGTCGGCTGGAACGACGCAATCAAAGTTGGCTACGACTATGTGATCACTGCGTACCGTGACCACGCCCAGCCTCTCATCATGGGCAGCGATCCGGTGAAGGTAATGGCCGAAATCATGGGCCGCAAGGATGGCTACAGCCAAGGGAAAGGCGGCTCAATGCACATCTATGATGTGGAGAACGGCTTCTTTGGTGGCTGGGGCATCGTCGGCGGACATACCCCTCTGGGTGCGGGACTCGCCTTTGCGGCAAAGTACCGAAAGGAGGATCGAGTTGCACTCTGCTTCCTCGGAGATGGCGCGTCAAATGCGGGTGTCTTTTTCGAGACGTTGAATATGGCCGCTCTCTGGGATCTTCCGGTCATCTTTATCATCGAGAACAATGAGTTCGCGATGGGAACTCGGCTTGAATATCACGCCGCTGACACCGAGCTCTATAAGCGCGGTGAACCGTTCGGTATCAAATGCGAGCGAGTGGACGGGATGGATGTTCTTCAGGTTCGCAAAGACGCTCAGCGCATCGTGGATTGGGTTCGTGAGAACCAGAAACCATACGTTGTCGAGATCATGAATTACCGTTTCGCGGGGCACGGCGCCGCCGACAATGACCGACAACTTTATCGCACGAAAGAAGAGGAGGAGGAGAACGAAAAGCGCGACCCGATCGCGCGGCTTGAGAAGATTCTCGAAGAGCGCAACGTCATGAATCGCGAAAAGATGGAAGCGATTGACGAGGAGATCAGCGAGAAGGTCGAAGAGATCTACGAGGCAGCGGTTGCTTCTCCACATCCTGATCCGAGCGAAGTCTACGATCACGTTTACTGCGACATGGAACCGGAGAAGGGACACTAATGGCAGCCGTTCTCACGGAAATGAGTTACCGCGACGCAATTCGTCGGGCAATCGTTGAAGAACTTGACCGCGATAAAGACGTCTTTGTGATGGGCGAAGATATCGGTCGCTATCAAGGAACTTTCCGGGTAACCGAAGGGCTGTTCAAGAAGTACAACGAGGAGCAGGGCGAGTGGCGAATTATCGACACGCCGATTGTTGAACCGGGCTTCACCGGAATCGCGATAGGCGCAGCGATGGCAGGCCTTCGACCAATCGTGGAGATGATGACTATGTCTTTCTCCATCCTTGCGCTAGACCAGATCATCAACCATGCAGCCAAGATTCACTATATGACGGGGGGGCAAGTGAAAGTTCCGCTCGTCGTGCGTGGTCCCGGTGGTGCGGCAAAACAACTTTCCGCTCAGCACAGCCACAGCATGGAAGGATGGTATGCGCACTGCCCCGGCCTGGTTGTCCTCGCTCCTGCCACGGCGCGCGATGCCTACGGTCTGCTAAAAGCTAGCATTCGAAACGACAATCCCGTGGTCTTCACCGAGAATCCTGGCCTTTACACAACAAAAGGCGAGATTCCGGACGATCCGGACTTCACCCTGCCATTCGGTAAAGCGAACATCCTCAAAGAAGGAAAGGACATCTCGCTCATTGGCTATAGCCGCATGACAATGTTGAATCTAGAGGTCGCCGAAAGACTAGCTGAAGACGGAATCGACGCTGAAGTGGTGGACGTGGTTTCGCTCCTTCCGCTGGATACCGAGACGATCTTCAATAGTGTTCGCAAGACGCATCGCGCCGTTGTGGTCTACGAAGATTGGAAGCATGGCGGATTCGGCGGCGAGATCGCATCTCGCATCGGAGAAGAGTGCTTTGACGATCTCGACGCCCCGGTTGTGCGAGTCGGGGGCCTGAACGTTCCGATGCCGTATTCGCGCGTTCTTGAACTTGAGTGCATGCCGAAAGTAGACGATGTTCTGGCGAGCATTTACAAGTTGCTGAAGTAGATTCGCTTCTTTTGGTCAACAACTCGAGTCGGCGGGGTGATTTTCGCTCCGCCGACTTAGTAAATTTGCGGTGTAACTGCGGTGGCGTTTCAACCGTCATTGCTACTATCGCAATGAAACATTCTTGTGCTTTTCGGCGAGGCGCCGGTCGTCTAATCGCTTTTACTCTCTCGGCTCTGGCGGCAACAACCATCTTTGCCAAGGCCGAGTGGACAATCATGTATTACTGGGCCGGAGACAACGATCTCGAGAAGCCGATGATGGACGATCTCAAGGAGTTGATGAAGTCTGGGAGTACCGAAGACGTTGAGTTGATTGTTCTCTTTGACCGTGCCGAGGGCCACTCACGGGCGAGTATTGGCGGTATCCGAAATTTCACTACAACCAAATGGCTACGGGTTCAAAAAGATAAGTTAGAGGAATTGGAAGATTGGGGTGAGAGAGACACCGGTGACGCCGCCACTTTGACCGAGTTTATGAACAAAACTGCCGAGCGATTTCCTGCCAATCGGTACAAACTCGTGATGAACGACCATGGTGCCGCGTGGCAACCCTGTTTTTATGACGAAGGGGGCTCAAAGGATTCGACTCTCACGATGGACGAGATTCGTGACTCACTCGCCGAATTCAAATCAAAGAATCAAAAACTCGACATCCTTGCTTTTGACGCTTGCCTGATGGCTTGTCTAGAGACTTCATTCACGTTGTCCGAAGTAACGAAGTACATCATCGCTTCGCAAGAAGAGATCCCTCTGTACGGATACGAATACACCAAGTCGATGGCCGAATGGATGGAGTCGCCTCGATTGAGCACTCAGGATATGGCGCTACGATTCGCGCGACACACGGACGAGTTTTTTAGCAAGAGCCCGAGGGAAGACGTGCGTATGGAAGGGGCTGATATGACGATCTCCGTGATCAATACCGCCGAAGTCTCCGGATTGCGCAACTCAATCATGTCTATGGCTGCGCACTTTGAACAGGCGTCGAAGGATGCGGAAGGTCTACGTAAACTGAAACTCATCATTGCTCAAGTGGGCCGATTTGGGGGTGACGATCCCCGGAGTGAGTTTGGACAAGTGGATATTGGGAATATCGCTCGACTGCTGAAAGCGAATCCACTGGATCGAGATTCAGAGCGAATCGCCAACGACGTGCTCTCTCGCCTGCAAAGATCTGTTTTAGTGAGCTTGAACGGTCCGGCACACGAGGGCGCAACCGGACTCTCGCTGTTTTGGCCCCGAAACAACCAGTACTTGATCGGATCGAATAAGTATTCAGAGGCGTTTTTCAACCAAGATAACACCGCATGGTTGGATTTCGTGACCTCGTTCGTGCGACTTCTGCGACGGCGAGGAGAATAGCCTACGTGAATCGTTTAGCAATCATGCGTCCACTCTTTGGAGTGGGCGCGATGCTTCTTGCGTCCCTCTCGATTAGCCAGACCAAAGCCGCCTGGACAACGATGATGTACCTTGACGCTGACAACGATCTGGAGGCGGGGCTTTGTCTCGACGCCTTGGAGGCGATGGCCGTAGGCAGCACTGAGCAATTCCGGATCATCGCCTTGATTGACCGACACAAGAGTACAGATGAGTTCGACACCTTCTATGATGGTGAACTCGGTGGCATCGAGAACTGGACGACGGCGAAGCTAGTTGAGATTCAGGCAGGCAAGCTTCGCGAGATTGCCGACTGGGGTGAGGTGGATATGGGTAGCTCCCTAACTTTGCGGCGATTCGTAGATGAGTCCCTCAAACTGTATCCGGCCGAGCGAACCCATCTAATTCTCAGCGATCACGGCGCAGGATGGATGCCGGGGTGGTTCGACGACGACCAGGAAGACCAGTTCCTGACGCAAACCGAACTCCGTACCGCATTCGAAGGGATCACGAGAGCGCACGGAAAGACCGATCTTGTGACTTTTGATGCTTGTTTGATGGCGAGCGTAGAAACGCTCTTTACGATGAACGGCATGGCGGAGTACGTAGTGGCTTCGGAAGAACTCGTTCCTGGCCTCGGATTCAACTACACCGAACCGCTCGCGGCACTGAAAGCGGAACCGCAAATGTCGACGCGTGACTTCGCGATCCGCTTTGCCAACGAGTCGTATCGTTACTACCTAGACGACGAGAACGAGAAGATTGCCGCTAATGCAAAGTCGTTCACGATTGCAGTTCTTGACCCGGCCCAAGCAGTTCCTATGCGACAAGCGCTTGAGGGACTTGCTAAGCATCTCGCCACGGCGAAATCACTTCGGAAAGAGGCTGCCGATGAGATTCGTAGGGTACAGGTCAGTGCATTCACTTTCGGCGAAGACATGGGGCCATTCGGAGTAAGTGCGGTCGATCTTGGCCATGTATTGGATCTGTTCATCGCCAAGCCGCCCCTTGTGGATAGCGTTGCGTTCATGGGTGAAATCAAATCGCAACTGAAGAGGTGCGTGATTCATTCGGTGAAAGGGGAAGCGATTACCCGTGCTGACGGACTGTCGTTCTTCTGGCCAAGGTTCACGACTTTCACAGAAGGTGGCGGGCCATACGATTACCATTTTGCCTGGTCAAATCGTGATCTGAAAGAGTGGTCTAAGTACGCCCACGAGTACGCTGTCGCCAACCAAGAAGAAACTGAGACGCCAACGGTCGGGCCCGGCAAGCGAACGATCCCAATTCGTAGTCCTCAGCAACAAATACCTCAGTTTGAGTTCACCTACGACCCTGAGAACACTGCTCGAGGATTTTCGTTCTTCGCTCGAAAAAGTGATGACGATCCGGATGAAATCTACTTGTTTGGATTGCTGCCCTACGAGATTGACGATTCAGGCGTAGCTACCCTTCCTTGGCTTGGAGGGTGGCTGGCAATCACAGATTCAGAGCGCACGCAAATCGCTCCTATATCCCACGCCCAGTTCAACGATGATGGTGCAGCGCAATCTATTACCGGTCGATTGACTCTTCCCGGGCGTGAGCCGGTTCGGGCCGTATTGACCTTTTGGGGACGTTACGACGATACCGAAGCGGATTTAATTCGCATCACGATCTTTGAGGAGCAGCGGATTCGGGTCGTATTGCCGGAAGATGGTATGGAATTCCAGCCTCTTTACGGGCAAGTCAACCTTCGCACAGGAGACTATCGAGAGGTTTTCGACGCGGATTCGGAGCCCCTCGTGTATGGCGAAAAGGGATTTGACCTCAAGATTGTTGCGCTGCCCGAGAAGGAGTATCTCTTCGGATTTTTGGCGGAGGGATGGAACGGCGAGTTTGGCGGGTCGTACATCGAAGTTCGCCCGGCACCGTGAACTCAAAGTGAACTAAACTAGCGGTTCCCATGCGTCGCGCGTTTACGCTCATTGAATTGTTGGTCGTCATCGCTATCATCGCAATTTTGGCGGCGATCCTTTTCCCCGTGTTTGCAAGGGCGAAGGAAGCGGCGAAGGCGACGCAGTGTCTGAGCAACGAGAAGCAACTCGGAACGAGCTTCCACCTCTACGCGGCCGATTACGATGATGTGCTTCCGCTCGGGGCGTACGCGACGGCAACTGAGTTTCTCCTTTGGCACGACTTGGTAAACCCCTATCTCAAGAACAAGCAAGTGTGGCACTGTCCGGGAAGTCTCGTGAGTGAAAAGGACCTTTCGGGGGCGATCACGTCCCACTTTGGCTACAACGCGTACTATCTCACGGGATTGGCAACGGACTTCTCGAACTTTATGTCGCAACAGCCGCTTTCGTTCACGCAGCCGCAGGCGCCGGCGGAAACTGTGTTGCTGGCGTCGGCGAAGGCAAGTATTGAAACAAGCTTCTGCGGTGATGATGGCAAGTTCCTATTGCCACCGAGCCTCGCAGATGCGGACTGTTGGGGTCGGCCCGATCCGATTCACTTTGCGGGTGTAACCATCACCTGGATGGACAGCCATGCGACCCGTCGAAAGATGGGGCAGTTCTATCAGAACCAGACGCCACCGGATCGCTTCTTTGACTTGGAGCCCTGAGCGTCACGGTCCAAACTGTGCGGCGAGGAACGCCCGAGAAAGTACTGGCGACGGTCGCCCGGCTACACCTTCCGCAACAATCAAATCTGAGTCTGGGAAGTAGTCAGCGACCACGACCTCTAGCGTACGCCATACTTGCAACCGAATAGATGGGCCTTGCGCGGTAGCCGAACTCGGGAAGATCGCACCATCTACTGACCGGAATCGCCACATCTCTCCACCCCAGTTGCGGACTTGCGGCGGTGCGGTTCGTCCGAGTACCTCAGGACATCCGTTCGCCCTCAGTAGTTCGCCTGTCTTTGGGTCGAGTTGAACATATTCGGCGTGTTGGATGATCTGGTCAGCGTCTTGCCGTGTTGCCAAGCCGTACCACGAGGGGATCAAAGATTCGTTACGTCGAGTCAGCAATGGGATCAATGCAAAATGGCGCGGGTAGATCCGGTACCAACCGGGGAAGTCAATGTTGGGCAGAAGCGCACGCATGATCATCGTTCGTGCTCGCGACAAATCCTGAAGAGGGGCGGGCTCGAATGTCGCCATCGGTTGGGCCCGAACAACGTTTGCCTGCAAAACAACATTGAGCCCTGGCTTGACGAAGATTGAAATGCCGTCGCTCTTACCAACCATCCAGCCGTCAAGAATTCTCGCATAGTTCCAGGTCGCTGGTTCGTCAGGACGGCTACCAATCTCCAATGGCTCATACGAGCCCGCGGGCAAAGGTACACCGTTCAAAAACTTAGCAACGGCGGCAGGCTCATCTTGGAGTCTGCGCCGCCATTGTCCAAAGTCATCGGAGTAGCGGAAACTGATCAGAGCGCCGTTATTTGTGTCGAAGATGACCATGCATCGGCTGTTTGAGGTGCGCGAAGAGAGTATTTCTAGTACTAACTCTGACTGATTCATCAGCCAGATATTCGCGTGTCCACTTCCATCTGCG
>JAHBTC010000051.1 GCA_019638835.1 Fimbriimonadaceae bacterium
CAACCAAGACTAAGCGAACCCTACATCGGCAGCACGAATCTCATTGGGGAGAAATCCGCAAAATTCTTTGAGTGCCACTCGCATCGCGTGGGCTTGCCCAAATCCGCATGCCCGAGCGATGGTATCCGCAGATTCTGTTCCCGATACGATGTACCGGAAAGCCGCCTGCGCGCGGCAACGTTGGACGAAAACCGGGAAGCCGACTCCGACCTGACTCTTGAATGCCCGTGACAGATGAAAAGGTGAGTATCCCGCCTGATATGCCGCTTCCTGAAGCGTCCACGGGTGCGCGGGATCGTCCATCACACTGCGTGTGAGTTCCGCGATGGGCGAATCTGAATGCTGCCTTCTGTCTCGCTCGTTTCCGTGGCTCAGCGCATCCAGCAACATGGAAACCCATCGTATCCCTGCTCCCTCTCCGGTGTCCGATCGGGCATCATCCCACTGCACTACATTCTCAACGGTCGAAAACGTCGTTGCGCCGGCCTTCAGATAATCAAGGCTTTGCAATACCCTCATTTCATCAATCGGAGACTCGATCTCAATCCAGGTGTGCCGACCACGTCCGTAGGCGAGATAGGCGTTTAGCGAACCTTGTCCGGCGAACATGTGTGAATGGTGGCAAAGGAATCGTTCGTGGCTTGACCCCGGAACGATCACTGCCCCGGCGATGCACACGCCCGCCCATAACCAGCCTTCCTGCACCTGCAGGTGTCGCATAAACGGCTCATCGAACTCGGCAGTACATTGCCAAACCGAGAAGGTGCTTTCGAACAATCGCTCTCGTTCGATAGTGCGGATTTCGCGGTTACGGCTGCGACCGCCCGAAGGGACCTTCATCGGCACCGAAACGGTACCCCTTGGGTCTGCGCCCTTGCCGTCAGGAACGCAGCGGGTACCAATCACCTCCATGGTCAACGACAAGGTCAACGTAGCGGTTCTCGGGGCTACGGGTGCCGTCGGACGCGAGTTTCTGCGCATCTTCGCCGCACGTTCGTTCCCGGTCGGTAACCTGAGACTCTTCGCCAGCGCCCGTTCCGCCGGCCAAACCGTTGACTACTTGGGTAACTCGATCTCCATCGAAGACGCCGCTACCGCCGACTGGGCGGGTGTGGACTACGCCTTTTTTTCGGCAGGAGCGGGACGGAGCCGCGAGTATGCACCCATCGCTAACGCCGCCGGTTGCACGGTGATTGACAACTCAAGCGCGTTCCGGATGGACGACCAAGTGCCTCTCATCGTTCCGGAAGTAAACGGTGACCGACTCCCGTCTGACGCCAAGTTGGTCGCGAACCCGAACTGCACCGCCGCGATCCTTTGTACGGCCATCGCTCCGATTGAGCGACGTGCCCGCATCGCACGACTGGTAGTGAGCACATACCAGAGTGCCAGCGGTGGTGGGGCTGCGGTGATGGAGGAGTTACGTGCGCAAACCGAAGCGACTCTCGCGGGGCGAGAGATCATGCCCGAAGTATTGCCTCACCCCTATGCCTTCAATCTCTTTAGCCATAACACACCAATCGGAGAAGACGGCTTCAACGAAGAGGAATCGAAAGTCATTGCCGAAACCCGCCGGATGATGGGTCGTCCCGACCTTGCCATCAATGTGACCTGCGTCCGAGTGCCGGTCATGCGCGCCCACAGCGAGAGCATCACGATTGAGTTTGAGGGAGCCGCGCCGAGCGAGGAGGACATCCGCCAATGGCTCAACGAGGCGCCCGGAGTGCGTGTGGTTGACGACCGCGCCAACAACCACTTCCCGATGCCCAGCGAAGCAAGTGGAACCGACGATGTCCTGGTTGGACGAATCCGGCGCGACCCCAGCCATCCGAATGCCGTCCTACTCTTTGTCAGTGGAGACCAACTTCTCAAAGGCGCGGCCCTCAACGCCGTTCAAATCGCGGAAACCCTCATTCGGCTCCGCTCGTAAGTCGCGGGGAGGATCGATTTGACGATCCGCGAACAGATAGAGGAAAGGGAGTCGGCGTCTCTCTCGCCGTTCGCTACCTTGTCCGCCCACTCCCAAGGTCGGGCCATCCCCGAACCATTAGATCCCGTGCGAACGGCGTTCATGAAAGACCGGGATCGGATTCTTCACTCCAAGCCGTTTCGCCGCCTCAAGCACAAAACGCAGGTGTTTATCGCCCCAGTTGGCGACCACTATCGAACGCGACTCACCCATACGCTTGAAGTCACCCAGATCAGCCGCACCATCGCCCGGGCTCTGCGACTCAATGAGGATTTGACGGAAGCCATCGCTCTGGGGCATGACATCGGCCATCCTCCGTTTGGTCACGCGGGCGAACGCGCCCTTGATGACGCGTTGGCGGCTCTCAATGCTACGGAAGGTCCGAAGCAGTTTCACCATAGCGAGCACAGCCTGCGCGTTGTGGACATCCTCGCCAAGTTGAATCTAACCCAAGAGACAAGAAGCGGAATCGGCGGGCACAGCAAAGGGCGGGCCGATCTTGACGCGGACGAAAGCGACAAAAGCCCGAGCCTAGAAGCGGCCGTCGTCCGGGTCAGCGATCGCATCGCTTATATGAGCCACGACCTTGACGATGCGATTCGGAGCGGCATCATTCTCGCGCCTCCCGAGTCTTTCGCGGAGATCGGCACCAAACCTGGCGAGTGGATTGAAGCGATGGTCATGGACGTCATCGAGCACTCAACCGATTCCGCTACGATCCGTCTTTCTGGCCCAATGCGTGAACGAATGAATCACCTGAAAGAGTGGCTTTTCGAACGGGTCTATCTCGAGTATCCCCGGCGTAACGAGGATGTGGACAAAGCCGAAAAGGTAATCCGGGAACTTCTTACCTACTACGCAGAGCGAGGAAACTTGCCGGAAGGTTTCAGCGGCGTACAGGGAGCCGTAGATTACGTCGCAGGGATGACGGATCGATTTGCGCTGGCAACCTACCGCCGGGTTTTTCTCCCAACCGAGTTCGAGGAACGTATCCTCCAGACTCCTTAGATTGGTCCTTGTGCGAACGTCCCAGTAGGGCAACCTACATGAGATTCGGGACGTCTACTACCCTTGGCACGGGCCTTGCGCGTCAAAATGTGACGCCACGACTGTACAATTCGAAAATTCCGCGCTATAACAAAGAAGATTGTGCGCGGATGTCCTATATTTGGGGCACGATGCGGAATCATTTTGCGTCTTGACGAGAGGAGAACAGTCGAATCCGTGGCCGAGGACAAACCCGAAAACAAAATGGCGACCGACAACGGAATGCCCACCCAAGTGAAGCGCGGTAAAGCAATTACCGTCCGCACTCATGCACGACACTCGTTCGTGGACGCATCGAAGCACGTCCTGATCGACGAGGAACCGAACGCAGAAGATCTCTTGGAGATGGAGGACGAGGAAGAGGAAGAAGAACCTGCTCCTCGTCAGGACGAAGGTGAAGAACTTGAAATGTGGATGCGGCAGACTCGCCGCGCCCACCTACTGACCCCTGCCCAAGAAGAGCACCTCGCCAAGCGGGTGCAAGCCATGGACCTTGCCGAGCAAGGGAAGTGGTCGAAGGTGGCTGAACTCCAGGACCTTGATAAGGATCACGTATTCGACGAGTGGGAAATCAAAGACGTGATGAAGTCGGGGATGCGCGCCAAGCAGCATCTGATCGAATCGAACCTCCGACTGGTCGTTTCGATTGCCAAGAAGTACAACGCTCGAGGCATCCCACTGGCTGACCTCATTCAAGAGGGCAACCTTGGTCTAATCCGCGCAGTCGAAAAGTTTGACTGGCGAAAAGGTTTCCGATTCTCCACATACGCGACTTGGTGGATCCGCCGGGCCATTGCCCGCGCCATCATCAACCAAGGGCGCACGATTCGTATCCCGGTCTACGTTGCCGAACTCATCAACAAGGTGATGAAGACGGCCAACCAGTTGCAGCAGGAACTGCACCGCGAGCCGACGCCCGAAGAGGTCGCCGCCCGAGTCGGCATGAGCCCTGATCGAGTTCAAGAGATGTTGCGCGTCGCCGTAGAGCCGTTGTCGCTGGAAACCCCGGTAGGCGAAAAGGATAACTCTTCTATCGGTGACTTCGTCCCGAGCACGAACATGCCGACGCCGGGAGATGTGACATGGTCGCTCATCCGCCGCGAAGAAATTGACGGGATTCTTGGTCGCCTCACGAGCCGAGAACGCGACGTAGTTCGCCTCCGGTTTGGTCTGGACGATGGTCGCTCGCGCACCCTCGAAGAAGTAGGGGCGGCGCTCAATGTCACGCGGGAAAGAGTTCGCCAGATCGAACTCCGCGCAATGAAAAAGCTTCGCCACATCGGTCAGGAACTGACCGCAAGCGGCTTCACCATCACCCCGAACCCCAACTAAAGGATAATCCTCGGGTTTTGCCGCCTGCCGATGATCTGTCGGCAGGCGGTTCTTCGTTTGGGTGGAATGCTTGTGCCCAGGTTTGTTTGAACGGAAGTGTTGGCGTGTTTCGGTAAAGCCCGACCTGAGGTGAGGTGGATGCCTGCCCAATTTCGGCTATGCAGACGGCAATGGCACCTGCTTCTATTCTTCCCACCAGGATCGCGAAGGTGCGAAGCATTCAGGGTGCATAAGGAGCAACCTCATTCCTTTTGCCGATAGCGAACGGGCGCTCAATGCCAAACCCCTCAACCCCGTCATCAGCGGCTAGAATAGAACCATGGCCTCTACGGCGATGCCGAACCTCCACCGCGCTCCCCTCGCCCAAAGCGACCCCGAGGTCGCGGCGATCCTCAACCGAGAGCGCGAGCGGCAACAGAATCACCTCGAATTGATCGCGAGCGAGAACCACTCGTCATCGGCGGTGCGGGAGGCGATGGCCAGCGTCCTCACCGATAAGTACGCTGAGGGCTACCCCGGAAAGCGATACTACGGCGGGTGCGCCCACGCCGACGAGGTGGAACGTCTTGCCATCAGCCGGGTCTGCGAGATTTACGGGTGCGAAGCCGCCAACGTACAGCCTCACAGCGGAGCGAGCGCTAACCTCGCCGTGTACTTTACGCTGATGAAGCCCGGTGACACCCTCATGGCGATGAATCTCGCGCACGGTGGCCACCTCACCCACGGTTCTCCCGTGAACTTCAGCGGACAACTTTATAACGTGGCGGCGTACGGCGTGCGCGACAGCGACGAGCAGATTGACTACGATGAGTTGCGCCGGATTGCATTAGAGTCTAAGCCGCAAGTGATCGTCAGTGGGGCGACCGCGTATAGCCGAGCGTTTGATTTCGCCTTCATTCGTCGGGTCGCCGACGAGGTCGGCGCCATCCACGTCTGCGATATGTCGCACTACAGCGGCCTCATCGCTGCCGGGGCTTATCCTTCGCCATTCGGTCACGCCCAGATCGTTACGAGCACCACGCACAAAAGCATCCGTGGCCCTCGCGGCGGCATGATTCTTGGTGACAAGGAGTTCATTGATAAGGTGAACAAGACGGTATTCCCTGGTCTGCAAGGCGGCCCACTCATGCATGTCATCGCGGCAAAGGCCGTCGCGTTTGGCGAGGCGCTTCGACCTGAGTTCAAGCAGTACGCCCACCAAGTCGTGGCGAATGCCCGCGCTCTTGCTACGGCCCTGCAAGACGTTGGATTTCGGATCGTTAGCGGCGGCACGGATTCACATCTGATGCTCGTGGACTTGCGTCCGTTCGGCGTAAACGGCAAGATTGCCCAAGAATCTCTCGAAGCCGCGCACATGACGACCAACAAGAACTCGATCCCGAACGACCCGGAGAAGCCTTTTGTGACCAGCGGGTTACGGCTTGGCACTCCGGCCGTTACGACGCGAGGAATGGGGGAGGCGGAGATGCGGCAGATCGCGGGATGGGCGGCAGAAGTGCTTCGTGCCCCAGAAGATATCGCCGTGCAAGACCGTGTGGCCGGAGAAGTGAAGGCTCTGTGCGCACGGTTCCCACTACACGAAATCTGAGCGATGGTTGCCGCGTTCGTCGCCGTCATTTCGATCGCTGCGCCGCAGATACTGGACGGGGAAGCGGCGACCCAAGCGTTCCCATTTCAGTGGCGTACTCGCCCCTACGACCTGCGTGTTGAAGCCCTTCCGTCTGCGTGGTCTGCCCCTTTTCGCGACGCGGCTTCTTCCGCGCTGAAGCGATATGGAGATCACTTCCTTTTGCCGGATATTGCCCTCGTTTCCTCGTTCTCTTTGGGTGGTAAAGCGTACGGTGGCACCTATGATGGAAATACGGTTTTCATTGCATGTGACGGGGCCGATGACAGGTTTGTGCGACGTGCTGTGCACCACGAGTACAGTTCGATTTTATTGAAGAAATACGGTAGTAATTTCTATAAATCACGGTGGATAGCAGCAAACCCATCTGAATTCTTATACGGATCAGGAGGCTTTCGGGCGCTTGAATCACAAGGGGTTCAGACTGAGATAAATAGCTCGAGCGCTGCCCAAGGCTTTGTTTCGGAGTACTCAAAAGCGAGTCTTGAGGAGGACTTCAACCTTGTCGCCGAGAACCTTTTTGAAGGCGGCCGAGAGTTTTGGCGGATCGTTGACCAGTCGCCTAAACTTGCCGTCAAGGTCCAGATTGCGGTCGCGTTTTATGAGGCACTGGACCCGGCTTTGACCGAAGCCGCGTTCCGCAACCATTCACAATACTGACCGCGATGGAGGTCACGATCAGCAAGGAGTTCCGGTGGGAGATGGGGCACCGACTACCCGGTCACCCGCTTTGTGGCAGCCCCCACGGACACTCTTACCGTCTGATCGTGGAAGTCACGGGCGAACCCGACGCCAGCGGAATGGTGATGGACTACGGACTCATGAGCGAAGTAGTCAAGCCAATCATTCAGCAACTTGATCACTCTTTTTTTGTGGATCCCGACGACAAGATCATGGCTGAAGTGATTGACAAGAATGGCTTCAAGAAGTGCGCCCTCCCTTTCCGGTCAACCGCCGAAAACATTGCGGCGTGGATCTTGGAGCAAATCGCTCCCACTCTCCCAGAGAACGTGCGGGAAGCAGTCGTCACCGTTTGCGAGACCGAGCGAACTAGCGCAACCGTTGTCTTCACCCGCTAACGAGCGCAGAACAAAAAGAGCCTGAACCGCAGGTCGCGGCTCAGGCCCTTGGATACTTGTCGCCCTTTACTTATCCAGAACGACCGCAGTCGTGCGCTCGCGGAGGCTGGCTTGCGCCGCCGCCAACCGCGCAATCGGCACCCGGAAAGGAGAACAACTTACGTAGTCCAGTCCGAGTTGGTGACAAAAGATTACCGATTCCGGATCTCCGCCGTGTTCGCCGCAGATGCCGCACTTGAGGCCCGGTCGTTGCTCGCGTCCACGTTCCACACCGATTCGCATGAGTTGCCCCACGCCGTCCTGGTCAATGGTTTCGAAAACGTTGTACGGCAGGATCTTCTTCTCGACGTACGTCTGCAGGAACTTTGGTTCGGCGTCATCGCGTGAGTAACCAAACGTCATCTGCGTGAGGTCGTTGGTGCCAAACGAGAAGAACTCGGCGTACTCGGCGATCTGATCCGCGACGAGGGCGGCACGCGGAATCTCAATCATTGTGCCGAACATGTACGCAACTTCGACTCCGGCTTCTTCCTGCACGTGCTTGGCGACCGACTCCAACTGCGTTTGGACGACGCGAAGTTCATTCACGTGTCCGACGAGCGGAATCATGATTTCTGGCAACACCTTGATCCCTCGTTTGGCGAGTTTGCAGGCCGCTCCCATGATGGCTCGGGTCTGCATCGAAACAATGCCAGGGAAGATGATGCTGAGGCGCACACCGCGAAGTCCCATCATCGGGTTCGACTCGTGCATGTTCTCGACCGCGCGGAGCATAACTTCCTTCTCTTCGAGCAATCCCTTGATTGCCTCGCCGCCCGTCATGTTTGCCGCAAGCCTGAGTTCAGTGACCTCCGTGCTGAGATCGACGAGGTTCGGAAGGAACTCGTGAAGCGGGGGGTCAATCAGTCGGATCGTGACCGGTAGTCCGTCCATTGCCTCAAAGATTCCTTCGAAGTCAGACTGCTGTACGGCTTGCAACTTCTGCAGGGCGGCCTCACGCTGAGCGTCCGTCTTGGCGAGGATCATGTCGCGCACGATGGGCAGCCGATCGGCTTCAAAGAACATATGCTCCGTGCGGCAAAGGCCAATACCTTCGGCCCCAAACTCCAGCGCCTGCCGCGCGTCGCGCGGGTTGTCCGCATTCGTGCGGATCTTCATCCGGCGGTAGTCATCACACCACGTCATCAACGTGCCGAAGTGGCCGCTCACATCGGGGGCAATGAGGGGGAGTTCAGTGAGGAACACCTGCCCCGTGCTACCGTCCACCGAAATGATGTCGCCTTCATTGACGGTTTGACCGCCGACCGAGAAGGAGCGGGTACCCATGTCAACTTCAATCGCTTCGCAACCGGCTACACAGGGGATGCCAAATCCGCGAGCGACAACCGCTGCGTGGCTCGTCTTGCCGCCGCGCGCCGTGAGAATCCCTTGCGCGGCCAGCATGCCGTGAACGTCGTCAGGGTTTGTCTCGTCACGCACGAGAAGAACTTTTTCGCCCACATTGCCGAGACGCTCGGCAGTATCCGCGTCGAACACGACCTTACCGACAGCGGCACCGGGGCTCGCGGCAAGTCCAGTGGCCACGGCTTTGATTTCCCGATCCGAAACGTAGACATCGTCGATACGCGGGTGAAGAAGTTGGTCCAAGTGGCTGGCCGTAATGCGTTGGACGGCGGTTTCCTTGTCGACCAGCCCTTCCTCAACCATCTCGACCGCGATTCGAACGGCCGCAGGGCCAGTGCGTTTGCCCGTCCGACATTGAAGCATGAACAGCCGGCCGCGCTCAATCGTGAACTCAAGGTCTTGCATCTCCTTGTAGTGACCTTCGAGACGAGCGCAGATTGCGACGAACTCGTCATAGACAGCCTTGTTCTGCTTTTCCAACTCGCTGATCGGGACGGGGGTGCGTACGCCGGCGACAACATCTTCACCCTGCGCGTTCATCAGGTATTCGCCGTACAGATAGTGCTCGCCGGTGGATGGGTCACGTGTGAACGCAACTCCAGTGCCGCAGTCGTCACCCAAGTTGCCGAAGACCATGGCTTGAATGTTGACCGCTGTGCCGATCTCATCCGGAATCCGCTCTGTGCGGCGATAGATGATCGCGCGGTCATTGTTCCACGAACGAAATACTGCTTCAACCGCCAGTTGCAACTGCTCCCACGGATCTGTCGGGAAGGGTTTGCCCGTTACTTTCTGGACGAGTGAAAGGAACTCGTCTGCAACTTCCTTGAGGTCGGCGGCAGAGAGATCGGTGTCGAGTTTGATGCCTTTCGACTTCTTCTTCTTATCGAAAAGGTGCTCGAAGTGGTGCTTGTCCACGTCCAGCACGACTCCGCTGAACATCATGATGAAGCGGCGATAAGCGTCGTAGGCAAATCTCTCGCTGCCAGATTGCTTGATAATGCCGGCGAGGGTCGCCTCGTTGAGCCCAAGGTTGAGGATCGTGTCCATCATTCCAGGCATAGAGAACTTCGCACCGGAGCGAACGGAAACCAGAAGCGGGTTATCCGAGCCACCGAATGTTTTGCCGAGGTCTTTTTCAAGAGATTGCACGGCGGCGCGCATTTCGTCGAGAAGTCCGGACGGGAACTGCCTTCCGTTCTTGTAGTACTCGTTGCAAACGGCGGTAGTGATGGTGAAGCCGGGGGGGACAGGTAGCCCAATGTTGGACATTTCGGCGAGGTTTGCTCCTTTTCCGCCGAGCAGATCTCGCATTGAGGCATCGCCTTCGGCGAACAGATAAACGCGCTTTTCGCTCATGGTTGAGTGTTCCAGTTGTCGTGGGACTCGCTCAGCCCGCGGCGTCTTTGTCGCAGGAGGGAGTAGGGTTTGAGGTTACCCATCGCCGTATCCCGTCGCCGGGATGCGTAGACGACAAGACCGACAGCCATCCCTGGGTAAAGAATATGCCCCAACATCTTGATGTTGAGGCATTGGAGATGACGATGGTTTGAACCAGGGTTCAAGGCTGAGTAACTGACCGACTACTGACCAATCAATATTGCCAAGTCAAGGAACTGCCCGCCCGTATCCTGGTGGCAATGCACCGCCACCGTGTTGGGGCCAACGCGCACCAATTCGCGGAAGCGAGCCGTCACGTCAATCGCCTCGTATCGGTCGTTCCACGCTCCGCGATCGCTTTGCCACAGCAACTCACCGTTGAGATAAACCTCAGTGGCATTATCATAGTGAATGACCAGTTGCGCGGTTCCTACGGCATAGTCGGCGGGCATCGCTGCGGTTGTTCGAAGATAGATGTCGGGTCCGGTCCAAGGGGTCACCGTGTGTTCGTCCCAACCGTCTTTTCGGCCAAAGCCGCCTCTCGCCTGCGCCCAATCTGTGTCGTTGAAGCCTGCCTTCATCCAACCTTCGGGGGCGTTTAGGCTCATGCGCCACCGCGCGGAACGTTCACCGTCCGGGTGCGCTCCAAGGAAGACGACGTAGTCTCGTTCGGGGGCAGGGGTGGCACTCTCGGCCGTTTCGTATGCCGCTGGCGCACCGAAAATCTCAGCGAACTTCTCCATCGCAAACTTAGGTTGCCGGTCGTAAGTGTAGACACCGTTGCGTTCTTGCTCTACGTCGGTCAACTGTGTGTAGACGAATCCGAAGTGATTCGGATTATCCAGCAACGCCTGCGTCAAACCCTTGAGACGGGAGAAGAATTCGTCCTCCGATTGCGGCGGGTTACCGTATCCCCAGCCTGTTCCGGTCGCCCAGCCGATGCCGCCATACTCACTCACCATGAACGGTCGGATGCGCGCGTCTGTCTGCTGGTATCGCGCCGGCAATGCTGAGTCCGAGCCGTTGTGTCGGAGCCATCGGTTGCGGAACGTCACTGGGTTCTGATCGTAGTCGTGGGCGTCCAAGATCGCGGGATCAGCCATGCCGTGGCTCCATCCGCTCGTTTCGATGCATGGCCGTGTGTCGTCCATGAGTCGTGTCGCGCGGACAATCGTGCCCTGAAGGGGTATTGCTCGCGGGTCGGTCTCGTTGAATGGGCACCAACCGATGATCGCGGGTTGTGAACGATCGCGCTTGACGCATTCAATCCATTCGTTGATCCAAGGCCTTTCGATCTCTGTTTTTTCGTGGTCGGGTCCGTAGTTCGGGAACTCGCCCCAACACAAATAGCCTAGAGTAGCGGCGTGATAGAGGAAGCGAGGCTCGAATACTTTTTGGTGAAGTCGGGCTCCGTTGAAGCCCGCCTGCTGTGCCAGTACGATGTCGTTGCGAAGGTCTTCGTCGCTCGGCGCGGTCCAGATTCCTTCCGGATAGAACCCTTGATCAAGCACAAGTCTTTGGAAAACCGGCCGACCGTTGAGAAGAATTTGCGTGCCGCGAATTTCAACGGTTCGGAACCCAATGTAAGTGCTGTACCGGTCAACCTCTACTCCATCCTCAATAAGCCGTACCACTGCTCGATAGAGTTGCGGAGTTTCAACCGACCACGGGGTGATATCGCTCACTCGACCCCGGATGCGGGCTTGCGTTGCGGTCGCCGGGGCCGAGAATCTCACCGGATCATCGGTTTCGATTTGGCATTCGAGGGTCAATCCGGGGCGCAAATGCTCTACGTTTGCAACCAGATCAAACTGACCGTCAGCCTTCGCTACATAGTACGCATCCCCAATGTATGCATTGCCGACCCCTTCTAGCCATACGGTTTGCCAGATCCCGGTCGTGCGTGTGTAGAAAATGCCTTGACTTTGCTCTGCGCGAGACTGCTTTCCTAGAGGTTGGAGGCCACTGCGGGGATTGTCGTAACAATGAACAACTACTTCGTTTCCGGTCGGCTTCAAGAGGCCGGTAACTTCGTAACTGATCGGCGTATTGCCGCCGATATGCGTACCGAGCAAGGTGCCGTTCAGCCACACCCGCGTTCGATAGTCGGCCGCCATGATGTGAAGTCGCTGGCGGGGCGCGCGAAACTCGGTAGCGTCAAACGTGCGCCGGTACCAAACATTGTTGATAAAGCCCGTGCGTCCGAGTCCAGAGAGACGGCTCTCGCGGCAGAAGGGGACGATGATCTCGTCGGGGAAGCCCGCTTGCCGGGGGTCTGCCGCGTCAACGTCTGATTCGAAGAACTCCCATTGGCCGTTCAGGTTTAGCCACTCAGCGCGTTGCTGGTCGGGACGAGGGTGTTCGGGTCGAGGAACGTTGGATTGAGCCATGAGGAGAGTCGGTACCAGGAGGCAGAGCAAGCAAAAAAGAACGCGCCCGCGCATATCACCGGGGACGTTACTCAATTTATCTAACAGCCGTTCTTCGAGATTTCATAGTTGACTAATTTACAACGCTGGGCAATAGCTGGTACTGTTGCACTTGTGAGAGTAATCGCGATCATATTGGCCTTGATCTCGGCCGCACTGACACTTGGTCAGCCCGGGGGTGGTTCAACTGGCGGTGGTTCAACGGGTGGCGGGGGCATTTCCGACTCAATACTCGTCGGCGGCGGGGCAGGGGGTCTCTCAATTCAACTGGCGGGCGACGCATTCGCAGATTCATCGACGCCATCTTCGTCTGACGGAACTGTAAGTGGAACAAATGTAAATCTTGGAGTGTCGGCCTTCGCTGGAGGCTTACCAGGGGGGGCGCAACTCATCGTGTTGGATGTAACAGCTTCCGTCGGAGGCGTAGAACGCGAGTCAGATGCAGATGTTGCGGGTGCTGCTGCTACGACTTCAATTAGATTTACATCAACTCATTTCGCTCACAACGAAAACATCACTGTGTATGGTCGAGCGACTTTCGAAGATACGTCAACTAACGTTCAATTCTCTAGCCAAGTATCCTTGACCGTCCGTGTTCACAATGCCTATTTCGGATGGTACATAGTTGAAACAGGCTGGACAGGCCTTGATGATTACGAAGTTGTAAAGGATATCTTTACGTCCAGTGGATTCGCATTTTTGGATGGAGGACAGTTAGAGTTCGATGAAATTTTGGATGCATTTCTTCCTGGTACGGCGTGGTCAGGTCACACGCATGGGACTGAAACTCAAATCGCGTCGGCTGAGATTGAGTTTATCAATAACATCCCGTACTGGCGGTACGTATCAGTATCTGGGGCAGGCACAGACAACATTGCGTATGCCGTAGGTAGTCGTGATCACGTCACACCCCCTTACCATCTTGCGATCGTGTACGCATGTGAAACAGTTTCAGTCGGATTTTTTGAGAACACCTCGGCATACTTTGTCGCAACTCAAGGTAAAGAAACGGCCGGTGCGCATGCTGGTTTCGAGAACGAGGTAGCATTGTGTACAGCAGACCCAGATTATCCCGACGGCCTTCTCCTCAGCAATCATGCTGAGGTGCTGAGACAAGGATTGCTTGATGGACTGAGCCTGGGACAAGCAGTAACATTGGCCAACACGGAGTACTTCTGTTATCAAGAAGCAATCCTGATCAATGGTGAATGGTATCTAGTACCCAGCCTAATGCAAGTTGTTGGAGATCCCCTCACAACTACAAAATGGGTCTACTTGTCCACTGCCGAACGCGCTGAACTGTCCCAAAACTCGGTCACTCCTGACAAATGGTACTACTGGAATGGTGTTATCTACTAGCCTCTTAATCGCGTCTCTACAAGCTCCGGTTCCCCGATGGGCACTCGAAGCATTCGATCTTCAACGAAGACTCGTTGCGGTTGCGGCGGGCTCGAGCCGCTTTGACACCGAGTTCAGATCCGACATCCTTTCATTGGTATCCCGAGAAGGCTCTCCAGGCTTCCTCGCAAGGATCAAGATTGGGACAGAGGATTGGGGTTACGTTTCCACTCAGTCTCACGAATTCAGCCGAGGAATCGCCCCTAACGTTACTTTGGAAAGTGCTCCTTTCAGTGAGGCAGTCAAGAGCACTTTGCAAAACTACTTTGGTGAGAATGAGGTGAGGCTACGAGAGGCTCTCCTCGAATCCGTTCCTGCCGCTTGTTTGGCCACATACTACGATGTTTCCGGCACTGAATGGGTTTCCACTCTAAGATGGGAGCAAACAACGGCCCAATCAAAGGTAATCACCGTCATGTTCACGCGATTCATCGGTGACTTGCCAACTGCAGACCACGTTGTGGTCCGCGTCAACGAAGTGGGCGTCGTGAAGCTGCTCATGACATCTAAAGTACTCCGAGAGCGTGACTCGAGTCTAGAGTTTCGCCTTACCCTTGAGGATGCCAAGTTTGCCGTGACGGGTAGAAGGGACCCGACTGCAAGCGTGCTCCCCATTTTGGGCATACCAACGATGCTTCAGGGCACGAGGGGGCTCCCTGAACGCATTCAGGCGGCGATCACTAATGGAACTGATTACCCGATTTATCAGGTTACCGTCGAAACTAGTGCAACTATAGTCGCCTTCGTTGACGGGCTGACTGGTGAGATCATTGCCACTCGCGAGATCACCGGAGGAAGGCGTGAATCAGGAAAGATGGATCGGTATCTTTTCGCATTGGAGTCTGGGGAGCATGTCCTACTTCACGAAGCAGTAATCCCAGACGGAGTGCGATTGGAGCACAAGGACTCGCTCACTCATGGCGTAATCCGGGTGGAATGCCGAAGTGATGAGGGGCGACGCTGGATTTTAGTGGCGTGGCCCGATGGAGAGAAAGCGTATCGGCTTATTAAGCCGATGAGTTGACAGCGACTAGCCGCATTTCTGCCAAACTGAGTAATGCCCCTCGGCACCTTGATTCTTGCGGCTGCTCTTGCGCAGACCGCGCCGATCACTCTCGTTGAGTCTTCGCTGTCCATCACCAATGTGCGGACGCATGGTGTACCGGGAAACGGACGAACCCCGGTCGCCGGCGATCCATCCTGGGAAACGGCTTTGCGCGATCAGGCCCCGGACCTCACCGACGGTTGGACCGAGCAGACGGCGGGCGACGGCGGTCAGTTCAGCGGACGGGCATTCCAGGGCACCTATGCCTACGCAGTCTTGAATCGCGTCGAACCCGAAGTGATGCTTCTCGAAGCGCCCGGCAGTAGCCACGTCATTTGGAACGGTTCTCCCCGTTCAGGCGACCCGTACGGTTACGGCTATCTCGCGATGCCTGTTCAACTGCGCGCAGGTGAGAACCGGATTTGGGCGGCATGCGGACGAGGAAGTCTCAAGCTGACTTTGAAGCCCCTGCCCGCGCCGGTCTTCGTGGAATCTCGCGATATGACTTTGCCGGATCGAATCACCGACGGCGAACTTCTTGCCGGAATCACGGTGGTCAATGGCACCAACGCCGATCTCACCGACTATGAATTGGAAGTCCGCTCACAAGCCGGCACTCGTCGGACTCGCGGCGAAACTCGAGTACCCGCGATGTCCCTTGCGAAAGTCGGCGTAACGCTTTCGGGCAACGAGTTTGAGTACTCCGTGCGCGTCATTCGAGGAAGCAACGCTTCGCCGTGGGTGCCGATTTCGATCCGTAAGCGAAGCGCGCAGGAAACATACCGAGTCACCTTCAAGAGTGCGATTGACAATACTGTGCAGTACTTCGCCGTCCGCCCACCCGTGGACGAAGTGCCAATTGATTCGATCATTCTGAGCCTGCATGGGGCTAGCGTGGAAGCCCAAGGGCAAGCAGACGCCTACGGCCCGCACCGAGGTGCGGTGATCGTTGCCGCCACAAATCGTCGTCCCTATGGATTTGATTGGGAAGAAGTGGGCCGCGCCGACGCGCTAGAAGTTCTTCGTTTGGCCCGCGAAATGTGGCCCTCCGCATCACATACATTCCTGACGGGGCACTCTATGGGCGGTCACGGAACCTGGAGCCTTGGCGGCCATCACCCGTGGGAGTTTGAAGGCATCCAGCCGTGCGCTTCGTGGCGGTCGTTCTTCACATACGGAGGTGCCCCACGTTGGCCGGCCGAGGAACCGATTGGGGCTGTACTCAACCGTGCTGCCAACGTTCACGACACGTTTTTGGTCAAGGAGAATTATTCGCTCCTGCCGATCTTTGTCCTTCACGGAGACGCCGATACCACGGTGCCCATAAGCGAGCCAAGGAATATGATCGCTGAATTGGCAGGGCATCCGGCGCTTGAGTCGTTCGAGGAGCCCGGCCAGGGCCACTGGTACGACACGGACCCGGCTCCAGGCGCAAACTGTCTTGATTACGCCCCTGCGTGGAAGTTCCTTATGGAGGCCGGACCGTTGGGCCGGAATGCCTTTGGAAATGGGAAACCCGTCACGATCCGCACGATGGACCCCACCGCGAGTGGAGGAATCGCGGGCATTCGCATCGCTGAAGTTGTGAGGTTTGGCGAAGTGGCGTCACTTACCGTTCAAAAGGTTGAGAATGGGTTGCGGGTTACAACGGAGAATGTCAGGAGCATTGCCTTGGATGATTCAATTGATGCCGCGACCATTGAACAGCCGGAAGGACAATCCGTTCGCATCGTCAGCGCGAATGACCCGGTCGGAAGGCACCGAGATGCCACCCGGCAAGGCTACGGATTCAAGTCAATCTGGCTGCGCCCCGTGACCATTGTGTACGGTACGCGCGGTACGGAAACCGAGCGGCGACTCATGCGCGACGGGGCACGATTCCTCGCAGAGACCTTCCTCTATCGCGGTAACGGAAACATCACGACGATGCCGGACCGAGAAGCAAAGGGCCTCACTACGCAGGTGCTCCTCATTGGCTCGCCCAGCAACAACTCCGCCTTCATGGACTACGCCGGGAGTAGTCCACTTCGTGGTGGACGGGCCACGGTTCATGCCGGTTCTCGCACCCTTCCGGGTGAAGGATTGGCCGTGGTGACTCTGTCTCGTCCCACCACCGAGACCGGGATGAACGCCATGATCTCCGCTGCCGGGGAGGATGGATTGATCGCTGCCCTTCGCGTTCCGTACTTCACTCCAGGGGCGGCGATGCCAGATGGAATGATCTTAGATGCGTCGATGCTTGAATCTGGACTCGATAGTGTGAAAGCGGCAGGGTGGCTTGGATCTGATTGGTCGCTCGCTAACGGAGACTGGACATTCCGGACGCCTTGATCCCCCACGAGTATGGGGCACCAAGGTTATCATGCTCGCCCCAAGGCAGGGCAAACATCAACGATCCTGCTTGGTCAACGGTGCCTTGGAGTGATCCCTTCTTAGATATCGAAGGAGAAGCGAAGCCCGCGCCCCGTTATGAGACCCGAATGCGCATCGCGTGGGACGAAGATGGCCTTCATATTCAGGCAACAATGGAAGAGCCCCATCTCTGGGCGACCCTGACCGAGCACGATAGCGTTATCTTTCAGGACAACGACTTTGAGGTGTTTCTTGACCCCGACAACGACGGTGAACTCTACGCGGAACTGGAGCTCAACGCCCTCAATACGACTTGGGATCTGCTTCTGGTCAAGCCGTATCGCGATGGCGGTCCCGCAATCAACGGTTGGGAGATAAAGGGTCTCCGTACCGCTGTGCACTTGAACGGCACCATCAACGACCCGAGGGATAAAGACGAGGGGTGGGTATGCGAGATCTTGATCCCCTGGCCCGCGCTCAAAGAAATCTCCAAGGTCACGGTGCCCCCAAACCCTGGTGATCGTTGGCGCATCAATTTCAGTCGAGTGCAGTGGGATTTGGAGGTGGTGGACGGTCAGTACCGCAAAATTGAGGGGCGACCGGAGCACAACTGGGTTTGGAGTCCGCAGGGGATGATTGACATGCATCAACCCGAGCGGTGGGGCTGGGTAGAGTTTAGCGGTTGAACGCGCTAGATCTGGTCCGAGGAAATCTTCTCACCCCGATGGTGCTCGCTTATGCCCTCGGCTTTTTCGGCGGTCTTGCAAAGACCGAGTTGAAGCCACCAAAAGAGCTGACTGAAGCGCTCAGCATGTATCTGCTTCTTGCCATCGGTTTGAAGGGTGGCGTCGCTCTCTCTTCAATTCCCCTTGCTTCCGTCGCTTGGCCCTTGCTCGCAACCCTTGTGGTCGGATTGCTTACTCCGGTAATCGGTTTTGGTGCCGCACGCCTCGGGAAATTGGATACCGTCAACGCATCTGCATTTGCGGCTCACTATGGCTCGGTGTCTGCTGTAACATTTGTTGCGGCCTCTAGCTTTGCGGAGAAGCAGTTCGCGGCTCTACCCGGCTATATGCCGACGCTCCTCGCGGTTCTCGAAATCCCGGCGATCGCGATGGCCCTCCTTATTGCGACGCGGGCCAAAACCGACGTCAAGATGGGTCCCGCCCTTCGCGAAATCCTGAGCGGAAAGTCTACGGCTCTCTTGGTTGGCGGCCTTCTCATTGGTTGGCTCGTCGGTGCGAAAGGAATCGAGCCCGTCAAGCCTGTTTTCTACGATCTTTTCCCCGGTGCCCTGATGCTCTTCTTGCTCGATCTCGGCTTGGTGGCGAGCGAGCAGATTGATGAACTAAGGCGAAAAGCCGTCTTTATTCTTGCCTATGGCATTGTGGTTCCGCTCATCAACGGCTGTATCGGCGCGGTGATTGGACACTCGGTCGGAATGTCGGCGGCCGGCATCACAATCTTTTCTGTCATGGCGGCAAGTGCTTCCTATATTGCGGCGCCGGCCGCAGTTCGCGCGGCACTCCCCGAAGCCAATGCGTCATTGCCTCTCGCCGGATCACTTGCCGTCACATTCCCCTTCAATTTGGCGATCGGAATCCCGATGTTCGCCGAGATCGCAACGCGATTGACACGCTAACGATGAGCTAGTGAGTTGCAGTCAGGGAAGTCAAGTACTGATTGAACTGGCGGCACAGTTCGTCACGACGAGCAGGACTGACCGACCGCGCGACGTGGATGGGCCGTCCCTGGTCGTCCGTGAGAATGAGGCAGGGCATAATGCGGGGCCCGCTACCTTTCGGTCGCATCCCCTTATCTTCCACTTGACCCGTGATCACCGGTAGCCGGGGGTTGACGGTATGACGCTTCGACCACCGAAATGGACCAAGACGATATTCAACTTCAAGTGTGTTGCCATCAAACCGGACCTTTTCAGAAGCTGCCTGAAAGAACGCCGCAACCAGCATCCCGATGCCCACAGACCAAAAGATCGCATAGAAAAGGAGAAGGGCGAGTGCACCGGGTCCAAAAGCCGCCCACATACCGCCAATCATAAGGGTTGCGTGGAAAGTTGTGAAGGCATTCCATCCCAGGCCAAAGATGAGCATTCCTCCTCCAGCCGTCCAGTTCGCCGGAGAGGTCACGATTTCCAGTGGTTCACCCGCGTTTGCGTAGGTGTCTACTCCCATCTCGATTCGGGCGGCCGTTTCCGCTAGACGATCCTGTAAAGCGTCATAAGCTGGTTCGCTTTCGGGGTCGCCGGGGGCATCTTCGGCGAGTCGCCTTCGCAGATCTCGTTCGATGGATGCAAGTTGGCTCCGTGCTTGGCCATAAGTACGGACGAGGTCGGCGTCCTCCATGGTCAGGAGAATGCTTTTCGCTTCGTCCACGCCAGAGGATTCTCCGCGAAGTTCTTCGACAAGCCTCAATCTCTCGCGTGTTTCGCTGGCTCCGGCGGGAGCGTCCATCACAAGCGGCGCAAATCGGGCCACCCACGATCGCATCGCGT
>JAHBTC010000052.1 GCA_019638835.1 Fimbriimonadaceae bacterium
GTCAAAGCATTTGCAGAGCGAAACATCCGGTGGCTTTTCTTACGACCGTCATCATTGGGCGGAGAGAAGCCTCTCACTGAGTTTGAAACCCTGATTGCGCGGGTGCGTCAGGGTGTGGCCCACGAGAAAGGCGCAGTCCGGTCTCCTCGCCCATTCGCCGAACCCGTTGTCCTGCCACTCCTCATACCTTTCCTATGTGCCGTGTCAACGCTTGCGATCGCTGGCGTGCTGTTCGCTTTCCCAGTTGCTCGGGGCTGGCAGATTGCCGGACTACTGGGTGTCTGTCTCGTGGGAGTTGGCGCGGCGATGGGGAATGCGATCGGCTATCTTGCATTTCTGGTTGCGGTCGCGGCACCTATGGCCGCATATGCATGGTGGGCGACGCGCAGGGCTCAACCAGGCTTCGTCGGGGCAATCGTCATGGGAGCAATCTGTGTGGGTGGCGGATTGATCGTGGCCGGAATGCTGAATGACCTGCCGTATTACATTCAACTAAAGATGTTTACCGGCGTAAAGGTCGCCCATTTTGCCCCTATCGCCATCGTTGCCGTTCTGCTTCTCAACCGACTCGTACCCCTCCGAAAGATTGCTCAGGAGCCAATGCGTTACGGGCCTGTCGTTCTTGGCTTCGTAGGCTTGGCCATTGTGGCGTTCATGATGTCCCGAACCGGCAACGACAGCCCGACCGGAGTATCCGGTGTTGAACTGCAATTCCGGTCGCTTCTTGACGCCGTGCTTCCCGTGCGGCCCCGCACGAAAGAATTCATGTTCGGGCACCCGGCTCTTGTGCTCGGACTGATGTTCCTAAAACGTGACCCGAAGTCGGTTTGGGGGAGCGTTTTGCTTGGTGCAGGGTTCATTGGACTCACGAGTGTCATCAATACGCTATGCCATTTACACTCACCACTCGCCCTAAATCTCACACGTATAGCCGTGGGAGCCGTTCTCGGGCTAACCTTAGGGCTCGCTTTGTGGTGGTTACTCGGAGCCCTCGGATTCGTTCGGACGGCGGGTGAACAAGAATCGGGGAGCGAGAGTATGGGGGATCAAGCAAGATCATGAGTGCACGCCTGCTTCTGGCGGGTTATTTTGGATGTGGCAACCTGGGGGACGATGCCATTCTCTTGGGGTTCCTTGAAGGCATTAAGGATAAGCCGTACGAACTCATCACTCTTAGCGGTAGCCCCGACCGCATGATGAACAGCTACGGTCTCCGGGGCATTCCTCGGCTCGACTTCAACGAGGTCAATAAGGCCATTGATGAGGTGGATGCACTCGTCTTTCCCGGCGGATCGATCTTTCAAGACGTCACGAGTATGCGCAGCGTAGGCTACTACTACAAGCTCGTTGCCAATGCAAAACGCAAGAAGAAGAAGGTGATTCTGCTGGGGCAAGGTGTCGGACCGCTGAATCGCACATTCGGCAAGATGCTCACGGCGAAAGCGTTCAACATGGCCGATGTCGTTGTCGTCCGCGACCCCGCTAGCGGCCAAGTTGCCAAGCAACTTGGGATGAAGAACTCCCCGCGTAGTGCAGCCGATATGGCATTCCTGCTCCCAAAACCGCAGATCTCGGAAGACTCGAACCGCTACGGTGTCGCCGGGATGAAGACGATCGGTGTCTCCATTCGCCCGCACGGCAAAGACAAAGGGAAAGCCGTCTCAAGCATCTTCGCTGAAGTGTGTCAGCGCATGTTCCAAGAGAAGAATATGACGGTCCTCATCGAAATGGACCAGATGATGGACAAGCGAGTAATGGACATGGTGAGCAAGGCAAATGGGGGCAAAGTTCCGGACTCGGAAATCTCTCGTCTCCGGTAGCGGTCCAACAACGCATCGCGCGGATGGACGGAATGATCGCGATGCGTCTCCACGCCGGCATTCTGGCTGCAACCGTCGGAGTCGCGCCTTTCCTTGTGTCGTACGACCCGAAAGTTATGGCGCTCGCGAACCTCTTGGGGTTGCCCACCCCTCCTTCCATTGAAGGACTCCAAGCCGGACGGCTGGTTGATTTGTTCAACGAGTTCCAACGCTCCCAAGATCGATATGCCCAATCCTTGCCCGCTAAGATGGCAACACTCGCGGATCAAGCACGTCAAAACATCAGTGCGCTTGAATCGGTTTTGGGCCAGTAATGCTTTCTTGCTCCTCGCCGTTCTTGCGGTAGGACAAAGTGCGCCCGAAAATCAGGATCCGCCAACCGATCCTCCAGTTCGCACACCGCCCGGCAACGTTCAAGGACCGCCTCCGCCGGTTCAAGGTGAGAACGATCCGAACGCCCCTTCCGAAGACTCGTCGCAGCGAGACGACTTATGGCAGCAAATTCTAGATGAACTCTCCCGCAAGTTGTTTCTCACCGGTTATCGCACGATCGGCTTCCACCGACATACAGTTACGGGAGACCGCGAGGCATTTCGATTGAGCAACTACGGCGGTCTTGGCCCTAGCGGTTGGACCAATCGGGGCACGATTCGGGTGTCGGGGCAAAACGTTTTCGGAGTCGTTAATTTTGATGCCACTTTCCCTGATGGTCGCCTGCTTCAGCCGCAGGACGATCGGTTGAGCCTCAACTACGACGTGGGGCATTGGCAGATTGACCTCGGTGACGTCCGTGGGCGTCTTGGCAATACCAACCGATTCACGTCGCTGGACAAAACGATGCGCGGACTCTCCATGAGTTACGCTTCGAATGGATTTGCCGCAAACTTCGTACGTAGCGAAGCGCGAGGTCAAACTCGAACCGTAACGGTTCCGGGTAACAATACGGCTGGACCTTACTATCTTCAGGGTAGCCAGATCGTTCGGGGTAGCGAAACGATTCAGGTAGACGGCGTCACGAAGACCCTCGGTACGGACTACATTGTCGACTACGAAATCGGTTCGATTACGTTTGTGAACCGAGACACGTTGTCTGCCCAACCTATTTCGGTGAGCAGCACGATCGTCGCGACTTACGAAGCCTATGGTCTCGGTAACCGGGGGACCGTAGAAGGGGCGAGTGCTTCCTACGACATGGGTGCGTGGGGTCGAGTTGGCGTCACCGCGATGCGCCAAGTGACGGGCGAGAACAACTCGCTCAGCACCCGAATCGAGCGATTCCAAGGATTCGGCCCGGCGGGAACTCCGTACGTTTTGCAGTTTGAACCATTGATCGGATCAATTGTCGTCGTGCGGGTTGATGGCGTAATTCAAGTCGAAGGCGCCGATTACGTTTTCGATCAGGTCAATCGCGCCATCTTTTACTTTACGCGCAATGTACCTTCCAATCAGACGATAGAAGTTGTCTATACGCCTCGGCCGCGATCTACCGTTCAAGGCGATCGAGAGGCGATCGGATTTGATTATCGTGTACCGCTCGGACGAACCGGCTTCGTACGGTATCAGCAGGGCCTCGGTCGTTCCACAAACACGCCAACCCCGACGAGTGGGCTCGCACGAGGCATTGACGGCCGATACACGACTGGCGCATTCACGCTGACTGCGAACTTTCTGAACGTTCCTTCCGGGTTCACCGGAATCGAGTCGCTCGGATTTGAGCGAAATCAAGACGCGGTGGATATCCGCGCCGTGATGAATCCAAGTGCGAACCTATCATACGGAATCAATCATTCCAACCGACGACTCAGTTCCCCACTGACGACCGACACGAGTCGCCACACTGCTTTGGAAGGATTTATCCGAGCCGGTGGCGATACTCGGGGATGGAGTCTCAACCAACGGCGAACCAGCAGTGCCTTCGGAATTACGGAAAGCACCAGCGATAAGACGACATTTTCTAACCGATTCTCCATTGGAAACTGGCCACTGAGCCTGGATTTGAGTCACGAATCCTTACGGGGGCGGCGCAATGGTGAGCCTCAAAGTGCCACCGTGTCTGGTCTCAATCTCGTGGGCCGCGCACCTTGGGAGGGTTCAGCGTGGAGCCTTCAGTACAGCGCTGGCTTCAATCAAGTTCGGGCAAACGGCGAATCAGGAGCCGGCAAAGACTTCAACTTGGGTTTAGGTTTCCGCGAACAACGGTACGGCGACGACGGAAACTTGATCTATCCTCGATGGTCCACCAAACTTGATTTCACCGACAGCGACTCGGGTGCCCTCTCAACGATTGGTGGCCTTTCCAACGGGTACGGGCTCGGATATAACGGAAACGGGTTCGCCGGAGGCTCCGATAGCACGTTCATCGGCGGAGGCCTTCGCGCCCGCCAACTGCAACTGACCAACCAACTCGATCTTAGTGACCGCTTCAGCCTATACGTTTCGGGCTACCAAAGAGAAAGTGAAGGCGATACTGGATCGAACACGAACACACGGGGAGCAACAATGGGTGGAACTTGGGACTGGGGTCGGAACACCATCGCAACGGGCACCCTCGGATTCAGTGACACAAGTTTCTTGGGTTCCGGGATCAAGAGTAACGCGACTACGATTTCACTCGGCTTAGACAGTCAGCCCAGCGAGCGGTTTCGATTTTATGGTTCGCTGACAGGGCTCTTCGCTTCTGGCTCCACCTACGCCCAAGACATATGGAGCGCGGACGCCAATGTAAGTTACCGCTTTGCCCCGCGTCATGCGCTGATTGGTAACGCCCGCGTTGGTCGGGTCTCGGGTTATCTGGCCCAAGATGAGCAAGATTTTTCGCTCACCTATCAGTACCAGATATGGAAGAGCCTCGCATTAAACGTAGGATATAGAGTACAGACCGTTACGAGCAGGGATTCTTTCGTATCGACGGGAGCCTTCCGCTCGCGAGGGTTTGACATCGAACTTGCATTCAACTTCGGGTTCTAGAGACCCTTGGGAGAAAGATGAAAAAGACACTAATCTGGATCGCCTTTTTGATCGGAACGCTCCTGGCCCTCTTCGGATGTGGCGGGAGCAGCGATGCGTTGGCGGGTGGATCGGGCACGAACAGCTTGTTCTTGACCGACTCCTTCCGCGATGACTTTGACCACGTTTGGGTTAAGGTCTACGGCATCAACGTCGTCATGGAGGGTGGAGCAACCGTCTCCGCCTACGCCAACGCCGAAGGAGAGGTGGTGGATGTCCGTTCACTTCGCGACAATTCCGGTGAACGCTTCTGGTTCCTTGCCAGAGCAAGCCTTCCGTCAGGCAACGTCACCGCGATTCAAGTCGTGATGGACGAGAAGGTCACGATCACGCCCACTGGAAGCACGAACAGCACGGAAGCGACGATTGCGACGACCGTGCCGCGAAACGCCAATAGCCAAGCTGTAGTGAGCTTCAACCTGCCCACGCCACGCCCGACCGCGAACGGCCAATCGTTTGTCATCGACTTCGATCTCGCCAACTTCACGCTGACGGGTTCGGTCTTGACGCCGGTCATTACCATCGGCGGTAACACGGGTTTGAACAGCCTTGAGCGACACGAGCGACGCCCTCTTGAAGGCACTGTCTCTTCGCTTCAGGGGGCCATCCCTAACCAGACATTCACGCTGAACATCGGTCAAGGGCGAGCGATTCGCGTATCCACCAGTTCGACGACCAATATCTTCCGCGAAGACAATCAGTCTCTTCGACTCGCGAACGGCCAGCGAGTACGTGTGACGGGTGTGTTTGATGTATCCGCCCAAACATTCGTCGCCGGCGAAATCCGCGTGCGATCGAACGGCAACGGAAACGATGACATTGAGGCCCGAGGTGCGGCGAGCAACATCAACGCCGGGGCACGATCTTTCGACTTGCGCGTTCGATTAGCCACCGGCTTTGTACCGAGTGAAGCAACGATCCAAGTGGTCGCTACTTCGACTGCGGTGTTCCGAGCAAACAGCGGTCGGGTTATCAACGACACCGAGTTCTTCACCGCCCTCGCAACTGCCGCCGAGGTCGAAGTTGAAGGTCGTTACAACGCCGAAACCAATGTGTTCACGGCGAGCAAATTGAAACTCGACGACGAAGAGAATGGCGGTGGGAACGGCGGGAACGGCAACGAAGCCGAAGTGAACGGCACCCCAACAGCCGTGAACGCCACGGCCCGAACTCTCTCCGTCTTCCCCATTATTGAGATTTTCGGATTCTCATGGGGTGAAGTACCGCTTCCGGTTGTCGTAACCGCGAACACGACGTACCGAAGCGATAACGGCGAGACGATGTCCGAAGGAGACTTCTGGGCGTCGGTGGGTAGTAGCCCACTCGTCGAAGTGGAAGGGCACTTCCGAGCAGGGGTGCTGACCGCCACCAAGATGAAGCTCGACGACGACTAATCGTCAGAGTAAAGGAAGGGGCAGGGCTCGTCAGGGCCCTGCCCCTTTTCGTATACTTCGACGTTCAATCCAATTGAGAAGGCAGGTCTATGCTGATTCTCACGAACCAATTGGCTCAACGGAGCCTCCTTTGAATACAGATGGAACGACGGAGAATCAGACTCACTGCGCTGGCTGGACTATGGTTGGCAAGTTCGGCATTGTTCGCCGCAGGACTGCAGGTGGAAGTCGGCACCCGAGACCGCGACACCGATGCAGCGATCGAAGGAGCATTGAAACGAGTAGGGAGCCTTGCCCGGGAATCGGCGCGAGCCCAGCGTTTGAACATCCCGGAGAGGATGCCCCTTCTCACGAACCGCGTGGTCCTCACGCGAAATGGGCAGCGGTTACCGTTCGACCCGGGCGGCCGCGCACCGGGTGACCTCACCCTTCAATTCCAGTCATCCGGTAGTCGCGCCTTTCCTACGGCATATCAAACCCATTTGCAAAACACTTTCAACCAGGCCGTAACGGTGATGAACGCGGTGTTCGGAATGCCGAAATCGGGCATCAACGTGAAAGTTCTTAACTACGACGCCGACATCCCAGACCGGACGGCCGTGGCAGGCGGAGCGTACGTTTCCAACGCACCGGGTGGACCGGAGATCAGGTTCCCGGTTTTCAGCAATCCAACAGCCGCTTCCATCCACTTCATTCACTGCTTGCTACTGGCATATCAGGCCGACACTCCGGTGCCAACCGATGCATGGAACGAAGGGCTTGTGCGCGCGGCGGTGATGCAGATATCGCGAACGCCTAACGCGTTGACCGGGAATCCTGACTCGCAACAGATTGAAGCCGTTTTGGATGCAGCGTACGATGTTTCCCCCCATTACGAATGGTGGAATCAACCCAGTCTTGGTGCCCCTAACTTCATCGCGCCCAACTTGCTCAACGGCTCTTTGCCGGCCGGTGGCAGTACAGGCGGCATATTCCTCCTGAGATTCCAGATGGCGGGAACGGCGTGGGCTACGCTTTTGGCGGAGTACCCCGCGTTCCTTTCCCAGTTCAACGCCCGATATCAAGCCAGCCCTGGAATGTACACCGATGAGGCCGCACTGATCCCACTAGGTCAGCAGGTCATCAACACGATTCGTGGCTCCTCTTCTGCGACCGTGGAAGGGTATTCATTCGCAGACTGGGTGGAGCGACAGGGCGTCTTGGATCCCGTGGGTAGCGCAGGACTCAAACTGCACGTTCAGGCTTTCCCTTTGACGCCAACCGCAGGTACGAGCGACTTCGGCGTCTTTGCGATTGTCCTCAACGCATTCCGGCTTGATGCTGCTGGGAACGAAACACTGCTCGCAGGTCGAAGCTATCCAATCTATTGGCGTGAAGACTGGACCCGATTCTTCACTACGGCCCAAGATGACGTCATCGACGTCGCCGGAGCCTACGGCTCAGTCGCGCCAAACTTCTTCGCGAACAACGGACAGGCACCTTACCGAGTCGCAGTCGACGTACCCTTCAACGGCTCTCTTCAGCGCGTTTATCTGCCTGCAGGGGCAACGGGTACGGGTGCTGACCCGACTTCGCGTGACATTTTCGGAACGCTACGTGGCGTGGACGAGGTTTCCGGCACGTACTCACTTTCGATTACGGGGACAAGACTCGCCGCTCCAATTACACTGAATGTCCAGCGGTTTGCATTTGGTGCGGTGATCGCTGACCCCAACTTCCAGCAACCACAGCAACTTACAATTCAGGTTTTGCGCAACGGTGTAGTCTTATTCACACGCACTATCAATAAGGGTCAGGGACCCGTTGCCTTGGACCTTGCGCCGCCGCAATCGGACGCCGACATCACGTGGACGCTTCCCGCGGGACTCAGCCTCGCGGGCCCTGGTGGTTCACCGTGGCGGAGCAACGCCGACGAAGTTCTTGGTCTGACTTCCGGAAATCTCTTGCTTGCACGCTGGAACAGCATTGCGGGCAAATATGATCTGTATCCAGATGAGGGCGGCTTCCAAGGTTTGCTCGGTTACTACCTTAACGTGCCGAGTGCCACGAGCCGCACGTTTGCAGTGCGCCGCGAGATTGGCGTTCCCGTTTCGCTACCGCTCCGTCCGGGCTGGAACATGGTCGTCAACCCGTTTGACGAGACCGTACCGTTCAATCGGATCACAGCAACGACAGGCACAGAAGCGGTGGCCACATACAACGAAGCACGCGGTTCGATTTTGGGTACGACCATGTTCGCGCTGTCGAGGGACAACACGAACATCAACGTCGGCACGCTGACGGCAATCTCATCGGTGGCCGCACGACAAGCCTTCTTCGTTCGCTGCGACCGACCGGAAGGCGGCGCCCTCATCCTGACCCCCAATGCGCAGGCACGAGGACGATCCTCGGTGAGCCGGTTGCCTCGTCCCGACTGGGAGATGCAGGTTAACGTTACGGCTGCCGGTCGCCCCACAGCCTCCGCGTCCTTTGGCCAATCCAGAATCGCAACGCGAGGAGCAGATCGACTCTTCGACAGTGACTTACCGCCGTCTGCGGGCGGCCTTCAGATCTCGGTCAACAATCTTTATCGAGATATCTCGGGCCCGGGTCGGAGTGAGTCATTCACTGTCCGTCTGACCGGCCTTGTTCCGGGACAGCAGACAACGCTATTCATTGGTAGGAAGGAACGACCGACGGCATTAGTCGTCGTGGACCGCACGACAGGGCGACGAATGTTTTGGCGACGGGGCGGCACTTACCGCTTCGTCCCAACCAGCACCACGCAAACCTTCGACATCTTAACGGGGGTTGTTCGATGAAGCCTTGGGTTTGGTTCTCTATCTTGGTGCTCTTGATTCTCGGGTGCGGTGGAGGAGGAGGGTCATCGACGACAGGCGGTGGACAAAACGTAACGATCACGGGTCGCGTAGTGTGGATCGTCGATGGTGGGCCACCGAGCCCCTCTGCCACGGTCCGTGCAGGTTCAAATTCCGTCGCCACAGAGGCGTCTGACGGTTTCTTCTCCGTCGTGGCCCCCAGCGGAATCGGTCTCGTCACGGTGACGTATACACCTGCTGGCGGGAGTGCGGTCGTGTTCAACTTCACGTTTGATCCGGCGACATCCAACAAGGATCTGGGAGACCTCTACATCGGGCCTGAAACCGTCTCGGTCACAGGTGTCATCCGAGATTCTACGACCTCCAGCCCAGTGGCAGGAGCCGTTGTTTCGCTGGGTGGAAAGCGGACGAGTTCCGCCGCCGATGGTCGATTTACATTAACGCAGGTCGCGTACTCATCCAACGGTCAAGCCGTTTTCTTCGGTCTGCAGGGCACGGTGGAGCGTTCCGGTTACTTCAACGGATTTTTCAGTCCGGGTAGCGCACCCGTCGGTGGAGTCGTTGACGTCGGAACGATCAGCCTGACCCCGGAAGGTGGCTCAGAGCCGCCGCCGTTGCCCTTCAACATCTCGGGTCAGGTGCTGCCAAGTGGTTCGGGTGCCTTCGCAGCAGTCGAACTGCGTTCGGGGCCTAACGTTATCCGAACCGGAACGGCGACGGCAACTGGCACATTCACGTTCTGGGCGCCTACCGGATCGTATACAGTAGTAGCGACAAAAGGCGCATTGACCGGGTCGGCGAATGTAACGGTCGCCCAGGTCAATCAAGTCAGTACTGTGAATGTCACGATCAACTAACGGTCCGAAGTGGGGTTGGCTAGGTGCGCTTGCGTTCCTAGCCGTTACCATCGGTATCACTTATGGGGTTCGTGACCTTCTAAAGGCTGATCCGCTACGCGAGTACGTAGATCGACCGATTTCCCCCAATGCATTGGAGATGCGGGATATTGAGTACACGTCTTACGACGACAAAGGCGGACTACGGACAAAAGCAAACGTCAGTGAGTTGAATGCCACTCGTGACCGCATTGCCGTGGAGATGGTGGATGTTCGCAACGGCGTCTTCTACGTTGATCCCAAGACTGAACTCAAGTACGCAATGACGCGGGCGACGTATAACCCGCCAATTCAGCGGCTCACCGGGGACGGAATTCTGACCGTTGAGGGAAAGGACTTCCGCTTGGCGACCATGCAAGCCGTCTTTGACGGGCGAAGCGCACAGTTGACGATCAACAATCCGGTCCGCGGATTGCTCGGCGGCGGAATGGTGGACGCGAATGCATTCACATACAACCTCAAGACCCGCGAAGGAACCGCGCAGGGAATCACCTGGCGTGGTCAGCCACCCGAGGGGTCAAACCCAGCCCCGGGAACCGCACGCGATTGGACGGTAAGTGCGGAGCGTACTGATCTGCGGGGACGAATCTACATCCATACCAAGGCAAGAGCCACGGATGGTGAAGTCATCGTGCTCGCTGATCGAATTGAGCAAAACACGGAGACGCAGGTGCTTGTCGCGACCGGGAACGTCCGCTATTACGGCAAGGATGCCAACATCGTCTGCGGGCGGGCGACGATCTTCCGGCGGGAGCGCCGGGCAATCTTTGAGACTAACGTGGACATGCTGATCAAGCCCAAGGATTCTCCTGCCCCGAAAGAAGAGCCGATTCCGCCTCTTCAACCCGTGGTTCCCGAGGAGATCGCGCGAAATCGCCCGGCGGCTACGGTCGACCCGGCGGCGAGAGACTCGGTTCGAGATGGCAATAACCTTCGTGCGTATCCGATTGCGGTGCGGGCCGATAAGGTGGAGTATTGGTATGCCACGGGACAGCGACGCGCCGTCGTGACCGGTAATCCGCAGGCCCGCCAAAACATGGGGGCGGACGGCTGGCGGATGATGTGGGCGCCTCAGGCCGACTACGACGGAGAACGGGAGATCATGGTGATGAAGAGCACGGGCTCCGGGCGTCAGGTTCGATTCATCAATTCGATTGGCGACGACTTGACGGCGGTACAAGTCGAGGTCAGCACACGCGAAGGAGACGATGCGATGAGCGCAAAGGACGTTCAGGGAACCGTAGCGATTGATGAGGATGAGATTCCGGGTCGTGAATCAACGGGTGGTGGCACAGGCGGCGGCACAACCGGCGGAACCGGTGGACCACCAAGCCTTCGGGGCCCAATCGGCGGCCGACGAGACTAGATTACGTCGTGAAACTGTCCTTTGTCTTGAACCAGCTTGATCCGTTTTCGCAATGTACGGACTCCTCCGACAACTCCTTCAAACCAACGACGCTGGGTCAACATCAATCACGATTCGGCACTCGTTGTCCATCAGTCGTTCGATAGGCTCGCGCAAAGGGGATGGATCGGCACCCGGCGGCAACTTGATCAAGACGTGATTTCGCCACTGACTCTGACGGCGCTCGAGGGGGCAAGGAGCCGGCCCTAGAACCGCTGCGCCTGGCATAGCCTTATCAGTCGCGATCGCAACGTTCAGCGCTCGTGTTTCCACAGTTTCTTTGTCCTCGCCCGAAATGATGACGTTGACCAGTCGAACAAACGGTGGATACGACCACTCAACACGTTCGCCTAGCTCCGCCGAAGCGAACCCGTCGTAATCGTGCGCGATTGCGCGGGCGATGCTTGCATGGTCCGGATTAAACGTCTGAATCACAACTCTGCCCGGAAGGTGGGCCCGCCCCGCTCTTCCCGAGACCTGTGCCAAAAGCTGGAATGTGCGCTCGGCGGCCCGAAAATCAGGCACATTGAGAGATACATCGGCGGCAATGACCCCAACTAAAGTGACGCGCGGAAAATCGAACCCCTTAGCTACCATTTGAGTACCCACAAGGATGTCCAAGTCTCCGCCTCGGAACTGAGTGAGAATTTCATCTAGTGCTCCCTTGCGGCGAGCGATATCGCGGTCAAGACGCGCTACGCGAGCATCCGGAAAGTTCTCCAAAAGGGTTTCTTCGACCCTTTCGACACCCACTCCCACCGGAGCGATCCGTCCCCCTTCGCACTTCGGGCATTGCGTAGGCACCGGCGATTTATGATCGCAATGGTGGCATCGCAATGCGTTATCCCGTCGGTGGAATGCAAGCCCAACCGCACACTGTGGACAGTCGAACCTATGACCGCAGTCCCGGCACTGGAGCACGGGGCTGTACGCTCGGCGGTTGAGGAAGAGAATCGCCTGCTCCTTTCGGTTTAGCGTTTCTGAAAGGGCGTCGTGCAGTTGCGGACCGAGGATGCTTGCTCGGCCCGTACGATAGAGTAGTCGCAGGTCTTCGATTTCGACGGTCGGCAATTGTGCCTCAGCCGCTCGCCTCGGCAACCTCAACAAACCGAGATTGCCCGTTTGCGCCGCATGGAAACTCTCAAGGCTCGGAGTGGCCGAGCCGAATACCACCGGACAACCATGTTCTTGCGCGAGCCATTTGGCAAGTCTTCGAGTGTCATAACGGGGACTCGATTCCTGCTTGTAAGAGCCCTCATGTTCTTCATCAACAACGATGAGCCCGAGGTTATCTAGTGGCGCAAACAGGGCTGACCGCGGCCCAAGAACGAGAGGAGCGTCGCCCGTTTGCACCCGTTGCCATTGCCTGAGTCGCTCCACTGGGGTGAGATTGCTATGCAGGATGGCGATGCGATGGCCAAACCGCTCGCGCAACTGAGCGACTACCTGGGCCGTCAATGCAATCTCGGGAACAAGATAAAGCACTTGCCGCCCAAGACGTAGCGCCTCGGAAGCGGCACGGAGATAAACCTCGGTCTTGCCTGAACCCGTAACGCCGTAAAGAAGAAAGCCGGTAGCCTCCCGCGCTTGCATCCTATCGGTGATTGCATCCAAGGCCGCCTTTTGATCCGCATTCGGTTCCGGGGCGGTGCTCGTGGGGGAGGATTCCTGAGCAACTTCCACGAGGAGTTCTGCCGCGATAAGTGCCTTCAATGTACGGTCGGTAACTCCCGTCATGGTGCGAAGTTCGGCGGCCGTAAAACCGGCTCGATCCGACCCCTGCAGTGCGACGACCGCCATGGATTGAGCGGGTCGCTTCCGTCCCAGTCCGGTCAAAAACCTTTCAATTTTCGCTCCGTCTTCGGTGAGGTGGTACGAAATCGGTGCCTTCTTTTCGGCGGGTAAATCTAACTCCAACTCTCTTCGCACGAGCCCGAACTTCTCTAAGTCGCGGAGGGCCCGCTTAATACTCGGGGCAACCTTTTCGCCTTTCTTCTCCGTGATCGGGAGGTCGCGGAGGCTTTCCAGAACTTCGTTTGAGACGATGGGTAGCGGGCTTTCGGGTGCAACTCCGGTTGCTACCCACCGAGTGACGAGCCGATCCTTGGCCCCTGACGGCATAACGAGGGTCAATGCGGCACTGGGCGAGGACAATGTCGTCTTGGCGACCTCTCGCACTATATCCATGAGCACATGAGGCAGGCGTAATCCCGGAATCAACGGCCCGAGGGGCCGTAACTTGACGGGGTCAAATCCTAGTTCAGATTCACTGACCTCTCGCACTGACCGTACATAGCCCAGTGCGGTGCGACCGGCCAATGTGACCAGCCGGGCCTGTCCCACTTCGACATCCGGACCTGCCTCGTACGTGAATTCTGCGTCCCCGCCCGCCGAGTTCGCATCCAGCAAAACGTCGGCGACCCTCAATTGGTTCGGGGTCACAACTTCGCCGCCGTGAACTTCATGCGAGTCAAAGACCGAATCTGAACGAGAGTGAAGCCGATGAGGATCGCGCCCATCACCCAAGCCGCCGCCGTCGCATAACCAAACTTCAAGAACATAAAGGCATTAGTCCAGATTTCGAGGCCAACGGTGTGCGTGGAGTAAAGCGGACCACCGCCCGTAAGGACGAAGATATTCTCCATCGCTTTGAATCCGGCGATGAATACGCCCAGCAAGTTGATCAGAATCAGCGGCCTGAGGCTGGGAATGGTGATAAAGCGGATCTTGTGCCACCAGGCCGCGCCATCAAGATCAGCAGCCTCGTAGCGTTCTCCAGGGATGTTCTTCAGTGCCGCAAGATAAAGGATGGAGCCTGGTCCGGCTCCCGCCCAGATTCCCGGCAAAACGACAGCGAACATGGCAAGTTTCGGGTCACCTAACCAATCATTCGCTACCGGGATCGGACCTTGTCCTAGCCCCTGCCAGATCGGATTGATCAGATTGATGACAGGAGCAAGAATTGAGTTCAAGAGCCCCTGCTCAGACTTGTCATAAAACTGGCGCCACATGAATGCAATGACAATTGAGGACGTCATCGCAGGCAGATAAAAAACGGTTCGGAAGAACACCGTTAGACGCGGGATCTCATTCAAGGCCAGCGCCAAAAAAATGGGAATCAGAAATCCAATGACAATCGTCAAGGTGACGTAGATCGCACTGTTACTGAGACTCTTCCAGAAAATAGGCGAGGTGAAGACACTAATGAAATTGTCTAAGCCTACGAACTGGCTCTTGGTCGTTATCCGATAGTCTTGGAATGCGATGACGAGACCTCTGAGCAACGGGTAGTAAGCCCAAACGAGAGTGCTCACGGAAGCGGGAATGAGGCAAGCAAGGATAAAACGACGAATCCGCTTCCGACTCCCTCCGACCGGGATTCGCGTTTCCATCCAATCAATGGCGCCGCTAGCCCGCTTTGCTGCCCACACACCAAGTGCCACCGAAATGAGAACCACGATCACGAGAATCGTCGTTGCGCGCGCGCGTAACGCACTCATTGTCTCCTCAGGCACGTAGCCGAGAAGTTTTTGATTCATCTCTTCGTTCACGTCGCGAAGAATTTCGCGGGCGGGAGTGTTTGGCTCTAGTCTGGCGCGGTCTAGTGCCGAATCCAGCACCACATAAACCTGATTACTGTTTCGGCCATATGGTTCGGGCTTGCCATGTGTGAAAAGTTCTTCGTTCGCCCGAACGTATCCTGGGTCAACGGTGCGGGCTAAATTTTCGAAGCCGAACTGCTTCAGGAGTGAAGGATTGAGCAGCTTTTCTAACCCAAGATCAACAAATTTCTCGGTGTTGATTCGTGCCGCTTCTTGGCTCACAAAGAACTTGATGAAGCGCCAGCAAGCGTCTAACCGCTCAGGATCCTTGACGTTTGCGTTGATCGCCCACATCCCGGAGTTGATTTCTCCCCACGAACCGGCCGGGCCCGCGGGCATAGCACCGATGCCAATTAGGGAAGGGTTCAGGTCGCTTATGCTCAGCATAATGTCGTTCGTATAGCTGAACCACATGGCGACTTTGCCCCGGCGAACATCGTCGGACCAGGTTGGTGTGACTTGAGCGATTGGACCGTACGTCTTTCCGTCCGCCCCTTGCCATTTGGTCACGGTAAGGCGGCGATAAAACTCCAATGCTTCGGCAGCCTCAGGCGAATCCACGGCCGCGCGAACATATCCGCGGTCGGCAGGAACGAGGACTTCTCCCCCTGCCTGCCAAACAAAGTTTGTCCACCAGTACCCCTGCCCGCCGAGTCCCGCAGAAAAAACGAAACCATTCGTTCCCGGAATGCGTTCCGTGATTTGCCGGCCGTACTCCTCGAACTCCGCCCATGTGCGCGGTGGCTTTTCAGGGTCAAGCCCTGCCTGCGCGAAGAGATCCTTTCGGTAGTAAAGAGCTTGCGCGACCTGATAGAAAGGCATTGCGTAGAGCCGACCGTCGTACGAGCGAAGCACCTCTGCAATTTCAGGATGTACTCTCTCAGTGGACGTGGGGTCTGCTGCGATGAGGTCGTCAAGGGGCAAACAGAACCCTTGATCAATGTAACTGAAGTACTGTCGGAAGTTGACGTAAAAGACATCGGGAGCGGTGTCACCCGCCATTGACATCAAGAACCCTGATTCGGCCCTTTCACCCACCAGTTCCAGCCCGCCGGCATTGACGACTCTTACATCCGGATTCTGCTTGTGGAATTCATCAAAGATGGCCCTTCGGGTCATTTCTCGCGGGTTCGTCGACTCGCGGCTTGGGATCCCTTGTCCTGGACCCGCCATCATGCGGATCGTGATCGGTTCTTGGGCGCCCGCGAAGGCGGCGATCCATACCAAGAATAAGGAAAGGTGCCACCTCATGACGGACTTCGGAGATTACGTCATGGGGGGAACGTAAAGCAAACGCCCACCGAGTCCTTTTTGGGGACAGGGTGGGCGAAAGAGTTGGAAAATGGAGTGCGCCGATTACTTTCGTCGGCGTCGAGAAGCTAGAGCCACGAGACCAGCACCCAGAGCAACCATGCTCGCAGGCTCAGGTACCACGGCCGAGGAAGTGAACGAAGCGGTGTAAGTTCGCACACCTGCTTGAAGGTCAGCACCGTTTGCGAAACTGAAGTTGAACATTTCCTGCGTCAGGCCAACCGGCACGTTAGGTCCAGAGAGCGTTACGTTTTCGAGTCGGAGATCGCTGGCTCCTACGCCACCATCAATCACGAGTACGCCACTTGTCGAGGTTGCGTTGAAAAGCGGATTGTTTGCCGAATCGAGGAAGGTAACGAGCATCGGGCCCGTCGTGTAAATGGCACCGGGAATCACCGGGACGAGGTTGGTCGGTGCAAACTGGAATGTAACGTCGTTCGAACTGCCACCACCTATAAATCCGGGGGTTTCCAAAGTCAAACCAAGTCCGCTCCAACCGCCAAACATGAGATTCGCGTTTGTGTCAACCAGGAATAACGGGTTCGCCGAATTATTGCTCGGGTCGGCAAATGTCGCCATGGTGATGGATTGGGCCATGGCCGCGCCCGAAAGGGTGACCGCAAGCGCCAAGACTAAAGTTCGCTTCATTTCCTTCTCTCCGGTCACACAGAGTGCGACCGCCTCCATTGTAACAGATTCAAACGACAGATCTCCTGGTATTCCTACCAGTTCTTTGATTATTGGCCGCAACTCAAAAAACGAGACCTCCCCGCAGCAATCGCTGCGGGGAGGTTGAGATGGTAGTTACTTGCGTCGTCGTCGGGCCGCGAACGCGGCGAGTCCAGCACCCAGGGCGATCATGGATGCAGGCTCGGGCACGACAGCACTGGAAGTGAACGAAGCCGTGTAAGTCGTCGAAGTTTGTGAGTTCACTTGGTTCGCAAACGAGAAGTTGAATTGGTTGCCATCAGTTCCTGCCGGTACAAGCGGCCCCGTGTAGTCAACATTCTGACCACGGAATTCGCTTGCACCCGCACCGGCGCCCTCGACATACGTTCCACCGGAAAAGCTGATCGTGAAGATTTCGTTGTTACTGTCGTCGCGGAAGATCACACTGCCGGCCCCGACCGAGAAGATGCCCGGAACGACTTCGGTAAGTGCCAGTGTGGTTGTGCTGAACGTCGCATTTGTGATCGTCGGCTGACCAATGAGTCCAGGGCCGATGAGCGTGAGGCCTTGCTGGCTCCAGTCGCCAACGAGGGTGTTCGCATTTCGATCATGCGTGAACATCGGGTTGTTCCCGTTGCCCGAGGGATCCGCAAAGGTTGCAAACGTGATCGAGTTCTGCGCAAATGCGCTCGCCGACGCGAAGGCGAGAACCACCAAACCGAACGATTTCATTTCTTCTCCAAACCAATGGCAGGCAAATTCCTACCAAACTCATTTTATCTAACGCCCCGCACGAGTAGTGACGATGGATTTACTAGGTTTCTGGGGACCGAACGGGTGATTTAGGCTCAAAGTGAGCGTATCGCCGTTCTCCGAGGCAGCAATTCGTGTTCTATTCCGTGAGAAAACCCGTTCAATTGCGGGGTCAATTTTCAGTCCGCGATACCCAAAACCTTGCCAAACTAGTGGACAAACGTGTATCGTTATGGTTGAGAGTACGAACGTGGCAGCTCGGACAAATACTTCAAACGACCGCGGCGAAGCCGTGATGAATGCGGTGCAGCAGATTGAGAAGGCCTTTGGGAAAGGGTCGATCATGCGCCTTGGGGACAACAAGGTCGAGCCTATTGAGACGGTCTCGACCGGATCGCTGGCATTGGATATTGCGCTCGGCGGCGGGGGAATACCGAAGGGGCGAATCACCGAAATCTACGGCGCGGAAAGCAGCGGCAAAACCACCCTTGCCTTGCACGTCATTGCCGAAGCCCAAAAGAACGGTGGAATGGCCCTGTTCGTTGACGCCGAGCACGCGCTTGATACCGAATACGCCCAGCGACTCGGGGTCGATATCGAGCGACTCTATGTGAGCCAGCCCACGAGTGGTGAAGAAGCGCTGGAAATCATGGATGCCATGGTTCGGAGCGGTGCGATGGATGTCGTTGTTCTCGACTCGGTCGCAGCCCTGGTACCAAAAAATGAGATTGAAGGGGATATGGGTGACAGTCACGTCGGCTTGCAAGCCCGAATGATGTCGCAGGCCCTTCGAAAACTAGGTGGCACCATCAGCAAAACGAGCACGGCGTGCATCTTCATTAACCAGATTCGCGAAAAGATTGGCGTTATGTTCGGAAATCCGGAAACGACACCGGGTGGTCGAGCCCTCAAGTTCTGGGCTTCCTGCCGACTCGAAGTCCGGCGAGGTGAAATGCTTAAAAACGGAACCGACAGCTACGGGAGTCGAACAAAGGTGAAGGTCGTCAAGAACAAGATTGCCCCACCGTTCAAGCAAGCCGAATTTGACGTCATTTTTGGACAAGGAATCAGTCGGGCTGGGGATGTGTTAGACCTTGGAGTTGAGCACAACTTCATCTCGAAGAGTGGCGCGTACTACAACTACAAGGACGAGCGACTTGGTCAAGGCCGCGACAACGCAAAAGTTGCGCTAGAGGAAAATCCGGCAATGCTCCAAGAGATCGAATCGCAATTGAAGGCAAAGCTCGTTCCACCGAGACATGTCCGAACCGAAGAAGTCGCTGAAACCGACGAGTGATCCCGTTCAAAGGGCGGTTGAAGCGATTGCAAAATGGCTTTCGACCGCCGACCGAACCGAGTCGGAGTTGCGGGATCGTATGGAGAAGCGCCTCATACCGCCCGAAGTCGCGGACGAGGCGATTGCAAGGGTTCAAGCCTACGGCTGGCTGGACGACCAGAGGGTTGCCGAGCGGCAGATTCAAAAAGACCGAGAGCAACGGCTATTGGGCAAGGGCAGAGTGAAGCAACGGTTGCTCAACCGGGGACTTGATGGTGAATCGTTGGTGAGCGCGGAGGAAGAAGAGCGTGATCGAGCCATCGCACTTTTGAGAAGACAACGGCAGAAGTGGGACTCTGCCGCCTCGGCCGCTCGCGGATTAGCGAGTCGCGGGTATGACGAAGATGCGATTCGCGCGGCTCTCGATTCCGAATTCCCGGGTTGGGAGTTCGGAGAGTCGGGAAACATTGATGAGTGACTCAATATCCCCTGACGAGCAAGCGGAAATC
>JAHBTC010000053.1 GCA_019638835.1 Fimbriimonadaceae bacterium
CAAGGGTGCCATCCACGGCAACTTGTCCCGGCTTGAGATTGAGGATCTCAAGTACTTCGGTGAGCATCACACTGACGTGGGTCAAATCCCCTCCGCCATGCGTCGCTTCGCATTGAGAATGCCGAGTTTGCGTTGAACGTTGTAATCCTCGATCGAATCCTGATAAGAGTTGAACTCTTCAAGCGACCAAATCTCCACTACTGGACCTCGACCCACGATGCGAACCTCAGAGGTGATCTTCGCGCGCGCACGAAGATCTTTGGGGATCACAAGCCGACCTTGAGGATCGCAATTATTATCAAACTCGGCCGTGCCCACAAACTCACGAATGTAGTCGGTTGCCCCAAGACTTAGGGGGTCGGACTCTTCGATCGTGTCCATCAACTTGTTCCAAACGGGGACGGGAAAGCAAACGAGTTGCCCTCGCTCACCCAGATTGATCACGAAGTCGTCGCCGAGGTGGTCACGCTTGTCTTTCGGCACGATGACGCGCCCTTTTGGGTCCAGGGTGGTATTGCTCCCCCCGGCGACTCCATTGAATGGGCGGCGTGCCTTCTCGGCCATGGCGTTCTTCTCGGCGGGCCCTGTTCGGGAGAAAGAAAGGCGGCACCATCCTTGGCGACCGCCCCCCATAACTCGACCGGACACCCCGCCCGGGTCTTGGCTTTTTCGATCCGTCTAGAGGCCTCGACATCCGTATGATACATGGCCCAATACTGGAAAGATACTGGAACTTGCCGCCCCAGCGAACTTCCTCGTAAAATTGTCAGATTCATCTACTGGGTTTCGGCGATTGAGATAGACGGAGTTCTACATGATGTGGCAATGAAGTTCCCCAACTGGAGGAGTTTCTGCGGACCATGAGGGTCGATTTGTTTTGGAAATGGCGTTTTGGTGGTTTCCAGACCCTCCGTGATCAAGGCGATGAGCCGATTCACGCAAGAAAAAGGAGTGTCCACCGTTGCCGGGCCTAGCAAACCCGACGGCGGAACACTCCTCCGAACGAAGCACGGGCTCACGCCCGGCGCACGATGGCTAGTCGCGTACCTCAGTGCGCTTGAGCGCGTCTTTGGTGAGTTCCCAGGCCGCCACGATGGCGACAAGGGAGAGGAAGGCGGCAATCATAGGGAAAGTCATGTATCGGTCGTCGTCTCCGGCTTGAATATGCCCTGTTTCTCTTGGGTACGCGCTGATGGGATTACCAGCCTCAAATGAGTCTGGCGTGATTGCTTGCCGTAGGGTTGCTAGGCGGTAGGAGTGCGGGCGCGCAAGGTTGCTGGTGGCAGGGTTACGGGGCCGGCGAAACTTAGCTCTCCTCCGCTCCATAAGACTGGGCGCAACTTAACCACGCCCGGAGCCCCTCCCACATATCTGAATTCTACATCCCGACGCCGGTGTATTGTCGCAAGCCACGCGACCAAATGAACTTGTAAGCCACAAACGAGAGCGTGATCCAGATCAACTGCCAGCCGATCGCCTGCACCATGAGTTGGGGGGAGAGCCGTCCCATGATCGCTTCGGTCGGCGCACCTGTCGTGTAGTAGAACGGTGAGAAGATCGCCATGACTCGCACCCAGTCGGGCATGACATCAACCGGAAACATGCGGCCGCTGAGGAACAACATCGGAAAGTAATAAAGACCGAAAATCGAGTCGGTTTCTTGCGTGAATAAGGCAATCAAACCCATAGCCAGCACGAAGCAGATGCTCAGGGCATGTCCCAGAAAGAGCAATACCCAGACCTCCCATCCCCAGTAGAGGTGTACGCCGGCCAGCCACTGCCAGAACATGAGGAGCATCAGAATCGCGAAAGGAATGAAATAGAACGTTCGGACAACGCGCCACGCGAGGTTGCGGGCCAGCATGAACGCGTACCAATTCATGGGGCGGATGAGTTGCGACGAGAAGATGCCTTCTCTCACTTCGTAGCCGATCTCCCACATAAAGTGACTTTGCACTAGCGAGGCAACGAACAACATCACAACGTAATAGGCGACAAAGTCGGCTGCCCCGAACCCTTTGATCGGCCCGTCTGCGGCCGCCGCAATCCACAGGAACGGCATGGTGACCGCTGTGCTCATGTCGGTGAGGATCCAGATCACCCCCGACGCGCGGTAGGCGAACCCCTCTTGAATGTAGATGCTGACAATCGCCCAAACTTGGCGCAGAGTCAACCTGAGGTTCATATCAATCAGTTTGGCATCCTGGTGACCCAAGTATCCGGCATGAACGATTCTGCATCTCAGTTGCACGATTACGGGATTCACCTGAGTACGGCCGAGAATTATCCTGTCTGCCGACATTGGAGCCTCAAGGCAAGCCCAACTCTATGAAGTCGTGGAGTTCAGCCCATCAAGCCCGTCCGATGAGTCCTATTCAGACTGAAACGAACTGTAACGAGGGCTCCGTTCCACTCGTTTCATCCGTAGTAACATGGTGGCGAGGACTACAATCCGGATTGAACTTCCCCCTACGGTGCGTCAAGCGGTAGTGAGCGTTCCCACGTCGGACGATTCAGACATCGCTCTCGTCAACCGCGCGAAAGCGGGTGACGAATCTGCGTTCGGACTCTTGTTCGACCGCCACCGTGAACTCGTCTTCCGGTTTGCGCTCCAGATGATCCGCAATCGAGACGAGGCCGAGGATGTGGTCCAAGAGTCATTCGTCCGGGCTTTCCGCAACATCGGAAGTTACCAAGACCGCGCCAAGTTCACTACTTGGCTCTTGCGGATCGTGACGAATCTCTGCACCGACCGGGCACGCATGGTGCACCGGCGACACCATTTGGAACAGCAACAGGCCAGCGAAGGCTTGATTTGGATGACCGAAGGCGACCGAGAGGATCCCAACGAAAACCTCGTTGCGGACGGACGCCGACAGATGTTGCGAGAAGCATTGGCTGAACTGTCCGATGCCCATCGCCAACTCATCATCATGCGCGATTTGGAAGAGATGGAGTACGCGGAGATCGCGGAACTCCTGGGCTGCTCGGTCGGCGGAGCAAAACTACGCGTTTTGCGTGCCCGTCGCGCCCTGAAAGACCGAATAACGCCTCGGATGGAGGCAGAACTCACGTGAAGGAACACGATCGCCACTTGATGGATTTATGGGACGGCAACGCCGCCCCGAGGAACGACGAAGATCGGCTCTGGCTCGATCTGAAGGACGAACTGCGCACACTGAAGCCGAAAACCGAGTCACGGACGCAGTTTGCCGATGTGATGCGCGAGGTTCGTCTCGCGGCCGCCCCGCCTCCGGCGCGCAAGCCGTGGTGGAAATGGGCCGTGCCCTCCGGGGCCGTTGCTGCGGCATCGCTTTACTTCTTACTCATCGCCCGACCGGATGCGATTCCGCAACCCGAGGTCAACATGGGGCCGGCCACCACTGCCGTGCCTAGTGGCAATCTGGCGACGAATCAAGATGTTGAGCCCCTCATTGACCCGCTTGAAAGCGCAAGCGCAAACGACCGTATCACAACGCCCAGCAATCCGGCGGTGACAATCGCGCCAGCGAATGATTCCCCTGTTCGACGCACGAACCAGCGCCGTGCGTCTCGTCCGGCGAGCAATTATGCCTCGCGCGTTGAGTCATCCAACCGAGGGAATCCCAACGAGATCACACCGTCCATGGCTGACATGGCTCGTCCGGCGTCGGTGAATGACAGTAGCCCCGCCGCCGCCCGAAATGGCGCGTCGAACTCAGAAGCCAGTGAACCGGCTGCCGCAAGCATGAATGCCCCCACAAACAACGGCCCGAAGGTTGTCGTGGTTGGCAATCGACCGAGCGCCAGTACAGGCGTACCCCGAGCGACGGAGGCGCCCCTGACAGATGTTGTATTTGGTGGCTAAGTTGATGCTCGCGGGGCTTCCTCCCGTATTGCTTCCCTCTCCTCAATCCAGCGTTCCGCCGACCTTCAGTGCGGATGCAACCTGGGAGCAAGTGCGCGATTCGGTGGCTTTGGTCAGAGTCGGGAGCCGTAACGCAGGCGTCGCGGTGCTGATTGATTCTCGCGGCTACATGCTCACCGGCGACCTGAGTCAAGATGCCGTAATCCTAGAGTTTCAGGACGGGAAACTTTCGCCGGCTAACGTTTTGACTAGAGATGATGTAACGCGGTTGGTTCTCCTCGTCGTCCCATCGGAAATGGTGCTCGGTCGCCCCGCGATCACTCTCTCCACCCTCCTGAGCTCGGGGCCGGTGCTTGCCGCCACGCCAAATGGACCGATTCGAGGTACGCAGGTGGTCGGCCGACGGGTGGGCATCGTCGGGCCCGAGAACCGGTTCTTGCCTCTCACGGAATATCAGTTTGAAGCTTCGCCTAACGCGAACGGCTATGTTCCGATCTTCAATGCCAGCGGCAACTTAGTGGGATTGTTGGGCTCAGCGTACGAAAACGTCGGTGCGGCGCAAGCATCCGGGGCCGGAAACTTTGGCCCGGTTGGTTTGAACGTCGGATACAGCGTCAGTCCGAAGACTCTGGAGCGAGTCATCGACGGTTTCCTCAGCGACACCCACCAGGTCAATCACCCAACGATTGGAGCGTTCTTCAAGGCGTCACCAGACGGTGAAGGGGCGTTGATCACAAGTGTCGCGCCGAATTCTCCCGCCTTTCGGGGCGGGCTTCAGGCCGGTATGATCGTCATCGCCGTGGACGGGCAGGTCGTTGGCAACTCCATTGACCTGGCGTCTATCCTATTCGAGCGCGCAGTGGGCGACGTGATCGAAGTGACGGTGCGCGATGTCGGTACCAAAAAAACGTTGCGGATTACGGTTGGTGCGGACGGTAGTGAGTGAGTTTCCACTCAACCGACTCTCTCCCGTTGTAACTGTTCACCAACTGCTCCACAATGAGGTCGTAAGCGACTTCGACTTCCGCGTCTTGCCACTCCTCCGCACGATGCCAACAGTTCGTCTTGATCTCGCGACCGTCTGATAAACGGAAGCGGAGGAACGCATGGCCGTTTGGATGAAACTTTACGGAGGCCAACACCGCGCCACGAACACCAAATCGTGGCATCTCGTTGCCGTTGCCGGTTGGTTCAAGTCGGCTCAATTCCCGCACGCTTTCTACTGTCGCGTCGCTTGGCCGGAGTTCGATATCAACGACCGGGACAATAATAAGTTCTTCATCCTTTAGTCTCTCATCCGCATAGTGGATCAAGAATTCTCGAATCTCCTCGAACTTCTCCGTTGCGAATCGGAAGCCGCCGGCTTGTCGGTGTCCCCCCCCTTGGTGGATCAACGGAGCAAGGTCGTCAATTGCGGTCCCCATGTCGAACGCCGGTATCGAGCGACCGGAACAACCGGCGGTGCCGTCCTCAAAGAAAGAGCAAACGAACGCCGGGCGGTTGAATCGCTCACGGAGTTTGCCCGCGACTAATCCTGCAATGCCGGGGTGCATTTCGGGACTGCCGTAAACCAATACCTTCGGCATTGGATCCCATTCTGCGACTTCTTCAATAATTTTTTCGGTTAGCTCCTCTTGGAGCGATTTTCGGGCCGTGTTGAAATCCTCGAGTTCACTCATCCACTTCGCAGCGTCGTCTGCCTGCTCTTTACTAGCGAGAAGCAACTCGAGAGCCTTGTCGGCTGAGTCTAGACGGCCAACCGCGTTGATGCGAGGACCGATACCGAACGCAACTGAGCGGGAGGTGAGACTGTAAGGTTGCTTGTCACCGTTTGCAGTGGATGCATCCCGAATCTGCTGCAACCCCACCCACTTTGTCGTTCGAATCGACTCAAGTCCGAGGGTTGCGATCACTCGGTTCTCGTCAACGAGGGACATGACGTCGGCAATCGTTCCGATGGCAGCCAGAGATGAGAACCTCTGAATGAATACCTGCTCATTGATCCCGTAGGATTGGGCTAATGATGAGCGAGCCAAGCCCTGACAAAGCTTGAAAGCAACTCCAGCCCCGCAAAGTCCATCGAAGGGGTAATTGGAGTCATCACGCTTTGGGTTTACAACTGCGTCTGCTTCCGGCAGGGTTTCCGATGCTTCGTGATGGTCGGTGACGATGGTCCGCAAGCCAAGGGAGCGAGCGAGCGCAAGCGACTCGTGCGCTCGGATCCCTACGTCACAGGTGATCAAGACTTTTGCTCCCTTTTTGGCGGCGAACTGCACCGCTTCTGGGGTCATACCGTGGCCGTCTTCCAGTCGGTGCGGTACGAAGTAATGCACAGGTGATTCAAACACACGAAAAAATCGCGTGAGCAAAGCCGTTGACGTCACGCCGTCGGCGTCAAAGTCGCCGTGAACATAGATTTGGTGCTTGTTGGCGAGTGCCTCTAAGAGGATGGATTCTGCCGCCGCATAGTCGGGCAGAAGCGAGGGATCATGGAGGTCACCAACGTGGGGGTTTAGGTAGCGGTGAACCTTGTCGGGATCCGTGAAGCCCTTTTGCACGAGCACCCGCACCATTAGCGGAGAGAGGCCGACTTGCGACTCCAATCGCAACTCCGCCTCTCGGTCATGCGTTGGCCACCGCCACTCGGTAGCTACGGAACTGGAACTACTGCTTTTCGACACCGGTGAATTCGAGTTTGACAGGCGTATCGCGACCAAAGATGTTGATCATGACGCTGAGCGTCTCCTTTTCTGAATTCACCTCTTCGATCTTGCCGGTGTAATCCACGAACGGCCCTTCGATGACGCGTACGATATCGCCCTTCGAGAAGTTCACTCGCGGAGCCTCTGCGCTCACTTCGATGTTTCGCTGGATGCGAGCGATCTCGGCTTCGCTGACCGGTACTGGTTTGCTTCCGCTTTGGAGGAATCCAGTAACCCCGGATGTGCCTTTGATGCATTTGAACACATCGTCGTTTAGGTTCATTCGAACAAAGAGATAACCGGGGAAAAGCTTTTTCTGCACGACCACTCGTTTCCCGTTGCGAGTCGTGAGTTCCGGCTCGGTCGGAATAAGAATCTCAACGATGTCCTGCTCCCACAGGCCGGCTAACTTGGCGCGCGAAATCATGAGTTCGCTGACCTTCTTTTCGTGCCCGGAAAGGGTGTGGATGGCAAACCAAGTATTGACCATCAGACTCCACCACCGATTACGACGCGCAGGATTACATCAAACCCTTGTGACAGGAGCCAGAGCAAGAAGGCGAGAGCGGCACAAACGGAGAGTACGACACCGGTGAGACGGGCCGTTTCATGCCGTGTGGGCCACGTCACGTGCTTCATCTCGCGCATGACATCTTGGTAAAAACCTTGCAGACTGAACTTGCGAGCGGCGACGGACGCGGATTTCGTCACAGATTTTGCCGAGTCGTTTTTGTCCATATTCAATAACCTTTGGTACGGTGGCCTGTTTCCGGCGGAGTCGCCGAATCAAGGGGGATAACGGAATTCTACCAGCCTACGAGACGGGGAGACGGGTCCGAATGGAAGCTCAGCGACGGATGCTCTTAACCGTGTACTTGATTTCCCCGGCAGGGGCTTCGTAGGCAATCACATCGCCGACTTCGGCACCAAGCAAGGCGTTGCCTAGCGGTGATTCATCGGAAATTTGGTCGTTATCCGGATTCGCTTCGATGCTTGAGACGATGCGGAGTTCAAACTCAAAGCCCTGGTCTTCGTTGCTGACTTTGACGAGCGATCCCAAACCGACGTGGTCCGTCGGAATGTCATCTTCCGCAAGGATTTCCGCATTGGAGAAAATCGACTTGAGTTCAGCAATCCGGTTCTCGACAATGGCCTGTTCCTGCTTCACTTCGTCGAGTTCGCTGTTATCCTCGCTGAACTCGCCGTGATCTTTGCTATCACGCAATCGCTCGGCAATCTCGACCCGCTTGACTTTGGTCAAGTGATCCAGTTCAGCACGCAGACGGGCGTTACCCTCCGGCGTCAATAACACCGGCTGCGAAGCATCGAATTCCATCTCTTCCATTGATTACCTCTTGGTGGTCCCGCGCCCGTCAATCACTTCAGACGCGTACATCGCAAGAACCAACCCTCCCTTGCCGCACCATGCAGCAAGGGAGGGATAGGCCCGCCATTATAGCCTTTACTCCGTAAAGAACGCACGAATATCTGTGTCCGTGGCAAAAGGTCTATTCCGCATACCCGTAATTTGGAACCGATAGTGAAGGCAAACTGGTATCTTTGAACCGTGAGGGGTAGCCGTGGATGGGTCGCGTTTGCGCTTCTCTTTGCCTCACTGAGCGTTCCCGCCGAAGGAGGAGCGACTCCAGGTAACCCCGACATTGTCATGAGTGTTCGGCACCATCCGATGGGGGCCGACATTGTTACCGTCAAACTCCTGAATGCGGGCTATCCTGCCGAACTCCTGCGGCAACAGGCAAGCAATGTGGTTTGCGCCGGAAAACCTGCGTGGGGCATCGAAGTATTCGAAAGCGGCTCAGCAGAAGCCGCCGGATTCACGACGGGCCAGTTTATCGTTGAGCGCGTTTCAAGTCCGAGCGGAGCCGTCGAGTTAGCTTCCCTCGTTCGTCCATTCCTTGGCGCGCCAAGTCCCTACACTCTTGACACGTTCGTCATCAACATCGAAGAGTTCAAGCCAATAGCCGGGAAGACGCTGATGACTCACCGGACCGATACGGTTTATGTAGAAGGCGTCGAACGAGCCAGTCCAGCCGCGCTGGAATACACAATCGCAGTTTCATCGCAAGACCCTTTTGAAGTGTCTATTCCTTCGGTTTTCGTTCCTATAGCGGAAGCAAACGAAGGCAAAAGCGGAACTTCGCCGGATTTCCTTCGGTATGCCTTCTACGCGCTGACCCTTGGAGCAGGGGCCTCACTGGTATATTTCCTCCTGCGTCGTCGCTCTATCGTTTGATTCCGCTGGTCGCGGAGGGGTAAACACGCGCACAACCGGAACCAAGGCATGGCAGGACTCAACTTCACCGTCTACGATCTCGTTAACATCGCTTACGACCTCGGCGCTTCCGACGTCATGGTCAAGGCGAACTCAAAGCCTAAACTCAAGCGATTCAGCCATATGCAGGATCTGCCGGGCGAGTGGCCTGTCCTTTCCGGTGATGACGTTGTCGAACTTCTCAAACCCGTCATGAGCGAACGGCAGATGAAGAAGTTTGAAGACACCAACGAAATGGATCTTGCCTTCCGCGTGGAAGAAAAGTGCCGTGTCCGTACGAACGTCTACCGTCAGCGAACCCACATGGCGGCGGTTATGCGTGTCATTCCGCTTCGCATTCGTCCTCTGGAGGAGCTAGGCTTGCCGGCTTCTTTGTCTGAAGTCACAAAGCACAAACAAGGACTGGTTCTCGTGACTGGTCCGACGGGTTCCGGAAAGACGACAACCCTTGCCGCTCTTCTGGACATCATCAACCGTGAAAAGCCGGTTCACTTGGTCACAATTGAAGACCCGTTGGAAATTGAGCACCCGGATCACCTTGGTTATGTCAGTCAGCGCGAAGTTGGAATTGACACCGACGACTTCCTCCCTGCTCTCCGTGCCGTCGTTCGTGAAGCGCCGGACGTCATCCTGATCGGTGAAATGCGAGACGTGACCACGATGCACACCGCTCTTACCGCTGGTGAAACCGGTCACTTGGTCTTCTCCACCGTTCATACCTCCAGCGCATACGAGACGCTTGACCGTGTCATCAACATGTTCCCGCCCCACGAAAAGGGGTTCCTTTGCCAACGATTGGCGAACTCTCTGCGGGCGATTGTCGCGCAAAAACTCGTGCCTCGTGCGGACGGACAGGGCCGCGTCGTGGTTCCGGAAATTCTCATCTGCACCCCAACGGTCAGTAAGGCCATTGAAGACGGCCACTTCGGCGACCTCTATCACTTGATGAACGAGGGCGGATATTGGGGCATGCAGACCATGAACCAAGGACTTGTCCGATTTGTGAAGGCGGGCATCATCGATGAGCCGACGGCGATTCAATACGCCGGTATCGTCTCCGAGTTGAAGCAGATGCTCAGAAGGTAATCATGGCTACTCCGCTTGAGAAACTCCACGCGTTGCTCCACCAAGTTGTTGAACTGGATGCGAGCGACCTGCACCTAAAAGCCAACAATCCGCCTATTTTGCGGATTCGCGGCGATCTCAAGCGGATGGACATGCCTGCGATGTCGGCCGAAGAAAGCCAAGAACTCTTCTACTCAATCCTGAATGATGAGAGAAGGGAGAAACTTGAGAACTTCAAGGAGTGCGATCTCAGCTATGCGGTTCCGAACTTGGCTCGCTTCCGCGTCAACCTGTATTGGCAACAAGGTCATATCGGCGGTGTTTTCCGCTTAATCCCTTATCGGATCAAGACAATCGACGAAATCGGCATCCCTCCGGTCGTGAAGGATCTCTGCATGTTGCCGCGCGGTCTCATTCTGGTTACCGGACCAACTGGTTCGGGTAAGTCCACGAGTCTCGCGGCGTTGATCAATCACATCAACGAGAACACACGACGGCACATCATTACGATTGAAGATCCCATTGAATATGTCCACGAGGACAAGAAAGCGATCATCAATCAACGTGAGGTCGGAACAGACACGTCCAGTTTCGCCGAGGCTTTGCGGCACATCATGAGGCAGAACCCTGACGTGATCCTCGTCGGTGAAATGCGCGATCTTGAGACAATTCAACTCGCCATTACGGCCGCAGAAACGGGACACTTGGTGTTCTCCACCTTACACACGGTTGATGCCGCCCAGACAATTGACCGCGTTGTGGACGTTTTTGACCCTGAACAACAGGAACAGATTCGCACTCAGTTGGGTGTCACACTCCAAGCGGTCATTTCTCAAGCGCTACTTCCCCGGATTGATGAGGCGGGACGTGTTGCGGCATTCGAAATCATGGTGGCAACGCCATCCATTCGGACGATGATCCGCGACGGCAAGACGCACCAGATGGTTTCGGATATTCAGACGGGACACGACTACGGTATGCAAACGCTTGACAGCCATCTTCTGAGTCTTGTCGAGAAGAAGATGGTTTCCTACGAGATGGCATTGTCAAGGAGTAGCAACTTGATTGAGTTCAATCGCCGTGCCGCCCAAAAGGGTCTCGTCCAGGAGACGGCAAATGCCTGATATCAAAGCATTACTTACTCGGTGCGTGGAAGCAAGCGGATCGGATATCCACTTCAAGACCGATACCGGAAGCGTCTATCTGCGAAAGCATGGCGAGTTGTTCCACTGGGATGATGTCCCCAAGTTTGATATCGCCGAGTTTCAGCGCGACATGGGTGCGCTCTTGCGCAAAGATCAGCGAGATCGGTTCGAAGAAACCCAGGAACTTGATTTTTCCTTGGAGATTCCTTCCGTTGCGCGGTTCCGTGGAAATCTCTACTGGCAACGTAGCCATCCCCAAGCGGTCTTCCGGGTGATTCCCTACACGATTTCGACGATGGAGGAGTTACAGCTCCCCGCGTCGTGTTTTGATTTCATTGAGCGACCGCGTGGTCTGGTCTTGGTAACCGGGCCGGCGGGGTCCGGGAAGTCCACAACCCTGGCGGCGATGATTGACCGGATCAACCGAAACCAAAATTGTCACATCATCACGGTTGAAGACCCCACTGAATTCGTCCACGATGATCACAAGGCGCTCATTAATCAGCGCGAGTTGGACGTCGATACTCTCAGCTTTGCCAACGCTCTGAAGTACGTCTTGCGGCAAGACCCCGACGTCATTCTTGTTGGCGAAATGCGAGATCTGGAGACCATCCACCTCGCGATTACGGCCGCAGAAACCGGACACTTAGTCTTTGCCACGCTTCACACGGTGGACGCTGTGCAAACCGTGGACCGAATTGTGGACGTCTTCCCCATGCACCAACAACAGCAGATCCGTATGCAGTTGTCGGTCAACCTGCTGGGCGTTGTTTCGCAAACGCTAATCAAGCGTAAAGACGGGCGCGGACGTGCGGCGGCTTTCGAAGTACTCAATGCCACAAGCGCCGTACGCAACCTGATTCGCGAGAACAAGACGTACCAAATCGGATCGATCATCCAGACAGGCGGTAAGCAAAAGATGCAGACCCTTGATCAGTCACTTGTCAAACTGGCTGAGGCTGGCATCATCAGCGTTGAAGAGGGTGCCAGCAAGGCGAAGGATCGAGGCGAGTTCATGCGCTTGCTCCAACTGGCAGAGGTACCGATTACAAACGCAGGTGGGGGCAACATCGCTCATCCGCAGGCCGGAACGCCACCACCGCCTCCTACCGCCCCTCCCATGGCTCCCCCACCGGGCACGACCGATAGTGGAGCACCTCCGCAACAGCAGGGCGGCGTTCGAGGTCAGCCGTTCCGCCCCGGAGTCAAGCGCGACTAAGTGGCCGACGACGCCCTCTTCCAAGAGAATGAGCGCACGGCCCCATCAAACGAGGGTCGTCAATCCGTTTCGATTGGCGACCTGCCTTTGCGTTCGGGTGATGTCTTGACTGATGTTCGCGTTGCCTTCCAAACCTTTGGGCAGCTCTCTTCGGAAAAGGACAATGCCATCCTCGTCTGCCACGCATTAAGCGGCGACGCCAACTGCGCACAATGGTGGGAGCGTTTAGTCGGCCCCGGCAAAGCGATCGACACCGATCGCTTTTTTGTGGTCGGTACAAACGCCCTTGGGGGATGCCAAGGCACGACGGGGCCTGCATCCACTGCGTCCGATGGCAAAGCATACGGGAGCCGATTTCCGTCGGTGACCGTTGAGGACATGGTGTCCGCCCAAGATCGCGTTCGACAGCATCTCGGAATTGAAAAGTGGGCATTGGTCACAGGAGGAAGCATGGGAGGCATGCAGGCTCTTGAGTGGGCGATTCAGTTCCCGGAACGAGTTGAACGAGTGTGGATGACAGCCAGTGCCGCGAGGCACTCCGCCATGCAGATCGGCTTCAATGAAGCGGCACGGCAGGCGATCCGGCGTGATCCGGGGTTTATGGGAGGCGACTATCCGTTGGATACCCAGCCTTCAGGCGGCTTGGCTGTCGCCCGGATGATCGGGCACTTGAGCTACCTTTCAGAGGACGCCTTTCAAGCAAAGTTTGGGCGAGAGCGTCGGGAAGACGGCGTGTTGCAGGTTGCTTCTTATCTTTCGTATCAAGGTGAAAAGTTTACGCACCGGTTTGATGCGAACTCATTGCTCGTGCTATCTCAAGCCATTGACGATTACGATCCAACCCATTTTTCGTCGGTACAGGCAAGCTTCTTATTGACTTCCTTTACCAGTGATTGGCTGTACCCATCGTGGCAGAGTGTGGATCTGCTTCGTGAGTTACGGGTCTGCGGGGCGCGCGCAGAATGGCATGAGATTGACCTGCCCTACGGTCACGATGCCTTCTTGCTAGATGGTGAGCAACAAGGGTCACTGGTACGCGAGTTTCTCCGTTATTGAGTTTAGGCCGCCTTGCCTCTCAGCGAACCAAGGCAAGCATCACCAAGCGGTATTCCAGGTGTGCGGTGACTCGGAGACTTGATCAAGTCTCTTGAGACTTCTCTGCTATTCGGGAGTCCAATCAAGTTTCAATTGTGATGGTCCCTCAGATCCTTCATATGGCGTCGAATGGAGCCATAGTTCATTGATTCTTGCTCCTTTTCTTCGGAAGTTCGCCGGAGCAAAACCGACTCAATTTTCAAATCTCATCACCGAACGACGACACCTAAATCATGCATCTCAGTCTTCAACTCCGACACTGTCGTCAGACCGTCGTGTAATATCCCCGCCAGCAGCACGGCCGCCGCTCCCCCTTGCTCTACCGCATCCACCATGTGCCCCGCGTTTCCGGCCCCACCTGACGCGATTACCGGCACATTCACCGCATGGGAGACTGCCTTGGTCAATGCCAAGTCATAACCAGACCGGGTGCCGTCCCCGTCCATGCTCGTCAAAAGAATCTCCCCTGCTCCAAGAGTAACGGCGCGCTTCGCCCATTCGACGGCGTCAAGGCCGGTCGGCGAACGCCCCCCATGTGTTGTCACCTCCCACTTTCCCGGCGCGATCATGCGCGCGTCGATTGCGACCACGACACATTGGGCTCCATAGATGTCCGCGGATTCAGTAATCAGTTCGGGGCGCGCGACCGCCGCAGTGTTGAGACTCACCTTGTCCGCACCAGCGAGCAAAGCCTCTCGCACCTGCGATACCTCTCGCAGTCCGCCTCCAACGGTAAACGGAACAAACAGCACCTCCGAAACTCGACGAGCGAGCTCAATGACCGGGGCGCGTCCCTCATGACTCGCCGTAATATCCAGGAAGACAAGTTCGTCGGCTCCTTGATCTTCGTAACGCTTTGCCAGTTCGACAGGGTCGCCGGCATCTCGAATGCCGATGAAGTTTGTGCCTTTGACGACCCGACCGTCGCGGATGTCAAGGCATGGAATCAATCGGATACGGTTCATGAAGGCAGAGTCCGGAGAATCTTGACCTTGTGTACTCCAACGGCGGGCTGCACTTCCAAGATGAACTGATCCTCATATTCTTCGGTTTCCAATTGATTCGGAAGCTTCATCTTTCTGAATCCTTCATGCGCTAGCCTCATCATCAACCCCGTAGCAAGGACTTCTTGGTCCGGTGGCAGTGGCAGCGACTCTAATTCAGCGAGTCCAACCTTACGCAGACCTCGAGTCAGCACTCGACCCACTTCGCCATCGCACTTCCAAAAAACTCGGATTTGGAGAGAAGGTCGGGCCCCATTGTTGTTGGCTTCTAGCTCCTTTTTGAACTCGGCCGAAGTCCAGACCTGACCCGTTATGCGGTCAAACACGGCAGTGCCATTCGCAAGATCGCTCATCGAATCGGCAAGATGCGCCATGAACTGCAAATGCCGGTCATCTTTGAGCAAGGACCGACTTGAATACCGAATCTTGATGATTGCCTTCGCATCCGCTATGGAAGTGAGTTGTTCGGATGTCGGAACAACGTCTTCACTGAAGAGATCGGGGCGGAACGCGAACGGGTTCTTTTCTCGCTTGGCGAGGGCGATATCCAGCCTAATGTCGCTGAAGATCATCCCTTCGCGAGCCCCAATGCAAGGTCTCCCTGCCCGGTGATGAGGATTTGCCCCCACCATCCGATCCATCACCTTGTCAATGGCGGGGAGACGGGTCTCGTGCGTATAGATCCAATACTCGGTATCAGCAAGATAGCCATGCACCCGTTTGCCATTCAGAAGCCGCCAGATCACCAGTGCGCTCACCGCAAGTCCGATCCCGGCCAAGACCCAAGGGCCGTTCATTGCGTCGTCTTCATCTAGGGACCCACTCCTGCCCGCCATCGTTCGACGATCTTCAATTCGGCGTCGTTCAAAATCGCGACGCACGGCTCGCAAAGACCTGCTTCGTTCACTCGCCCATTGCTACAAAGAAGGCATCGATCACGGTTGCGGGCCTTGTCCACCATCTCGACGCGACCGAGCGCCCAGAGGAGGTCACCCCGAGGAACACCCTCGGAGTTCATGCGATTCATATCCATATTCTACGTTGAACAGAAGTAGGATGGTCACCGATTTCTCAACGGGAAACAAGGAACGGACGGAAGGTGGTAAACCTCGGTTGATGCATCGCTCCATAGGCTTCGGCCTGATCCTTCTTTCTTCCTTGGGGCTCGCACAGCCTCTCCCCACCCCGTCAAATGGGTTGACGATCTCTCGGCTCCAAAGTTATCCGCTGATCCACGGGCGGTCACCTTCAGGCGCCCAAATGAGCCCGGACGGAACGAAGATCGTCTTCGGTTGGAATAAGACAGGCGAAAGAAGATTGGATGTTTACGTGATGGACTATCCGTCCGGGAACACCCGCATGGTCGTCGAAGCGGATCAGATTGCCCGTCCTCCCCGGCAAGAAGATAGCCGGACGGAAGAGCAAAAGAAGAACGAGGAACTGTACGACGGCGGCATCGGTGGTTTTCAGTGGGCACCCGATAGCAAGGAGATCATGTTCTCCTATCGGGGTCGGACCTGGCTGATGGCGGCCGATGGTTCGAATCGGCGACCGATCTTTGACACGAATGAGGCGGTTTCTAACGCCACCTATAGTCCAGACGGACGGTACATCGCATTCATGCGGAACGGCAATCTGTTCCGATGGGAACGCCGAACGGGTGGGCTAAAGCAACTGACCTATGTGTCGGGTGCCGGTTCCGTTGACGGTTTCGAGTGGTCACCGGACGATCGGTACCTCGCCGTGACCTGGAGCGACAACAGCAAAATGGGAGGGCACGTGATGATGGACTTCACGAAGCAACGCGCCGAAGTGGTCCAGATTCAGCGGATGTGGAACGGAGATCGTCCGGTCAACAACCAGATCGGATTCGTCCCGGCTGAAGGCGGGCAGATCAAGTTCATTCAGGGACTACCCCGGTACATGTGGGTGACAGATATGGAGTGGTCACCAGACTCCCGTTACCTAGCGATTTCGTGGCACAGCGAGGACTTCAAAGAGCATCACTACAGCATCGCCACGCCTTCTATGACCTACAAGTGGGATGCATACGAAGAGAAAGCACCGAGCAATTACATTCCCGATTTCCGCATGGTGGCGTGGTCACGAGACAATCGGCTCCTATTCACGACCGACATCCTTGACGGCAAATGGGCGTACCGAAGTGTCCTCTCTTGCACACCGCACGGCGCAGATTTGAAGCGCGTTTACGCCAAAGATCACGATGTAGTGTGGTTCGGTCGACCGAAAGACAGCGACCGAATACTGCTGGTCACGATGAAGCGAGGCGGGAACATTACCGAGTTGACGACACTTGAGCCGAATGGAAGTTCAAAGGAGTACTCGGTCTATGACGAGGGCGTGATTACACCTGTCGAGTTCGATCAAACTGCTGGACCGCTCGTCAGTGATGACGGAACAAAGATGGTGACGAGCGCGAGCGCTCCCGGCAAACCGTGGGATCTTTTTGCTTTGGAACCGAGCCAAAGGAGACTCACGAATAGCCAGCCTGAGGAGTTCAAGAAGATCGAATGGGCACCCGTCAAGCGAGTTTCTTTCCCCGGACCGGATGGGCGGATGATCGGTGCCACCCTCACCCTTCCGAAAGGGTACCGAGCGGGTCAGCGATACCCGATGGTGATCAGCAACATGTACGCCAACAGCGCGAAGATGAGTTGGGGAGGCTATGTAGACAACTTCATGGCGACCGAACTTGGGATGGTGGTCATGTCCATTGACTTCCGCGCTTCCTGGGGATACGGTGGCGAGTTTAACAGCGGCTATTACGGCTCAATGGGGATCATTGATACGCAGGAAGCGATCAAGGCCAAAGAGTGGGCGGTTGCCGAAGGATATGCCAATCCTGATCGATGTGCGGTCTGGGGTTGGAGTTACGGCGGCTTCCTGACCTGCATGATCATGGAGACCGGTAAGGGCGCGTTTGACACGGGGGTTGCAGTAGCGAGCGTGACGGACTGGCGACAATACAACGAGTGGTACACGCGCCGTCGCTTAGGGATGGTCGCCGACGACGCTGAGGTGTTCAAGAAGACTTCACCGGTGACGTATGCCAGCGGCCTGTCCGGCAACTTACTTCTCGTTCACGGCGTGTTGGACGACAATGTTCTTTTCCAAGACACCGTTCAGTTGATTGACCAGTTCCAACGGGCCGACAAGCACTTCGACTTAGCGATCTATCCTCGGGCCGACCACGGAATCGGGAAAATCGAAGAGCGAGGCCATGTCTTCGAGGAGATCACGCGGTACCTCTATTGGAAGTTGAATCGTCCGGCGGATATGCCAGCGGTTCAGCCATATGTGCCGGAAACCACACCCACCGAAGGCTAACTCGCGAATAGGCAGACTCCGATTCATTGGTGGCTGCCTCTTTTCTACGAAAGGAGCCTGAGACTCTCAGGACTCACGCCCGCCACACTGCCGCTTCGCTCGGTATCCTGACTTTCACAGGAGTCGTATCGAATTTGGCCATCCTCGTTGACAAGAACACGCGCGTTGTCGTAGCCGGCATGACAGGCCGCGAAGGCAGTTTCCACACCCAGCAGATGATTGAGTACGGCACGAATGTCGTCGGTGGGGTAGTGCCGGGGAAAGGTGGCCAAACTCATTTGGATCGCCCGGTCTTCGACACAATGCATGAAGCCGTGGAAAAGGGCGGCGCAAACGCGGCTCTGATCTTCGTCCCGGCGCCTTTCGCCGCCGACAGTGTTCTTGAGGCTGAGGACGCGGGAATCCCTTTCATCACATTGATTACCGAGGGCGTTCCGATTCTGGACACCTTGAAGTTTGCAACTCGGATCAAGACGCGGGGGCGATCACGGCTTCTCGGGGGCAACTGTGCCGGCATCATTACTCCCGGTGAATGCAAGCTCGGAATCATGCCGGGGCACATCTTCACACCCGGGCCTGTCGGTATGGTCAGCCGAAGTGGCACCCTCACCTATGAGATCGTCTTTGAACTCACAAATGCAGGTCTGGGGCAAACCACGGTCGTTGGCATCGGAGGCGATCCGATCCCCGGTACGCGCTTCGTCGAAGTTTTGGAGATGTTCGAGAACGACCCCGCGACCCAAGCCGTTGTCATGGTGGGAGAGATCGGCGGTACGGACGAAGAAGCCGGTGCCGAGTACATCAAGAAGATGTCCAAGCCCGTCGTGAGCTTCATTAGCGGGCGAACCGCACCGCCCGGCAAGCGTATGGGCCATGCCGGTGCCATCGTCAGTGGCGGATTAGGAACCGCACAAAGTAAAGTGGATGCACTCCTGAGCGCAGGTGCTCAGGTCGCCGATAAGACCACGGAAATCGCCGGTATGGTTCAGTCGGTCCTTGCTACAAGGGTGTAGTCATGTTGCCGAGTCTTCCTGCTGCCGAAAAGTATTTCGATTACGCCGCCACCACGCCCCTCGACCCCCGGGTGTTGGAAGCGATGTTGCCGTGGTTCCAGGAAGATTTCGGAAATGCGCACTCCGCGCACGCTTGGGGACAAAAAGCCAACGCCGCCGTAATGAAGGCGCGAATGTCAATCGCCAAGGCGGCCGGTGTTGATCCAATGCAGGTGATCTTCACCAGCGGAGCAACGGAAGCCAACAACTGGGCGATGTTCAATGCCAAACGACCAGCGTTTAGCCCGTTCGAACACAGTGCCGTCCGCGAGCCTGCCTGTTGTCGGGGAGGAAGCGCTCTCCG
>JAHBTC010000054.1 GCA_019638835.1 Fimbriimonadaceae bacterium
TGAACAAAGAGCGACTTGGAACCAGATGATCGGCAACGTGTTCGTTCGATGGGTGCAACCGCCCATGCCCCCGCGCGGCGAATAAAAACCTCGCCAACCCATACGCAAGTGCCGATCCCTTCGGGGGTCGGCACTTTGTCATTTCTGTCGCGAGAAACGTCCGCTCACCAGGAACCGCCTCCGCCTCCACCGAAACCGCCACCGGAGAAGCCACCACCACCACTGGAACTACTGAAACCCGAACCGGATGAGGAACTCTCTGGTCGAGGAGGTGTGGTTGCCGCGACTGAAACTTTCTGAGTCATAGACGAGAAAACATCGCCCATATCGGATAGGTCATGAACGCCACTTGGTGCGATCCACCATCCCGGCATGTTCCGGCGAATACCGTTCCAACTTCGAATCCACAGCAGATCACGGCCGAGGGCAATTGCGTGGGGCAGGAAGTCTTCGAACATATTGGGATTTCTCGTCAGATAATCTCGCCAATCCTCGCGTGCGCTAGCTTGCTCCATCCATGCCGCGAAATTCTTTGCTCTCGCCCTTGTTTGGGCACCTTTTCGAGTCACCTTAGGCATATGTCGCGCAAACTGCACCGCAATAACAATTCCAATGATGGTGCCGATGACCGGCACAGTGGCTTCGCGCATCGGCTCAAAGAGATAAGCGAATACCCCTAGAGCGATTACGCCGAGCGATCCAAGTAACCCCCAAGCCAGATAAACGTCGCTTGGAATCGCCGCATAGTAGCCCGCCTGTACGGCCTCTTTCATGATCAACCTGCGGACGCCCGGCATCGCCGGTGCAATCTCGCTCTTCAAATCCGATTGCGAAACGGTCGGGCCTGCCTTCTTGAGAAGCGAGAACATCTGCGCTTCGGCCGCATCCAGCGACTCATTTGTCGCACCCGGCACCAGCTTAATCTTGGTGTTACTTGCGCCTCCACTACTATCAAACGTGACCTTGCCCTTCACGGCAAGAGAAACAAGGAGCGCTGAGATATCTTGCTTATCAACTCGCCCGTCAACAACGGCGCCGATCACATGGCCAGAAACTTGATCAGGAGGGGACATTTCTTCCTCGCGAACTCGGCGTGTCGAATCCCGCCCGAAGATAAGCCAGAGCACTGGCATGACAATCATCGTGATTACAGGCACAAGAAAACCGAAGTAGGGACTCCATTCGTATCGGATCTTTTGCGCTAGCGTCGGGGTAGCAATCATCTGATCGGGCATGCCGACAACAAAAGTTACGGCTTCACCAGGTTGGATCGCCGTGTTTCGCTGGATGGTCAGTCCACTTTCATTGAACATGACGTCGGATCGACTCGCGACCGTAGTTGCCTGTCCAAACTGATCCATGTATCCGCCAGAAGTTGAGCCGTACTGACCTTCGAAGACATTGACTCGCATCCGTCCTTCTTGCCCTGCCGCCGGAAACTCAACTGTCACCGTTGAGTGATCAATTCGAGTTGGCCACTCAGGGCCGATTGCATTCCAATACAGTTCTGCGCTCTTTTCCCATCCCCCGTTTGCGGGGAAACGATTGATCGCACCATACACTTCGTACCGGACCACATAGGTTCTCGCGATATTCGGAGGTAGATAGACATCTGCATCTCCGATACGGCACGAAATGAGATTGTCTTCTTTGCTGATCTTTGTCGTCAACGGCCGTCCGTTCTCATCGGTCACGCTGAACTGCGAGATGACCAGTCGACGGTCTCGGAAACTATTGGTTGAGTATCGGTACGGGATCGTGCGAAAAATGCCTCGTTGAGGGATAAGAAAGATCACCGTAATCCGTTCGGTGACCCGTACGTGACCGGTGGGCAGAATCTTTACGTTAACGTCAAATCGGGGAGTCGTGAAATTCTGAGCGAACGCAAATACGGTCAAGAGCCACAGACACAGCCCAACGATCCCGCGCTTCATGCCTTAGCATGGCACTTCTCAGTTTGAGGTTGTGTCAGGTCGAATCCGGTAGATGGCGGTCTGACCAAAAATCCCCTTCAGTTCAAAATCGCTCTGGCCACTGAGGTGCTGAGAAAGGGAGCCAAGGCGGGGAACGGGAATCGCGAGGTACGTCGCGCCAAATCGCTTACGCAACGCTGTTGCCATTGGCTCTGTATGCCCACCAAATCCTCTCTGCGTGGTTGCCACATCGTGGGTTGGACGATCCTCGCACATCCAATGGGCGATCCAATACTTCTCCTGATTGAACTGATACTGAAACACCGGATCCATACCCCCGAGATATCTCTGCTGTCTGTTAAATGCAAAAAGGCCAGGAAAGTCTTCCCATAAAGGATGAAACACGATCGCATCCGGTTCCGCATTCTTCCGGAGCCAGTCGGCAGCCGGGCGTAGTGCTTGAGGATCTCGCCCGAAGTGGTTTAGAGTATTGACGCCCGCATAAAGATTCCAGACGATGAGAGCCATCGGAGCAAGCACTGCCCAGCCGGCTTGGGTGGGCCAGCGATTACGAAGGGTTTGCCAGAGCGTTGCCAACATCCCGACGCAGGCAGTCGACCAAAGTTCAACCGTCCGAGAAGACTGAAGCAACGTAAGCATGAAGAAAGCGACTGAGAAGATTGCGCATATCGCCCAGATTGGTCTTTGCTTCTGAAACTCGGCTTGCTTCCAGAAGGCAATTCCGGTGACGACGCCGGCAACCATGAGGAGGAGCATCGGCAAGGCGATTTGAAGAAAAGTTTCGGGATGCAACGGCTGGGTGACTTCGATCCCAAAGCGAAGCGGCGGCCGATGATGAAGTAATTGCGCAACGTCTAGTAGCTGGATTTTGAGGAGGGTGAGAGTGCCAATTGGATTCGGCCGCAAGAACACACCGATGGCTAACGCTCCAAGAGTCGCAAAGATTGCTCGGTGCTCAATCTTCAACTGCAACAGAACTTGAAGAAGAATCACGACAAAAATAGAGAGGAGAACCAGCCATGAAACCGTGAGGTGGATAAAAGCAAAGAGGAATGCGGCGACTCCCGCAAGCCACGGGCGTCCCCTGAGAATCGCGATGATCACGAGGAGGAACAGTCCAAGGGAAATGGTGCCTGGGCGCGTCATGAGGGCTCGCCATGGCCCGTATTCATGTCCCGCAAAAACGAGCATTGGCATGAGATATGCGTATGGCGTCTCTGCTTCTCGAAAGAATATGGCCAGCGCAAAATAACCAAGAAATATTACGAATCCTTGCACTAATGGCAAGGTTGCGGCAGGGTCATTAACTAAGGAGACTACGGGAAGGAGGAGCAAATGAAACCCGTACCAGAGGTCGCCACCAACTTCACCAATTGCCGAAGCAGTAGCCCAAGGAAACGCGGACGAAAAGATGCCGTTTTCTTGGTACGCCAAGGCGTGCCCTACGTGATACAGGGCATCGGTATCCGGAATCAGATAAGTCCTCGTGACAAGGAACACCGCCAACGCGACGGCCGCAAAGAAGGTGGGAATGAACCAACCGAGCCAGAATCCCGGTTTTGCGCCCTTGTCCACGCTTCTATTTTGCCCACCCTATAAGAAAATGAGACTGGGTGCGAGTTGGCACCCAGTCTCATTCGGAGGTTCACCCGCCGAAACTACTTTCGACGTCGACGAGAGAGAGCGAGCAAACCGGCCCCAAGTGCAACCATCGTCGCTGGCTCCGGTACGGCCGGAATATAGGCAAGTCCGAGTAAGTTGCCCGAGCCCATCGAACCAATGAGATTGGCTTGTCCTGTGGCCGTGTTGATCGAATAGAAGTTATCGGTCGAGTTATCGACGAGATAAAGTGTTCCGTTATCCGGATTGTAGGCGAGCCCGTTCGGGTTCGTAGGGCCGTTCAACGGACCGATCAATGTTACGGCGCCTGTCGCTCGGTTCACCGAATAGAAGCTATCCGTGCTCGAGTTCGTTGCGTACATCGTGTCCGTATCAGAGTTGTAACCCAAGTTGAAGAATGAAGTGAGACCACTTGCTCCGACCAAGCTTGCCGCCCCGGTGTTTTTATCAATGGTGTAAAGGTTGCCATTTGATCCACCGTAAAGAGTGCCGGTCGAGTCGTCGTACTCTAGTCCATGCATAACCAGGGACGAGTCACCGTAGGCTCCGACGAGGGTCGCATTCCCGGTTCCGATATCCAGGGTGTATAGGCTGTCATTGCCCGTTGAAGTCAAGTACATGATCCCGTTCGCCGCATCATAGGCGAGCCCGGCGGTTGTGCTTGCGTTTGACGAGACCGTTCCGATCAAGGTCTTTGCACCCGTCGAAATGTCGACTTCATAAAGTGATCTGTTCGAATCAACGGCGATCATGCGACCTTGGGCCATGCCGACCGCAGAAATCGCCAGTGCGCCAAAGAGAAGGTAGTTCCTCATGTCTAGGCTCCGAACTTGACCGTACCTAACTACGGGGTAAGTGTGGAAGAATTCAACGACAGTCTAGTATTTCTACGGGGTTCTCTGACGATGCCATTGCTCGTTTTGAACCTGCCGGAGAGAATTCCGCAAGCCCTGCTCAAATATGAATGACACCTCGTCAAAGTCTGTGAGCCATTCGTCTTCGACACCGGATGCCCTTCTGGTGATCAGGAGGGTGTGATCGTTACTTCCCCCTGACCATCGGTACGCGTACGCGATATCTCCCGCGTGCTGAGTCACCGCGCAGACGCTGCGAGAGAACGCCCACTCGTTTCCCATCATCTTGACCCGCCAGCCGCCACTTCTCGCGACATCCTCGTTTTGCCGGCAAATGAAGTTGATCCCTGGCTGATCCGGCGAGTCGTATCGCCCTTTCACATAGATGTTGAAACCCCCGTTCCGACCTCGATTACGGCTTCCATCAAAAATGACCTGCGGCCGACTTGCAGTCGCCGCGTTACCTGCTTCTCCTTCCACCCATTGAGTGTCAACAACCTTGCCTAAATCTAGGTGAAGGATCTGAATCCGCCCCAGCTTGTTGTCTTGATCAACCGTACGAATGATTGCGATCTGGTTCCTGACTGAATTCCAGACAGCGGCCACCGGTGACTGGCTGACGATCTCAACTGTATTCATTTTCTTCCCTTCATCCGCATTGTAAAGGGTCACAATTCTAGTTGCCTTCTCCGTATGGGCGACGATCGTCCCGATAGGTGAATCACAAATCGAAACTGCCCCTTCTCTCGCGATGGTCTCCCGTCGACGGGAAACCGTTAGGATATCGTTTTCTCTTTCCAGGTTCAACACCGTAAACCCTGTCGGAGTTGGATATGCGACAATCACCGTTCCATCCTTGCCAAATGAAACCGGGTCGCCTGCGACGTCTTCGGCGAGGACGACGGACTTTCCGGGCTCCCTTCCTTTTAGGATCAGTCCGCAAAGATTGCCGATCGTTGCTCGATTTAAGGATGAAGCCTTATAGTCTTTGTAAGCTTCCTGGTCCTTCAGATCCGAATAGAGAACCGCGAGTTCCTCACCAAGTGAGGCAAGTGCAGGCGACCCCGCGGACTCACTCAAGCGTATACTCTCTCGGAGATGACAACCATATCCATCATTCACATCGGCTTGGATATGAGATTCTCCGAAGATGCCATTTCGATTCCAATCGATCATGCATGAGTTAGGTCCATTCTCTTTGATATTAAAGTAATAGGGTCGGTTCTTAAGAAATGCTAGTTCGTTTGCGGAATAAGGAACCGTTTCCATTAGATCATTTTCCTTCATTCTCATATTGACAAAGCGACCAGGGCTGAACATGATTGCTTCGCCATTTCCGCCTAACTGATAACTATAGTCATAGTTCATGAGGCTCGGATGGAATGGTGATCCAGTTCGTGCGCCCAAAGGATCGTGGGGAAGTCCAAATTGATGTCCGACTTCGTGCACCATAGTCATCCAGTTGTAGCCGGTGCCGCACCAATCGGGACGGTTTGCTTGACCGCCCCCACCGGGGCTGTCCCCGACGCAAATTCCGTGCGCGAGCCCGCGCCACTCCTTTGGCATTGCCTTTTCGTACAGTTCGATGTAACTCTTGTCGTTGTCCTCTGGGGGTAGGGTTGGCGGAAGAATCGCGATCATATTTAGGCCCGTGCTTCCATCAGGATTCTGATAGGGCATTTCCGCATAGAACTTCTTCATGCGTGCGATCGTGGGCGCAAGTTTTTCTGGCGTAACCTTATCCTTGCCGGCGAATACGATAAACACGTCGGCCCGTCCCGGTTTGCAACCATGAACGGCCGGATCAATGGGACCAAACCCCTCTGTCTCCCACCGGTCCACGAGGCCGTCTCGGTCTAAGTCGGCATAGCGGGATTCCTGCGTAATCGTCCGCAGGGCAATCATTGACAAGGCGGCCGAAAGCATCCTCGTCAAATACTACTCAGAGAGTGTTGCTGAATTGAATTCGGGTTTGTTCGCTCCCCTTCGGTCGGAGGGTAGGGCGCCCCCAACCTAGATACACCTCGGACTTCTCTGCCTCGATGGGGTTTAGTAAGAGCCGATTGCGGTTTGTCCGTACTGAAACTGGTTCGGAATAAAGCGTCTTTTCGCCAGCCTCCACGACGAGACGGATCTGGGTTTGCCAGTTTCCGGTTGCGAAAGGTCGAGCGTAGAAGACTTGGTGCATGTTTGGGATCAAAACTCGGTGATACGAGTTGCCACAAGTAATCCAGTGATGGTATTCCGTTGGTTTCCAGGCGTCTCCGTCTTTCAGTTCAAGCCACGCTAGCAGGTTGCCGTCTGCCGCGTCAAGCCAAATCGGATCGCCGAAGTTCTGGATCATCACTTGCACTGTGCCGTTGTTTGGGACAACCCTAAGCTGGAGCCCCTCCCGCCCTCGGTTGTCGCCGGTGATCGGACTTGGCAAGTTCGTTGAGCTTCCGTGGCCGCCCAATGCTTCAGGGTCGGTGATAGGAGAGCCGCAGGGATACGATGCCGCCTGCATAAACTGGGCGTATTCGCTTGGCCTGAGTTGCCCAGTGCTCACTAGCGAGGCAAACACCGCAAAACCAATCATGCCCATTGGACGCACCGGGCACAGTCGGAGTTACGGTTTTGTTACCCCTTTATGATCCGGGAGATAAGATTCCCATGAGGTATCTCATGATAACCGTCCTCGCCGCCTTGGTCGCCATGAACACTCACCAGTCGATCGTGCCCGTCATCGAAGTGATGACTTACAACGTACGCTACGGGACGGCAGACGACGGTTTGGACTCGTGGCCGCATCGCCGCGAAGCGCTCTTGCGGCAAGTCAAGGCGGAGGATCCTGACATTCTTGCCGTCCAGGAAGCATTTGACTTCCAAATTGATGAATTGTCTGCCGCGTTGCCCGATCATGGATTGATCGGTGTCGGGCGCGACGACGGTGTGCGCGCCGGCGAGCACACGGCAATCTTCTACCGTCGCGAAACAATGGGATTATTGGAAGGAGGGACGCGATGGATCTCGGCGACGCCCTTCGTACCGGGCTCGATTGGGCCCGGGGCATGGTTGCCCCGCGTCTTTGCCTGGGGACAGTTTCACCACGTGGCCGGGGCGCAGTTCTTGCTGATCGATGTTCATCTTGATCACCAATCCGAAGACGCCCGAGTGCTGGGTTGCAAAATGATGGAGGAGTTCGCCAAGGAACGCAAGCTTCCGACGATCATCACCGGAGACTTCAATTGCACCCTGGAATCTCGACCGATTGCCCTCTTACGCGATGCCGGATTTGCCTCGGCTGCGCCGTCGTCAGGCCCTCTGACAACGTTCAACAAGTTTGAAGCCAATCCCGCGGACGCGGACGCCATTGACCACTTCTTTGTCCGCGGAGAATGGCGCATCAATGAAGTCCGGATTGACCGGTCGACGACGAATGGCCGAGCGCATAGTGACCACTTTCCCGTGATCGGGCGGTTCGAGTTACCGCCTCGCGAACTCGAATTTCGTGGTCTCCGATAACTCCATAAATCTGCCATGCTGAAGGCATGATTCAAAGGAGCATCAATGGCGTTTCAATCGGAGCCATCGGCCTTGGCTGCATGGGAATGTCATGGGCTTACGGAACGCCTGATAACGCCCAGTCAGTTGCCGTTCTTCGCCGCGCCCTCGAACTTGGAGTGAATCATTGGGATACCGCCGATCTCTATGGGAGCGGTGAAAATGAGAGTTTGCTGAGCCAGATTCTTCCCGAAGTCCGCGATCAGGTTTTTCTTGCTACGAAGTTCGGCAATGTGTATGACCGCGCGATGACAAGTCACCAAGATTTGGTGGAGATGAACGCCCCTTGGATCGTGGATGGCACCCCGGAATACGCTCATAAGTGCATTGATCGCACATTGAAGCGACTCGGAGTGGACCATGTTGATCTGTACTATCTGCACCGCGTGGATGCGAGAACGCCGATCGAGGAAACGGTGGGGGCGATGGCAGAAATGGTGAAAGCGGGGAAGGTGAAGGCTCTCGGGCTCAGCGAAGTTTCGACGGCTACCCTGAAACGGGCAAACGCCGTGCACCCAATCGCCGCCGTCCAAAACGAGTGTTCACTTTGGACGCGTGACTTTGTCGATACCGTCATTCCAGCGTGTCAAGAGATGGGCATCGCCTTTGTGCCTTACTCGCCGCTTGGACGTGGGTTCCTTACCGGACAGATCAAATCGGTGGATGACCTGATAGTTAGTGACGGAAGACGAAATCATCCTCGATTCGCAGAAGAGAACTTTGCGGCCAATATGCGAATCGTTGAAACTGTGCGCGCGGTTGCTAGACGCCATGACGCCACTCCGGCGCAAGTTGCGATTGCTTGGACGCTTTCCCTGGGAGACCACGTCGCCCCCATTCCGGGCACAAAGCGAGTGAAGTACTTAGAGGAAAATGCCGTTGCCGCTTCGCTCAGTCTCACGGATGCTGACGTCGCGGAGTTGAATTCAATCACTCCCGCGTCGGGCCCTCGCTATCTCGAGACGGCGATGGCGCATACCAATCGCTAGACTCGCTGCGACGCCCCTTGACAGAGAGATCACTCAAATGCTATCGTGTTGAGTGAGCGTTCAACAAAGTGAGTGGCGAGGAACTAAGCACGCGAGAAAGATTGATTGAGACGGCACGGGATCTCTTCCTTCTTCAGGGGTACCACACGACAGGTGTCGCGGAAATCGTTCGCACCGCTGGGGTGAAAACGGGAAGCCTTTACTACTTCTTTCCGACAAAGGAGGATCTCCTGCTTGCCGTACTCGAATGGTATCGCGACAACATCTACGCGGGTCTCCTTCAGCCCGTCTACGAACGAATTGACGATCCGATTGAGCGAATTTTCGGAGTTCTTGACGGCTACCGTCAGATGCTGTTGCTTACCGCCTATGACCAAGGTTGCCCTATCGGCAATCTGTCCCTTGAGCTAACCAATTCTCACCCCAAGGCCCGGGAACTCATCAACGTAAACTTCGATCAATGGGCAAGTGAGGTGCGCAGTTGTTTGGACCGCGCCGAGGGCCGACTCCCGGCAGAACTTGATCGGCAAGGTCTTGCTGAACATATTCTCGCGGTGATGGAGGGGGCGATCATGCTTGCTCGCTCTTATCGAAGCATCGAGCCTTACGATAAGGCAATTCTTCATCTTCGTGATTATCTCGACCGGCTTGTTGCCGATGGAACTGAGTGGTCCACCCCCGGACGCTATCGACGCGCCAACCAAATGGAAACTGAAAAAACACCATGATTGTCTTAGCCTTGCTTGCCGCTGTAACAAACTTCGGCGAAACCGAACTCGTTCTCACCGGGCTTGACCCGATCGAACTCATTGCTGGTCGCGAAGTCGCAGGAAAAGAAGAGTTCAGTGCCGATTATCTTCGTCACCACTATCGATTTGTCTCCGCCGCCAACCGTGACGCATTTCTCGCCAACACAGTCCGTTTCGCCGTGCAAAACGGCGGTGCATGCGGGAGTATGGGTGCCATGTCGGGGAAAGGGACTCCCGACCGATTTGCCGTGGTGGAGGGTCGCATCTTCCTGTTTGCGTCGGATGGTTGCCGTAACAGCGTCGTTAGCAATCCCGCCGCCTATACAGCCCCGCTTCCCGCCGTGCCAATTGCGACCACGAGTGAGTCGAGTCGTGCCAAATCAATGATCAACCGGGCGATTGCGGCGCATGGAGGAGAAGCCGTGCGAAGGATGCGATCAGTATCTTGGGGGCGCGCCACCCCATATGAGGATCAAGGACAACCAAAGATTTGGTGGAGCCGCTACGCCATTCTCGGCCCCCAAAAGTTTGCCAAGTGGGAGCAGTCGCCCACCGATCGGTACTACTTTGTGAAGTACGGTAGCGCCGCCGTAGATGGTGGCAGAGAAGGGAATTATGGTGTCCATCCCGGAGAGGTCAGGGCATTGACGGCACTTTGCGCGAGGAATCCGATGGGAGTGCTTATGGGATTATCCGAGCCGGTCAAGGTAACGGAAGATGGCAACGGGGTCGTCATGGTGCGTGATGACATCGTCTTTGAAGTTCGATTTGATCGCGTCGGGCGGATCCAAAACGTCAGATACCGCGACTATATTGCTGGACCTATTGGGACAGTAGAACGCGATTACGGCAACTACAAGTCGGTGAACGGAGTGTCTCTTCCCATGTCATCTCGTTCACGATTGAATGGTGGCGAGTGGGGCTCTTCTCAGATCTTTGATGAAGTCATCGTTAACGGCCCGGTGCCGAGTGTCTTTCGCGAAGCATTTACAAACTAGCGCTGAGAGAGGCGTCGTCTGATAACTCTCCCAAGAGTCGCGATTGCGGGCTCGCCCGCGAACGCCTCGGCGACGGCCAGCAAGTCGCCGAATCGAAATGTTCGATTCGGGGTCACGGCATAGATTGGCTCCCAATACTCGGGGCGGAATTTGTCTTTGAACTCTTCGAGCCCCCGAAACGAGTAAAGCGGCGAACCAAAGTCACGAGCCAACCTCATTGTCCGTCGCAGCCATCGCGGATTTTGTTCGATCGCCGCATGAACGGATAGCGGAACGAGGCCCATCGTCAGGTAATCCGCTCCTTCTCGGGCAACGGTTCGGGCGGCAAAGTCCATCAACAATTCAACTGTGCCGTTGGGGGCGCTTTCGAGACGCGGAAACTGCTCCGTGAGCCAACCGTTTCGCATGGGAACCGGGCACAGGTTGAGAAACGCGACTGGCTTTCCATCCTGCGAGGCCACAAACGTTCTTCGATCAGAAAGATAGCCCAGCGTTTCCGGCTCAACCAGAAAGTGTAAGGGAGGCAAGCCACGGCCTCTGAGCCACGAATCTAGCACTTCGTGGAGTTCGGCGGAATTTTCGGCTTCTCCCGTGCCCCATTCTCGAACCGTTACACCTTTGTTGATTGCTCGGTGGAGTTGATAACGGAGCGAAGGACGCATTTCATTCTCTGACTTCCAATGCTTGGGAATCCATACGGGCTGCGCACCAAGTGCGGCAACCGAGGAATCAGATTGCGCGGTGGACGCCAAGAATGGATCCCCTGCTCCGAAGTACAAGACGGGTGCTGATTCCAAGCTCTCAAATCGTCGAGCGACCTCCGAAATGCGATCAACTGGTCCAATAGGTGCCCCGGCGACAACGCGCCTGCGGCTTGCTCTCACGTAAGCAACAACAGCGTCAAATTCGTCGAAAAACTGGTACTCAAAGACCGGATTGACAACTTGGTAGCACGTCGCGTTTCTCCCATACCGCAGAACCAACTCACGAATCTTCTGTCGTTGATTTTGACTCACGGGTTTTCGGGTTCGCAGCCCTCCGAAAGTGCCTTCAGGCCATTGACCGCTTCGGGGGAAATGACGGCCCGAAGTCTCATGTGAGCCTCAATGATGGTCTCTGCTCGCGGAACAATCTCCTTGCTCTGCCATCGGGCTCGGGTTAGAACAACGCCTCGGGGGAGTCCAAGATCTCGAACGGCTTTGCCGACAAAAGACGCACCCTCTCGCACTTCGATGTTTACGATAATTGCCTCTTCGCCATGCTCCAATTGGTGGCCTGAGCGGGCAAGGTCTTTCTGAAGAAGTGACTCATAGATGGGCATTTCATGAACCAACTCGCCAACGATGAAGGCCATGAACCCTGCCACCAGCAAGGGGAGCATTAGCGTATAGCTTGAAGTCATTTCCACAACGAGAACGATCCCGGTCAGAGGTGCCCGAACGATCCCTGTGAATGCGGCGGCCATACCAACGGCCGCAAATGCGCCAATCGCAATCTCCCGATCAGGAACCAGGAGGTGAGCACCCCAACCTCCGGCGGCACCTAACAGTGCGCCCAAGGCAAGAAGTGGCGCAAAGATGCCTCCCGCACTTCCTGTTGTGTAACTGGCGATCGTGAGAATGAACCGGCCTACTAAGAGAAGTGGAATCGCGCCCAATGCTATTTTTCCCGCGAGAGCCATTTCGACAACGGCATGTCCACTGCCAATGGAGAGAGCGCTATATGCGGACAAAACCGTCGCAAGCCCGCCAATCAGTGCTGCAAATCCGTATCTTGTGACTGGTTTCCACTCACGAACGAGGTCAAGGCTAGCCAGCAAGGAGCGGTTGAATAGTGGTCCGAACAACCCGCAGATGACTCCTATTCCGGCAAAGGCAGGAAGAAATAGGAGATCTGGAGTCTCAAACACCGGAGCATGGAAATTGGGAACTTGGCCCGTCGCGACGCGTGCCACCGTGTCCGCGATTGCGGCCGCCAGAAACGCAGCCCCAAAAACGAGCGGGCGGAAATCTCGCTGGAGTTCTTCAAGAACAAAGATCAACCCCGCCAAAGGTGCGTTGAATGCAGCAGCAAGTCCAGCACCTGCGCCCGCGGAAGTCAGGGTGTCGGTCATGTCGGCGTTATCGATTCCGGTCGAGTTCGCTACCGCCCTACCAATCGCGCCGCCCATTTGAACCGACGGGCCCTCGCGTCCCAAGACCATGCCAGATCCCATCGCAAACACGCCGCTCAGAAACTTGATGGGGAGGATCCTCTTCCAATCCATACTTCGATAACCCCGAAGTACTGCCTCAAGGTGCGGAATGCCACTACCTGCTGCTTCCGGAGAGAATCGTCGGACAAGGAATACGGCAGTTACGGAAAGAGTAGCTCCTACCGCAGCGAGCATCGGAATCTTAAAGGCGTCACTAAAGCCCGACAGCAGATCAATGAGTTGGTGACGAAGAAAGTCCGCGAGAGTAAGGGCCCAACGGAACGAAACGGCCATCAGTCCGGCGAGCAAGCCGACCGCTACCACCCTTGGCCAGAGTTGCCTCCGACTCTCCTGCTGTTCCGCGTACGCCTCGGCTTCAAGGGTGGCCTGATCAATAACTCCCGACCGAGATTCGTCGACTTTTTCTATGACGTCGTCGGGAGCCATTCGAGCAGGGTACCGGAACAACTTCTGACCATATAGTCGTTACTCGGACTCTTGCTTCACCCTGATCAGACTGCCTTTCATCCCCATCATCATGCCGCCCATATCATTTGGGTCAGGAGTTGCCGCTCCTGTCGTGAAGAAGAAGCCGGTGCCAGTCTCGTCGAGTTGGGCAAAGTTTCGCGTCCCAATATCGTTCATCAACCAGTCATGAAAGACACCTGCGGCGACTCCGCCTTGAGTGCCGATCTCTTCCTGTTTGCGGATCTCTTCGGTCGCCTGCTGCATTGTTTTGCCATCAATGGTCTCGTGCTTGAGGATGATCCCGTTTGGCTGAGCCTCCCATGTCCCGCCAATCTTATGTTTGTCCTTCACGAGAGCAAAGGTTCCGTCTGCTTTGAACTCGTATCTCTGGTCAAACTCGCCCCCGGTTGACATATCTTGGAACGCCCACGTTCCAAGGACAAAGTCGCTCAGCGGTTGACCTTGTGCGAGGGCTGGGGTGGCAGTGTCTTCCACATATCTCGGTTCTGCCGGAGGCGACTGACACCCAAGTTGACTCAGGGCAAGTGCAAGAGAGGCCACGAACAACCCACTGAAATTCTTCATTTCTGCGGTTGCTTTTACCCTTGCAAGGTCGTTTTGGATGCAAAGAAAACCCCCGCCTCGAATTCCGAAGCGGGGGATTTGTGTCAGTTCGCTATCGCGGCCAGAGGCCGTATTCGGCCTTGTCCATCGTTTCTTCAAACCGCTCGATCAAGCGCATCAGGTTGTCTTCGCTGATGCCCCCTTCCAGTTCGACGTCGTACTCCAAGTAGACGTGGTCATCGTCGTTGTTGAGATAGAGGCGACCGAAGTAGTTTCCTTTGTTCCACTCATTGACTTTCGTAGTTCGAACATCAAGCTTGGGTTGATTGGCTTGAAACATGAAGACGGTCCCGTCGTCAGGGTCGTCTACCCGCTCCAGATCGGCATCGTAGACGAGTACGTTGATCGTCCAGTCACCGTACGAGTAGATAAGGGAAACGTCGTCATCTCCCACTTCGACATCGTAGTCCATGTCCTCCAACATTTCGGTGACAAGGTCGATGTCGTACGCCTCAACTAAGCCGGCTTGCAGATTGGCGGTCACCAGGGCAGTAGTAGATGATGCCGGGGCAACGGAAAGTCCAACGAGAAGGGCGAGAGCAAGCAAAGAGTTTCGCATATTCACCATGACGACCGAGGAACGGTCTTCGAATCATTTTGTTGTAACGCACAAAGCAATATCTAGTCGTTCGTACACTCTTTTTTGATCAATGAGCGGAGTCCACCAAAATCGCCATTTGTGAGCACCGCTAAAACATCTCCCGGCTTGATCCAGTCTCGAAGTACGTCAGCGACTTGCTCTCCCCAACCCGGTTGAAGTCCGTCTTCAATTGAAATACTCCATGCCATTCGACTCGCACTCTTGAGTGCGCTTACGAGAAGATCGGTATCCAGTCGCTCGCGATCGGCGTAGCGGTGGGGTCGGTCAAGAGCCCCCAACACCACCCCGTCCGCATCCAAGAGGGCATCGGTTAGCTCCTGCTGAAAGACTCTGCGGGTAGTTGTGTTGCTGCGAGGTTCGAAAGCGACGATAAGTCTACGCCCCGGATACATTTGCCGAAGCGTTTGAATCGTCGCTTTGATTGCCGTCGGATGGTGGGCAAAATCTTCAACTACTGTCGCACCGAGCCACGTGCCTACTGTTTCCAGCCTTCGCTTCGGAGGGATAAACTTTGACAGTCCATTTTGTAAGTCGCTGCTGCGTGCACCGAGATGAGCAGAAACCGCGATCGCGGCAAGGGCGTTACGCACATTGTGTTCGCCTGGCATGGGAAGCGAGAAACTGCCAAATTCTTTGTCCTGACGCTTTACCGTGAACTGGGTAGCTTCTTGGCCTCTGGACTTGATGGATGCACTCCAAAACGCGGATGGATGTATCCCAAACGTTTGGATTGGAGCGTGAGCATCCGACTCCAAGACATCGTTCACATTTGCATCTCCATGCGAGGCGAGGATCAAACCGTTCTCGGGCACGAGTCGAACAAAGTGACGGAATGTTCGCTTCACATCATTGAGCGAGTCGAAGATGTCGCTGTGGTCAAACTCAAGATTGTTGATGACCGCTATGTCGGGCCGGTAATGAATGAATTTGCTGCGCTTGTCAAAAAATGCCGAATCGTACTCGTCCCCCTCAGAAACAAAGATGTCTTCAGGAGGGCTGGCGGGCCGACACGAAACGTCGAAGTTTCCCGGTACACCGCCGATAAGGAAGCCTGGCTGAAAACCAGCCAACTCCAGTAGCCATGCGGCAATCGAAGTCGTCGTCGTTTTCCCATGAGTTCCGGTTATCACTACGCTAGTGTTCCGGGCAATCAGTTGGGATCGCACCAACTGCGGGAGCGAGACCAAGTTGAGGCGCGCATTCATCGCCGCTTCTAGCTCGGGATTGCCTCGGCTGACCGCATTACCAACGACAACCATGTCTGGTCTCGCGGCGAGCATGGCGTCCGGGTCAAATCGAGGTTGAACGATGACTCCCATTGATGCCAGATAGGACTTCATCGGCTCGTAGAGGTCGGGCTCGCTTCCGTACACCTTGTCCCCTGAGCGCAAGCAGGCGGCTGCCACACCGCCCATTGCCGTCCCTCCCACCCGAATGAACCAAATTCTCGCCACCGGTGGGCTAGTCTAGCCCGACTCAATCCGCACCATCAGTCAGAATAAGACATGGCTCGCCGCGATGCCGAAGATTGGTTGCTCGACTTGGGCGCGGATTTAGAGCGGCTGTCCCATTCCACTCGCCTCGGTGCACCCCGCATGGCGAGACAACGCGGTTGGTCGCCGAGGGTAGACGTGCTCGAATCAGCGGCGAACGTTCTCGTTCGATTCGAGTTGGCCGGAGTGCGGCGCGACCGGATTGCGCTTACCTATCATGCGGAGCACAATACTTTGAGTGTCAAGGGGTATCGGCATGATCCTTTGACCGGAGCCGAGGGACTGTACGCCCATCGCTTAGAAATGGAGTTCGGCGAATTTGAGAGGGTGGTTGAACTGCCAAACGTAGATCTTTCTATCCGCCACGCCCAAACCCAGTTTCATGGAGGCGTATTGCTCGTTTCCATTCCCAAAGAAGAAAACGTAATCGTAGAACATACCGTTACGATTCGAAAGATCTGATGTCTGATATTGATTTGCCCGTCGATGAGATGCCGGAGCAGGACGAGGAACTCCTCGTTTCCGCTCTGAACGATGATCCGCTTGAGCCGGAAGAAGTGAAGCCCGAGATTCCCTCGGTGCTCAACCTGCTGCCGTTGGAGGCGGTCGTGTATCCGATGCTCATCGCCCCATTGAGCGTCGCCCGTACCTCGTCAATCCAGTTGATTGACGACAGTGTGAGCGAATCCGCACGTGTTATCGGAACCATCACTCAGCGTCAACCCCAATCCGACGATCCGAACTTCGATGAGGTTTATGAAGTTGGTTGTGCCGTGATCATTCGGACTCTGATGAAGACGTCCGAAGCCACCCGGATGATTGTCCAAGGCGTGGCTCGGTTCCGGATTGTCGAGCGACTCCAAAACGAGCCGTACCTAAAAGCCCGGATTGAGGTCTTGGAAGAAGACGCCATTCCTGAAGAGGAAAGCGATGAGATCGAGGCTTTGCGCCGAACCGTAGCTACTTTGTTCGAACAAGCTGTTCGTTTGAGCCCCTCATTGCCCGACGAACTTACGTCGTTGACGACTGCCGTACCTGAACCAAGTGTTTTCGCCGATCTCGTCGCTGCCCATATTCCTTTCAATGTCCCGGAGAAACAGGAAGTTCTCGAGATTCTAAACGTCAAGGAGCGCCTGCGAAAACTGGTTGATATGCTGAGCCGAGAAGTAAGGGTCCTCGAGCTCACGACAAAGGTGCATAGCGAAGTAAACGCGGAACTGAGCAAGAATCAGCGTGAATACTACCTTCGTGAGCAACTCAAGGCGATTCAGCGAGAGTTGGGATTGGAGGATGATTCGGCCGGAGATTTGGATGATCTGCGGCAGAAACTCGACGAAAGCGCAATGCCCGCCGAGGCCCTGAAGGAAGCAAATCGCGAGTTTGATCGGCTTCGTAGGATCAACCCCGGATCACCCGAATACACCGTGTCAAGGAACTACCTTGAAACGTTGCTCGCATTACCTTGGGGCAATCTTACGGAGGACAATCTAGACCTTGCGCATGCGCGAGAGGTTTTGGACGAAGATCATCATGGATTGGACAAGATCAAGCGCAGAATCATTGAGTTTTTGGCTGTTCGAAAGGTTAAACAAGGGGGGCCAGTCCGCCAGCCGATCCTCTGTTTTACTGGTCCTCCAGGGGTCGGAAAAACTTCGCTGGGGCGTTCTATCGCTCGGGCAATGGGCCGCGAATTTGTCCGAATCTCTTTAGGAGGGGTGCGCGACGAAAGCGAGATCCGGGGACACCGACGCACATACATCGGTTCAATGCCGGGACAAATTGTCACGAGCCTGCGACGGGCCGGAAGTTTGAATCCAGTTTTCGTGCTCGACGAGATTGATAAACTGGGCAATGACTTTCGGGGTGACCCGGCAAGCGCGCTTCTAGAAGTTCTTGATCCGCAGCAGAACAACGCATTTCGCGACCACTACTTGGATGTGCCGATTGATCTTTCCCATGTCTTCTTCGTAACAACCGCAAACCGATTGGACACGATTCCGGCTCCGCTACGCGACCGCATGGAGATCGTAGAACTCGCGGGCTACACCGAAGAAGAGAAGACCGAAATCGCCCGTAAGCACCTGATTCCACGACAGTTGGAAGAACATGGGATGCGGGAAACGAAGGTGCGTTGGCGCGATGATGCGATTGTCAAGGTGATCCGACACTATACGCGAGAGGCTGGGGTGCGTAATCTGGAACGAGAAATCGCGAGCGTCATTCGCCGCGCGACGGTCGCTTTCGCCGAGGGCCGAAAAGCCGCGATCAATATTACGCCCAAGTTTGTCCACGATGCACTTGGTGCCCCGCGTTACTTGCACGATGAGGTTGCAGAGCGAGAAAGAGTGCCAGGGATGGCCATCGGTTTGGCTTGGACTCCTGTTGGTGGCGACGTTCTGTTCATTGAAACTGCTCTCGTCCCTGGCGGAAAGGGACTTACCGTCACCGGGCAACTCGGCGACGTAATGCGCGAGTCAGTTCAGGCGGCTCTTACATATATCCGCGTTCACGAGAAAGAAATCAAGTTCTCAGCGGAAAGCATCAAAGAGAGTGAGATTCACGTGCATGTGCCGGAGGGAGCAGTTCCAAAGGACGGGCCAAGTGCAGGTGTGACCATGCTCACTGCCTTGATTTCCTTGCTCACTGGTCGATTGGTCAAGCCACGCCTTGCCATGACCGGTGAGATCACTTTGACGGGGCAGGTACTCCCGGTCGGTGGCATCAAGGAGAAAGTACTCGCGGCCCATCGAGCTGGTGTGACCACCGTGGTGCTCCCCGAGCAAAACAAGAAAGACTATTTTGAAGAAGTGCCGGAAGCGATTCGTTCGAACATCACCGTTCATTTCGTAGAACGCGCGGAACAAGTGATCAAATTCGCTTTGGAA
>JAHBTC010000055.1 GCA_019638835.1 Fimbriimonadaceae bacterium
TGCGCTCCTTGTTGCTGGTTTCGCGACCGCGGTGGCGCAGCCGGGTTCCACGGGTGGAGGCACCGGAGGCGGTGGTAGCAGTCCAACGCACATAGGGGGTGGAGAGACTGTCCGCATCCAAAACTTTGACCTAATCGTAGGCATCAATGTGGATGACTTCACGTTGCCGCGGGAGAACATTTCCGGTACGAAAGTGAATGTTTCGGCCTCGGCAGTTGCAGCGGCAGACCCCGAGGCTCCTCCGTCGAATGCCAACTGGGTGGCAACTCGCGTAAAAATCATCGCTGACGGCACAGAGATTGCCAACTCCACCGCCCCGGTCACGAATCCAAGCTGGGCAAGCGGGCGAGTCAGTTCGCTTCACTGGGCGCATGGTTCGACTTTCACGGTGAAGGCGATAGGGTACTTCCGCGATCTAAACTCACCGAACACCGCTGAGTTTCCCATTGAGTGCTATCTGGACCCTGTCGGTGAGCCGTTAGCGGCGGTCAAGGTTTATAACGTCGTTGGTGGGATTGATAGTGTTGCATTAGTGTCGGACAATCCGGCAACTGCATATCCCGAGTGGCCTCAGAATATTGGCGGCGTAAACGTTGATCCCCAACTCTACACGAAAGACTTTGATGTCGTTACAGATGGTTTTGTAGACGCAAACTATTCTCGATTGGGGGACGGTCACCATTTAAAAGATGCTTACTTGGGGTCCATCCACTCTCCAATCACGGCAGGTGCTTATTCAACTGAAGCCTCCACCGCAGGAGGCAGTAACATACTTCTCGGTGACTTCATGGCGTTTAAGTCCAGCAGCGTTCCACTTCATTACATGTCGTTGGGAGAGTTAGGATCTGCAATAGCTCAGGGCTCGACGCAAAAGAACTTGCTGTTTTTCTATGCTTGCAGCGTCGCACAAGGAGGCAGTTCGGTTATTGCTGCGTTTAATGTTGCTCCGCACGGAGCCGTTGTTTCTCCACTGGGATGGACTGGTGCCACGGCTCCAATACCAATAAGCGGGCCATTCCCGCCAATGAACATCGTTCCACCTGGAGACGTGCCTCCGTATGCCCCTTCGCCGAGGAATGGAGATTACTTGTACAGGCATGCAAACGTCTTGATTGAGTGCTTCGAGCAAGGCGACAGCCTTGACAAAGCCCTAAACATCGCAAATGCGTCCTTCCCAGTGGGCGCACCCTCCTATCCGGGATTCGCTCTCAGCTCAATGGTCATCGTGGATTCAAATGATGAGCGGACATTAGCCACTCTAAGGTGGGTCTATCTGGAGCGAACAAGGAGGGAGTCCTTACCAGACCAACGATGGGCCAGTTGGTTCTATTCGTTTACAAACAATGGAGGTACACCATGATTAGCACACTTCTACTAGCGACAGCACTCGCGATGCCATCTGGATTGCAGACACTGATTGATGCTCAAGATGAGTTCCGAGAGGCTTTTATTGGTGAGCCTCGAACTCGCAGTTCATCGTACCGAGACCACATCCAGGAGTTGCGGATGCCGGTGGCCCATAGCCGAATGTTCACGGTAAAAGGTTATGGTGGATGGCAAGTGGTTGTAGGTGTTGGAGGCCCTGGCATCTCCATCTCTACCGTGTCAGTAGAAGGTTCGACCCCTGACGGTGTCCTGGGTATTGACCTTCGTAATGAGCCTGGATTCAAGGATAACCTTGAGGTGGCTGTGCGAAATACGGTAAAAGTTGTGCGTGACTCAGTGCATTGGTCGAAAGATGAACTGAGGGTTGAGTATGGTTTGACCGATAAAATTCTAATCATTCGAGCAAGAAAGCACTACAGGGAAATTCCGAGCCAGGAGGAAATTCTTATAAAGATTGCGCTTTCGTCGTCTGATATCAGGCACCTTACGGTGTGGAATCAGCAGTTTCAGGGGGTCGACACGACTGTGAGTATCCCGTCCAATGTCGCTAAAGATATGGCTCTCAACTCCCTGAAGGCAATAAACTCTGGATATGTGGAGATAAATGCGGATGACGTGGAGTTGGTGGGCCCGATTTTAGGGACCGGAATGCTAAATTATCCAGATATTCTTGAGATTGGCTCGACCCGGCGCGACGATGCATACGCGAATGTCGCTCAGACTTACTACGTGGGAGTTGCTCGCAAAGTGGACCCACGTCACTCTTTTGGGTCAGTCATCATCGACGCAGTTACGGGCAGACTTGTGAGTGGCTACTTACTTTTGCCGTGGGAGCCGTTTGGAGAGTTAAAAGTCGAAAGATTCACGCTACCACCCAATGCCCAGTAGTATACTGGCTCGGCCCGCAAGCGACGCAAGGCGTAAGCCCCTGATCGCAAACAAGAAACCCTCGGCCCGTTGGGCTGGGGGTTTCTCTTGTTAGGGATGAACAAATCGCCGGCCTAGGCCCAAGGACGGCCCAAGGTCACCCAGACTCACTCTGAAGCCATCCGAAGTGGTATCTTTCCCATCCGCCTCGGCCACAAACCAAGGCGAACGAGTCAAGGGACTGCTTCAAACGCTCTCCTCTCGGCAACCCTCCGGCGAGAAATCACCGCTGGGCAAGGCCAAATCAAGAGAGAGGGGGTCGCGGCGCGAAGCGAATCCGGAGTGACCCAATCCATGATCAAAGGCATACTGGGAACGAAGATAGGGATGACCCATGTCTTCACCGAAGAGGGGCGAATGGTGCCCGTCACGGTGGTGGCAGCGGGCCCCGTCTACGTCACACAGATTAAGACGCAGGAAACTGATGGCTACACCGCCGTTCAGGTCGGCTTCAAGGAGCAGAGCGACAAGCATCTGACCTTCCCGAAGTACGGACACCTGAAGAAAGCGGGAGTCAAATCCAACCTGCGCTTCATTCGAGAATTCCGTGTTGATGACACGAGCCCTTTCGAACTCGGGCAAGAGATCAAAGCCGACATCTTTGCCGATGGCGACGACGTAACCGTGACCGCGACCAGCAAGGGACGCGGCTTCGCCGGTGGTGTCAAGCGCTATGGCTTCAAAGGTCAGCACATGACCCACGGCTACATGACGCACCGCCGACCGCTCTCGAGTGGTGCGACGGGGCCGCAAAGAGTCTTCAAAGGCACCCGCAAGCCCGGTCACATGGGCACGGACACTGTATCCCAGAAGGGCCTCAAGGTCGTAAGCGTGGATGCCGAGCGCAACATCATTTTGGTAAGCGGAAGCGTTCCCGGACCGAACGGCGCTTTGGTCACGATCAATAAGACCGTCAAGAAGGAGGCTAAGTAACCATGGCGTATCTCGACAAACTGAAGGAACTCAAGGTCACCAACGCGCTCCTGCGACGTGTGGTTACGGCTGAAGAAGCCAATGCGCGCCAAGGAACGCAGAGCGCCAAGACGCGAAGCGAAACCCGGGGTGGTGGACGAAAGCCGTACAAGCAAAAGAAGACCGGAAATGCCCGCCAGGGAACAATCCGCGCTCCGCACTATGCCCACGGTGGCATGGCACTCGCCATCAAGCCGCGCGACTATACCAAGAAGGTTAACCGCAAGGAGCGACGCCTTGCGCTCGCCGGCGCGCTCTCCGCTCGGTTGAACGAGGGCGACGTGGTGACGGTGGACAAGATCCAGTTCAAAGCTCCGAAGACTAAGGATGCCATCGCGCTGCTCCAGAAAGCAGGCGTAGGTGACGCTCGGCGAGTCCTCGTCGTGCTTGCCGAGATGGATCCGGTTGCTTATAAGAGTTTCCGAAACATCCCCGGTGTCGAAGTCCGGGTTGCTCCAAACAAGGACGGGCAGGGAAGTGCGTTCAGCACTCGAGACCTTCTGGTCGCCCACAAGATCGTCCTGGCGAAGGGAGCTGTTGACAAGATCGAGGAGGTTTGGTCCAAGTGATTAAGGATCCACATTCAATCATCGTCCGCCCGCATATCACAGAAAAGACCATGGGACTCGCCAGTGGCGACCCGCGGTTGGATCTCGAAGAAGCGGCTCGAAGCTACACCTTCGTTGTAAGCATGGACAGCAATAAGTTGGAAATCGCGAAGGCGATCGAATCCATTTATAACGCGGGCAAAAAGCCAGGCGATGGGATTACGGTTGAGAAGGTTCGCACGATCAAGATGCACGGTAAGAGCCGCCGCGTCGGGCAACGAAAGCCTGGTTACCGGCCGGACTGGAAGAAAGCCGTGGTGACCCTGGCCAAGGGCCAGATGCTCGAGGACTACGGAGTCTAATCATGCCTACCCGAAGATATAAACCGACCTCTCCGGGCCGACGCCACATGATTGGCTCGACCTACGAAGAGATCACGAAGAAGAAACCAGAGAAGAGCCTTCTTGCTCCACTCACGAAGTCCGGTGGTCGCAACGCAACCGGTCGCATCACGATGAAGAATCGGGGCGGCGGAAACAAGCGGCGCTACCGAATCATCGATTTCAAGCGACTGAAGGACGAGGTGTCGGCAACGGTCATTGCGATCGAATATGATCCGAACCGCACCTGCCGCATCGCTTTGCTTGAATATGCGGACGGGGAGCGAAGATACATCCTCGCACCGAACAAGTTGGCGGTGGGCACCGTGATCCAGAGTGGCGAAGGGGCGGACATCCTCCCTGGTCACTGCTTGACGATGCGGAACATCCCGCTTGGAACTCTGGTTCACAACATTGAACTCCAGCCCGGTCGCGGTGGCCAGATGGTCCGCAGTGCCGGTACGAGCGCCCAGGTGATGGCGAAGGAAGGCAGCTATTGCACTCTTCGACTTCCAAGCGGCGAAATGCGCATGGTTCACCTCGACTGCCGGGCTACGGTTGGCGAGGTTGGCAATGCCGAACACGAGAACGAGCGACTCGGTAAGGCTGGTAAGAACCGTGGCCTTGGCCGAAAACCGCACGTTCGCGGTGTCGTCATGAGCCCGCGAGATCACCCTCATGGTGGTGGTGAAGCCAAGTCGCCGGTCGGACGCAAGAAGGGTCCGGTCGACCGATGGGGCAACAAGGCGATCGGTACCAAGACGCGAAAGAACAAGCGTACGGATCCGTTCATCGTTCGACGGAGGGCCTCTAAGTAAGGCAGGATAGGAAACAGAAATGGCACGCAGTCTCAAGAAGGGCTTTTTCGTGGACGACCACCTGCTGAAGAAGGTGGACGCGATCAACGCATCAGGCCAAAAGAAAATGATCAAGACGTGGTCGCGCCGAAGCACAATCATTCCCGACATGATTGGGCTCACGTTCGCAGTCCACGATGGAAGGAAGCATGTTCCGGTGTTGATTACCGAGAACATGGTAGGGCACAAACTCGGTGAATTCGCACCGACGCGAACCTACAAAGGCCACGATGGGTCCATACCGGACCGGGGGACCCGACTCCGCTAAGTTTGTCCCGGTTCAGGAGGGGCGCAACGGTATCATCAACGGTTGCGCCCTAACCCCTGGCCGGAATGGCCTTTGAGGCGAAGGGAAACAAATTTTATGCGAGTCAGAGCCGTAGCAAAGTTCGTCCGTTGCAAGCCGCTTATGGTGCGGCAGGTTGCTCGGGAAGTCCGTGGTCAGCAAGCGCAGGCCATGGTGGATGCTTTGCGATTTAAGCCTGGCAAGGGTGCTTTCGTTCTCCGAAAGGTGATCGCAAGCGCAATGGCAAACGCCCAGGAGAACAACGGAGCCGATCCGAGTTCGTTGCGGATTGCCGAAGTCCAAATCAATGCGGGCCCGCGCTACAAGCGCATCAGTGCTCGAGCCATGGGTCGCGCCAATCGCATCGAGAAGCGCACAGCCCACATTACGGTTGTCGTCGAAGATTCGTACGAGAAGACGGCCGTCAAACCGCACGGCACGAAGGCCAAGCCGCGACCGAAGCTCATGGAAGTGGGTGGAAAGCGCAAGAAGGCTGAGCCAGTGAAGGAAGCCGTGGCCGAAGAAGTAGTGACGGAAACCACCGTGGAAGAGACGCCGGTCGAAGCTGCGGCGGAAGTTGAAGCGACTCCCGAAGCAACGGAAGCAGCGGAAACGACAGAAGAAGTGACGGAAGAAGCAACAACGGAAGACGCTCCGGCCGAGGCTGAGGAGGAGAAGAACTAAGATGGGTCAGAAAATTCATCCGAACGGCTTCCGCCTTGGCATCATCCGGGGTCACGATAGCCACTGGTACTTTGGCAAGAAGCAGTACCGTGAGGCACTCGTGGGCGACGCTCAGATTCGTAAGTTCCTCGCCGATAAGATCGGTAAGGGCCTTGTCTCGCGTATCGAGATTGAGCGTGCGGCCAACCGAGTGAAGGTCACCATCTTCACCGCTCGTCCCGGTGCGGTCATCGGTCGCGGCGGAAAGGGAATTGACCAACTTAGCACCGATCTGAATAAGATGGTCCGTAAAGACGATCCGACCGCGATGGTGCAGGTCAATGTTGCGGAAGTCCGACAACCGGAACTCGATGCCAAGATTATCGCCGAGAACGTAGCGATGCAACTTGAGCGTCGTGTCAGCCACCGACGAGCAATGCGCCAATCCATGACGCGGGCCAAGCGAATGAATGCGCGTGGCGTCAAGATCATGGTGAGCGGACGACTCAACGGTTCAGAAATCGCTCGAACGGAAGCCGACATGTTCGGCAAGATTCCGCTTCACACACTCCGCGCAGACATTGACTACGGCATTGCCGTGGCTTACACCATCTACGGAACGGTGGGCGTCAAGTGCTGGGTGTATCGAGGGGAAGTGTTGCCTGAGAAGGCGATGCAAGCGCTCCAGATTCAAGAAGTGGACGACCGACCGCGACGACGCTCCGATCGGCCTCGCCGAGATGGGGATGATCGTGGCCCCCGACGTGATGGAGACCGAGGTCCGCGACGCGAAGGCGGCGACCGTGGTCCCCGGCGTGAAGGCGGATACCAAGGCGGAGGCGGAGGCGGTTACCAAGGCGGAGGTGGCGGTGGCTACCAAAACCGAGGTGGCGGCGGACGCGGTGGATATCAAAATCAACCCAACCCGTTGGCTCCCCCGATTCGCGAGAATCGAGGTTTGGGAACGGGCGGTAGCCAAAAGGATAACCAAGCGATTGCAGGCAACGAAAGTGCCGGCCAGAGCAACGACTCCGGTGAAGGTGGAGAAGAGTAATGCTGTTACCCAAGCGAACGAAGTATCGAAAGCAGTTTCGAGGCCGCATGCGCGGTCAAGCAACTCGTGGTAACACGATTAGTTTTGGTGATTACGCTCTCGTAGCGGAAGAAGCCAGTTGGATCACCGCCCGCCAGATCGAGGCCGCTCGTATCGCCATGACGCGTCACATCAAGCGTGGTGGAAAAGTCTGGATTCGAGTCTTCCCCGACAAGCCTTATACCAAGAAGCCATTGGAGCAACGAATGGGTAAGGGTAAGGCTGGCGTTGAAGGTTGGGTTGCCGTCGTCAAGCCGGGCAAGGTGCTGTTCGAAATGAACGGTGTAGCCCCGGACGTGGCGAAGGAAGCGATGCGACTCGCCGCCCATAAGATGCCGATTCCCTGTCGGTTCGTCGAGCGATCGGTGACGCAGGATCAGATGTTGTTCTCGGAAGAAGAAGTTCTAGCGACCGTAGAACCGGAGACAAAGTAAGCAAGATGAAAGCCCTGAAGGCCAACGAACTGCGCGACAAGAGCGTGCCCGAACTTGAAGAACTGGTGAAAGCAGAGCGAGCCTCGTTGTATCGAGCGCGCCGCGACCTCGTGTTCCGTCAAACAACGGACATCGCCAGCCTCAAAACGCGACGCCACAACATCGCTCGGTTGCTTACGCTGATCACCGAGAAGAAGCGCGGAGGTGAGTCATGAGTGAAGTCGTGAACGATACCGAAGCCCGAAATAGTCGGAAGTTGCGCCGCGGCGTCGTCTACTCCAACAAGATGGACAAGACCGTGGTGGTTACGATTGACCGTGCGTTCCAGCACCCGCTGTACGGCAAGACCGTGCGACGGACCAAGCACGTGAAGGCACACGACGAACTGAACTGCGATATCGGCGACACCGTGGAAATCATGGAGACGCGCCCGCTGAGCAAGACGAAGCACTGGCGCGTTACGCGGATCATCGAGAAGGTGAAGTAATCGGGCGCGGACGGTCTGCATTAGGCAGGAGCCCGCACCCAAAACAAAGAGTGGCATGGCGTGACTGATCGAGAAATCGACAGCACGCCCTCTGCACGAAAAAAGACAAGAACAAAAGGAGTAAGTAGCCGTGATTCAACAGTTCACAAGGCTGAGAGTGGCCGACAACTCAGGAGCGCGCGAAGTGATGTGCATTCGCGTTCTTAAGGGTTCGCAGCCGCGATACGGAACCGTGGGAGACATCTTTGTCGCCTCGGTCAAGTCAGCCGTACCGAATATGCCCATCAAGAAGGGAGACGTCGTCAAGTGCGTCGTCGTCCGAACCAAGAAGGCTGTCCGCCGCGCAGATGGTAGCACCTTGCGGTTCGATGACAACGCCTGCGTCGTGATCAACCCCGCCAATCTTGAACCTCGCGGCACCCGCATTTTTGGCCCCGTGGCCCGCGAACTTCGTGATGGCAACTTCATGAAGATCGTTTCGCTCGCTCCGGAGGTGCTCTAAACCATGCCTACCATCGCTGAAATCAAAGCCAAGAAAAAGAAGATCAAACTGAAACTGCGCAGCGGTGACAAGGTCATGATCATCGCCGGCAAGGACAAGGGTCAGGTCGGCTTCATTGCCGCCGTAGAACCAGAGAAGCAGAAGGCGCTTGTCTTGCAGGACAACCCGGAAAACCCGGAAATGCCGAATCCGCTCAATGCAGTCGTCAAGCATCGCAAGGCGAAGTTCCAGGGCGAACGAAGTGCGCGATTCAAGATGCCGTCCCCCATCCACATCAGTAACTTGATGCTCGTGGAAGGCGACAAGAACACGCCATCGCGTGTCGGCCGACGCAAGGAAGACGGGAAAGTCGTTCGCTATGCCAAGAAAAGCGGCAAGACGATCGTAGAGACCAAACCTGCGAAGGAGGAGAAGTAAACCATGGCTCGTAAGACAGCAGAAAAGGGAGCAACCGGCACGTCCGGTCCGATGCCGAAGTCTCGACTCCGAGGCATCTACTCGGAGAAGGTAGCCCCGGCGCTGAACGAGAAGTTTAAGTACAAGTCCACGATGCAAATTCCCCGGTTGGAGAAGATTGTGGTCAATATGGGTACCGGAATTGACGAAAAGAACCTGGAGGGTGCGATGCGCGATTTGCGCACCGTGACCGGACAGCAACCCGTCATTACGAACTCCCGCAAATCCATTTCCAACTTCAAACTGCGTGAAGGGATGCCGATTGGCTGCCGAGTCACGCTTCGTGGCGACCGCATGATGCACTTCTTTGACAAGCTGTGTTCGGTGGCGTTGCCTCGCATCCGTGACTTCCAAGGTCTCTCGCCCAAGTCGTTCGACGGGCGTGGAAACTATAGTCTTGGTCTGAAGGAACAGTTGGTGTTCCCCGAGATTGACTATGATTCGTTCGACAAGATTCGGGGCATGGACATTACCATCGTCACGACAGCGCAGAACGACGAAGAAGCCCGCGAATTCCTACGACTCATGGGAATGCCGATCCGCGAGAAGTAATCGCAGGATTGGTAAGCTTACGGCCCTCGAGATCAATGATCTCGGGGGCTGTTTTTTGCATTAGAAGTGCGCGAGCTCGTTGAGTGTGAAGCGTGGCTCCATCCGCTCCAATATACCGAGACGCCTAGCGATTACTACCTGGGTTGAGTCTCGGTATGACTCGAACTCAGCCAAGCGTTGCAGATACTCCGTTGGAGTCTCGGACTCGCCGTGGAACCACTCATCTTGTGTATCTTCAATCGTCATGTTATAGACGAGAATAGCGGCGATATCGCCGACTTTGCTCTCTGTATGGCAGTTGAGGCAACTGGGAAGGTTGAGTCGAACAGGGCGAGCCTCAAAGTAGCCTTGCGACGATTCCCATCGAACTGGCAAGTCGCGGCCTTGCAAAAAGTGCTTTGAAGCCTTGGCTACCGGCTCATCCCACTCTTTCTTATCGAGGTCGGCACTCTCGACATCCCCTTCGTCGTTAATCATGACCGATCGCCAAGTGTTTGGATCAAATCGTTCCGTGGCATTCCCGAAACTCACCAGACTGTAGTACAGGGGGTGAGGTCCGATGTTCTCCCACTCCACGCGTTCCAATCCGAACTCTGTGTCACGTTCGCCAACTGGGGTCTGAATATCCGCAGCTGCCGACCGGAGATACACGTCCATGGCAATCCCAACGAAAAAGGGAAGCACTTCGCCCATCTCTGGTTCCAACCTGACTTCGGTTGATGGGGCAGGAGTGTGATTCGTTTGTTGAACCGAGAGTGATTCTGCGCGAGTCGAGCCTCCGCGGTTTGCGGCGATACCTGCGAACACTGCCAACCCAGCCATGACCCAAAGGAAGTGTTTCATCTCGCTCTTCATTGAATTGTAACCGTAGATCTCGAATTCCGCAAATCAAGTTCACGGGCCAGTGGCAGCGGCATTGATGATCCGTTGTCCGGCCTCGCGGGACAGACCCAACATCACCACGCCAACGATGTCGCCTTGCTTGTTGCCTTGGTGACACTCGACGCACTTCACATCCGAGAGCCGTACCTGCCTCGCTTCAAAGTATCCATCGGCGGCCGTCCACCGGATGGGTTGTCGCCAGCCATCCTTGAAGTAGCCAATCGCTTCCTTCGCCTTGCGATCAAAGGCTCGCGTCTCGGCTTCGCTCGGGACTTCCTGGCTGGAATAGCCGATTGTCTGACTCTCCCAGGTGGCAGGATCAAACTTTGCCGTGTTGTTTCCGTACAGCCACAACACCTTGCCGGACAGAGGCACATGATGATCGCCCACTCGGAACACTGGAATCCGCGAAAAGCCGAAACGGTCTTCATCTAAACTTGCCGGATCCTCAAGTGCCTTCACGGAGTTGTCAAGCATGTAGTTGATCGACCTCTCCAGTGGTGCGGGGAATGCGAGTGTGCGTTCGCGAGGGGGCGTAGGATCTGTTTGTTGCGACTCAGGTGCTCGCGTCATTGCCACGCCTGCCGTCACCGTGAGCCCAGTGGCAATCCAAAGCCAAGTCTTCATTGCCTACCCTCAACATATTGTAACAAATGTTTCGTCAAACCAACACCCCAAAGAACAGCGGTCCAATCGAAGTGCAATTCACTGTGTCCCCGCAAAGTGGCAAAGGTAGCAGAGCCTAAGTTCCAGCCCGTCAAAATCTATTCAATGCCCGCACCGTCCGCACGTCTCAACAAGATCCCGCCTTACCTTTTCGCCGAGATCGCTCGTATCAAGCGAGAAGCGATCGCCTCTGGTGCCGACATCATTGACCTCGGAATCGGAGACCCAGACGTACCGACCCCGGATGCTGTAATCGAAGCGCTCTGTCAATCGGCAAAGGATCCCGCAACGCATCGGTACGACGAAAGCGCGAACGGATGGCCCGACTTTCTGAAAGCCGGTGCCGAGTTTCTTAGTCGAGAGTTCGGTGTCTTGGTTGATCCGGAGAAGGAGATGGCGCAGGTCATCGGAAGCAAGGAAGGGCTCGCGCACCTGGCCTGGGCATATCTCGACGAGGGAGACTATGCTATCGTCCCGAATCCTGGATATCCGGTCTACCGGATCAATGCACAGATGGCCGGAGGGGAAGTGTTCGATACTCCGCTCAATGAAGGAAACAACTACCTCCCCGATCTTTCCGCCATCCCCACCGAAGTCGCGAAGAAAGCGAAACTTTTCTATGTTTGCTACCCCGGCAACCCGACGAGCAAACCCGCGACCGCCGAGTTTTATCGAGATCTCGTAGCGTTTTGCCGTGATCACGACATCCTCGCCGTTGGGGATATGGCGTACGCCAACGTCGCGTATGACGGCGGAAAGCATGTGACTCTTTTGCAACAGCCAGGCGCTAAGGAAGTCGCAATCGAGTTCCACTCACTTAGCAAGATCTTCAATATGACGGGGTGGCGTCTTGGGTTCGTGGCCGGCAATCCCGACGCCGTCGCAACCCTCCAGAAGCTGAAAAGCAACATCGACAGCAAGCAATTCCCAGCGATCGCCGAAGCCGGTGCTTATGCGCTTCGCCATGTAAACAATCAGGCGACAATCGACCTTTACCAAAAGCGCCGCGATATTCTTGTGAGCGGGCTACGCGAATTGGGTTGGAATGTGCCATCCCCTTCGGGTGCGCTCTATGTCTGGGCGCCTGTTCCTCGACCGGACTTAACGAGTGCGGAGTTCGCGGGGGCCATGCTCAAAGAGGCTCACATTGTTGCCATCCCCGGAACAGGTTACGGAAGCGAAGGCGAAGGCTACGTCCGAATGTCGTTGACACTGGCCGGAGACAAAGACGGCGAGAGGTTCCACGAAGTCGTGCGGCGTATCGGTGAAAGCGGCATTCTCGGCGGATGACATTTGATGAGGCGGTAGCAGCGCTCGGTTCGTTCGAGCATCGAGGTTGGCGGCTCGGACTTGACCGGATGGACGAGTTCCTGCGTCGTCTTGGACTCGCGGACTCGCTGGGCAAGGAGGGTGGCCCGCAATTCATTCATGTTGCAGGCACGAACGGCAAGGGAAGCGTTACCGCATTCGTCCAGAGCCTGCTCGTCGCGCAAGGATATCGAACCGGAGCCACGTTTAGTCCGTTCGTCTACGATGTACGAGAACGGGTGATGATCAATCGCGACCTGATACCTAAGGATGATTTTGCGCGCCTTGTGCCTCGCCTCATTGAGGTCGGCGCAATGATGGAAGACACGGACTTTGGCGGTCCGACCGAATTCGAGATGAAGACGGCTCTCGGATTTCTCTATTGGGCTGAGAAGCGGTGCGACGCCGTGGCATTAGAAGTCGGACTTGGCGGTCGGTTAGATGCGACGAACGTGGTGAACCCAAGAGCGAGCGTGATCGTGAGCATCGGCTACGACCATATGGAGTATCTGGGAAGCACGCTCGCTGAGATTGCCAGGGAGAAGGCCGGGATCATCAAGCCGGGCCGCCCCGTCATCGTCGGTGCGATGGCTGAAGAAGCTTTGATGGAAATTGAAGAGGTCGCGGCAGAGACTGGCTCGGAGATGTGGCGGTTTGGGAAGGAGATCGCGTTGGAGCCGGGCGCCGAAGGGTGGTCAGTTACGACGCCGGCGGGAGGTTTTGGCCCGTTCAATCCTCCTTTGAAAGGCGTGATGCAACCCGCGAACGCGGCATTAGCGATCGGTTCGCTGGCTGTATCCGGTCTCTTGCGTAACTCGGCCGCAATACCGGATGGGATTCGAATGACCAAACTACCGGGGCGTTTCGAAGAGCGTAGCGTCAGCGGGCAGCGATGGGTTTTGGATGGAGCGCACAATGCGGCGGCGGCTGCTACTCTCGGGGCGAGCCTCCGACAGAATGGCTACGAATCCGGCCTCACACTGATCACGGGAATGCTCCAAGGCCACAACCCGGCAGTGTTCGCCGATGTATTGGCACCCATGATACGCCGGGTGTTGGTCGCGCCGATCAAGTTCCACCGGTCGCAAACGTCAAGCGAGGTCGCTTTGGCGTGGCGAGCCCTCGGGAAACCGGTGCAAGAGTTTGATTCGGTCGCAGATGCAGTGCTCGCGGCTTGCAACGAATCTGCCGGCGACGTTTTGGTGACCGGCAGTTTCTATCTTCTTTCAGAAGTGGATTCCGCGATTACGAACGAATCGCGCAGTCAATGACCACGTCCTTGATGACGCCCCCGGATCGCACCGCTTTTGCAATGATTTCAAGTTCTTTCCGGATGTCGGTCGGGCCGCCCTTGACGCTCTTCACTGCGCCCCGAATATAGGCGACGCCGTGCGTCACGCGAAGGTCTGCCTGCGTGATATCGAGGTTGCGGCGATTGAATTCGCGCCGGAGCATCTTCGTTCCTTCGACGTCTTTGGGATCAGCCATGCTTCAATTCTACTCCCGGTTCGATCGAACTGGCGCTAAATTGAAGGTTACAATTCAGTGAACCATGTTTCCTTCGCTACTTTTCCTCCTTGCTGATCAAGGTAGAGGCTCCATGGCATCAGTGGAAGAGGTTTGCAACATTCTCTCTATCGAAAGAGGAGCATTACCAGATGTTCGTTTGGCGAAAACGGAAGGTCAAATCTCTATTACTGACTTGGAGTGGATTCTGTCATGTGAACTGATCAATCGCGACGCCAAGGTTGTTCTCGAACGAGGTGAGCTTCAGCGTCAAGCGCTCGACGTAACTGAACGGGATAGAGGAAGCATCTTGTTGGAGCAGTGGAGAGATAGGTTCAAACCGCTTCGATTTTTTCCATCCGTTTCTTCCTATATTCAGATTGAATGTGAATTGGAAGCACGAAAGACAGACCTCTTTGACGGTGCGATCACTCGCTTTCGAAGGCTTCTTGCATCCTCGATGGTAAGTCAATTTCCTGCTCACGACCATACGAGTGCAGGGACGTATCGGATTCTGCGAGTCCAGCCTTCCCAAGAGACTCTGAGATTCATTCGTGATGTTGGCGCGGCAGAGGAGGACTGGGTTGTTCATGGACGCAACGCGGGACTAACCGAGAGCCAAGCGCTGCACCTTCAAAGTTTCTACAAGTCAGTTCGAGGAGATTCAAGCGTCATTTTGCTTGCCAACACTCCGCAGGGGCAGCAAGTTCTCATTGAGTTTCAAGATTCAAGTAGATCTGTGAGTTCCGAAATTGCTTTGATTAAGTTTGAGGCGCCACCAGCGGGGGCAACCTTCCATTTCAACTCTCGATCTGGAACCGTTAACGTGCGTTGGCCCCTCGGTCAATACCTAAGCGAACCTTTTGACCGACGTGACAAGTCGTTGGCCCGACAGGTATTGAACTGGCCACTTTGGCTTTCTGAATTGATTGAGTCGGAGACAGGAAAGTCTGTGATCGCTTGGTATCCAGACCGAATTGCCTCTGAATTGGTGATCACCGCTGGTCGGTTTTCGCAAGCGAAGGAAATCAAACTCAACGATGCCTTGGATCTTGTCAATCGTTGGTGTTCCATTGTTGACCTGGGCGACCGGATTCTCATCCGTCCCCGCTGGATTCGTTGGGAAGAGGAGATGATGCTGAGCGACGAGACTTGGCGACGGACAGAGGCTAGTCTGACTGACAAGGGCACGATTCTTCCATCCGAACTGGGACGGATTGCGCTCGAGAATGAAAAAATTGGATTTGCACATCCTGCCGAGGCAATTCTTGGAATGCTCGGCGATGTTCCGATTGCCCCATTTGAAGTGGGCACATGGCTTGCATTGGCGGCAGCTGCCGACAATATGTCACCGGAGCCCACCGCATTTTCGCGGCTTTCGTTAAATATGCGAAACAAGCTTCAGTACGAACTGATCGCGACGCGCTTCCGTGTTCTTAAGGATAAAACGCTAACAAATAGCGATGCCCAAATTGATGCCACGCTTAAGAATGCCTTGTTTTGGCTTGAACGAAACATGAATCAAACATATATGATTCAAGAGCCATTCGTATGGAACTACGATCTACCTCGTCCGTACTCGCGCTTCTTGTCAATTGGTTACGTGGACTCGATCAGGACGAGGTATCAAGGGCAGCGAAACTCGCCAATGATCCAGCCATTAACTGAGTACCGAGCGAATCTCAAATCCACTGTCAATGAAGTCGAAGTACATCATGGAAGCGCAACAACAGGTACCAAACCCAATGGTCGCCTTGAGCCGCTAGTCCCTAGACCTTAGTCTTGACTAACAAAAAAACGACCCCCACTCCTTCGAGTGAGGGTCGCTTTCGCTAATCGGCCGTTAGACTTGCGGCTTGTTGTCCTCGTCGTGGTCAGGATGAACCACATCCTCAACCTTTTCAACGACTTCTTCAGCCATGTGCTCGATCTTTTCGGTGGTGTCCGCCATCGCCTGCACCGCCGGATCTACGCCACCTTCACCCGCCGTCAGAGCGCTCAGTTGGCTACCGAGCGAACCCTTCTTGCTCATGTAAATGGCGACGCCCAGAGCGGCGGCGGCCGCAACTGTGATCATCGCCATCTGGTTCTCGGACCTTGGTTGAATGACAACCGGAGCCAAGAGGAGAGCGATCAGGTTCATGACCTTGATCAACGGGTTTAGGGCCGGACCAGCCGTATCCTTGAAAGGGTCACCAACGGTGTCGCAGACGACAGCCGCCTTGTGCTCTTCCGTGCCTTTTCCGCCGTGAAGTCCATCTTCAACCAACTTCTTAGCGTTGTCCCACATTCCGCCGGAGTTTGCCAGCGTTACCGCGAGCAACTGACCGGAGAGAATCGTGCCGGCGAGGAAGCCGCCGAGAGCCTGCGCGCCCACGAGGTTGAATGGAAGTCCATTTACCATCGTCGTCGGCTGCCCAATGCTAAAGCCGAAGGCGACCAGCACTGGCATGGCGATCGCGATGATGCCAGGGCCAAGAAGTTCCTTCTGAGCCGCAGCCGTAACGATCGCAACGCAGCGACCGTAATCCGGCTTGCTCGTACCCGCCATGATGCCCGCATCAGCGCGGAACTGACGACGCACTTCATAGATGAGTTGGAAGGCCGCGCGGCCAACCGCATTGATAGAGAACGCGGCGAACAAGAACGGGGTAGCACCACCAACGAGCATTCCGAGGAAGATCTGCGGAATCTCTAGGCGCATGCCAATCTCGGCAAGTTTCGCTTCGTCCACGTAAGCGTGGAACAGGGCAACTGCGGCGACTACGGCAGTTGCGATCGCAAATCCCTTTGTGAGGGCCTTGGTCGTGTTACCGGCGGCATCAAGCAACTGAACCCGTCGTGCACCCTCGGCGTTGGTGTGTCCTGCCCCCGACATCTCAAAGACTCCTTGTGAGTTGTCGGAGATGGGGCCAAACGTATCCATGGCCAAGATGAATCCGGTCGTTGTAAGCAGACCGAGGCCAACGAGAGCGATTCCGTAGAAGCTCAGCAGATAGCCGCCAAATACGGCAACTGGGAAAAGGAGCAACGGAACAATCAGACAAATGACGATCGCGAAAACGCTGAAGACCGAAGACTCCATGCCATAAGCGAAGCCTTGGATGATCATCGGAGCCGGACCAGTTGTCGCAACACCACCAATCTCCTTGACGGGGGCTTTCTTGAACGAAACGTAGTAGTCCGTCATCGCTTCGAAGGCGAAGGCCATCACGATTCCGAAGAAGATGCAGATAAAGAAGCGCCACCACTCGGCGTCGGTGTGCTCGAGATTCACAGTCGATGCCGTCTTGTACGCTCCCGGCGTGAAGGCGTCGTTGCCCGCCGCTTTCACTTCTTCAACCGGCTTAGGCCAGTAGAGGAATTGTGAACTGGGGTCAAGCTCAAAAGGTGACGCTTCCATAGCGGAGGCATCAACACCAAGATAGAGGGTTGGCTCTGCATCTTCTCCTTCACCTGGCTTTGAGAGGATCTTCGCCGGATACGTGGCGACTTCCTTCACTTGAGTCCCTGCAGCCTTGAGATCTTCAACGCGCTTTGCGAATAGTGCTTCCGTTGTCGGACCGTAGATTGTTGTTGTGGGTGTCGGGCTTGCCTGACCCTCTACGACTTGAGTGGACTCAACTTTCTTGAAGAACAGGTCATTGCCGCCGTAGACTTCCTTCAGGCTCTTAAAGACCGGTTCAGTAGAAGTCATTGACGACGGATCCAAGGTCGCAAAGTTCGCAATCTTGGCAAACTCATCCGAATTGATGTCGATCGTCTGAAGA
>JAHBTC010000056.1 GCA_019638835.1 Fimbriimonadaceae bacterium
CGGTAGCCATCTCCGTCGCATTCGGACTAGACTAGCGGCATGCGACTCGGCCCGGCCTTTCTTCGACAAGAGATTTTCAAGGGTTTGACCCAAGATCAGATCGCAAGTTTGTTAGCCCTTGCGAACGAGAAAGCGTATCAGGATCGCGACACGGTCTTACGGATCAACGAGCACAACCACAGCCTCTACCTTGTATTGCAGGGCGTTGTCGCAGTAAAGACAGCAACCGGAGACACGATCGCAACCATATCGGAAGGCGGGGTGTTTGGCGAGGTGAGCATTGTGGATGCTCAACCGGCATCTGCGAGCATTTTGAGTCAAGGCAATTCTACGATTGGCATCGTCGGCCAGCGTGAACTACGAACCTTGCTTGAGGGCGACCACAAACTGAAGAGCCAGTTAATGGAGAACCTGGCCCGCATTCTCGCCGCACGACTGCGAGCCGTAAATGCCCACCTGATTGCGGGGCGAATGGACGATTAGGCGTCGGGGCCCACAGCAAATCAAGCAGAAACTGGAAATTTGAGTCAAGATAAAGGGATGACATCCTCGCCGTATCCGGCAATCGCCGAGCGGGGTTATGCGCACCCCGAGTTTCTCGTTTCCACGGATTGGGTCGCCGAACACAAGGACGACGCCAACGTCCGCATCTTGGAATCGAATGAAGATCCTTTGCTCTACCCCAGTGGCCACATTCCGGGTGCATTTGAAGTGGACTGGACGCGGGATCTCAACGATCCTATCCGCCGCGACTACTTGGACCGGAGCGCATTTCAGGCATTAGTAGAACGGCTTGGAATCACGCCGAACACGCGGGTCATCTTCTACGGTGACAAGAATAACTGGTGGGCAACATACTCGCTTTGGGTGTTCCGACTCTTCGGACATACCAATGCCGCGATCATGGATGGCGGGCGAATCAAATGGGTGAACGAAGGACGCCCGATGACCAAAGAGATACCGAGTTCTGCGCCGAGTTCGTATCCTGTTGTCGAACGAGACGACCAAACGGAGCGTGTGATGCGCGACGAAGTATTGAATCATGTTCGGGCAAACGGACAACTGGTGGACGTCCGGAGTCCGCAAGAATTCACGGGTGAGCGAATGCACATGCCCGATTACCCGAACGAAGGAGCGCTGCGAGGCGGGCACATTCCCGGAGCAAAGAGTGTTCCTTGGGCCCGCGCCATTGACCCAGAGACGGGCGAGTTCTTACCCGCGGACCGACTCAAAGCGATCTATCAAGAAGAGCAGGGACTCTCCCCCGATCGAGAAGTGATTGCCTATTGCCGAATTGGCGAGCGAAGCAGTCACACCTGGTTTGTTCTGAAGCATCTCCTTGGGTTCCCGCAAGTCCGCAACTACGATGGATCGTGGACCGAGTGGGGGAACAGCGTAGGCGTTCCGATCGAGCGTCCGTAAAGCCGTTCATGCCTTACCCGGCTCGACTCCAAGAGTTCGTTGATAACTTGGCTCTCTTTGCCGATCAAGCGGAGAGGGTACAGGTGCTGATTTCTTTCGCAGAGAAATTCCAGCCCGTTTCGGCCGAAGTCGCAACCAAACCTTACTTGGAGAGCCACCGAGTTCCAGGTTGCGAAAGTGAAGCGTTTGTATGGGTCACCCCGTCGGAAGGTGGAGGAGTGTCGCTCCACTTCGATGTGTTGAACCCTCAAGGGATCAGTGCGATGGCGATGGCGGTGATTTTGAAGGAGAATCTTGATGGGTTGAGTCCGACCGAGATCGGAACTGTCACCGAAGATTTGGTCTACGACGTTTTTGGCCGAACCCTTTCCATGGGTAAGAACATGGGGTTGATGGGAATGGTCCGGATGACGAAGTATCTCGCGGCCCACGCAAACGACACCCCATGATTGCCACCATTCTCGCCACGATCGCAATCGGGCAAACCGCCCCCCGGTTCCAGTTCGCGGCCCCGTTGCCCATCACTCCGGTACGGATCGATGCTCGCCTTGCCAAAGTAGGGATCGCTCAAGAGATGGCGGCTCGCCACAAGTGGCAGGCCCGACTGCTATGGGTGGATGCGACAGCAAATCTGGGGCGCGTGAATTCTGCGGAGAAGATCGCCGCACTTGTTGACAGAGCCAAAGCCATTGGATTCAACACGATCGTCTTTGATGTCAAACCGATCGTGGGTCGGACGATGTATCCCAGCCAATATGCCGACCGGTTGTTAGCTTGGCGAACTGACACAATGCCCGCAGACTTTGATCCTCTCGCGGTATTCGTCAAGGAGACAGATCGTGCTGGTCTGGACCTCTTTGTATCGTTGAATGCTTTCAGCGAGGGGCACCTGTACGCTAAACAACAGCAAGGAGCTAATCCACCGTTTGGTGCACCTGGGTGGGGGTATGAGCATCCCGAGTTGCAGTCGGTAGAACTTGCAGGTCGGCCCGTGGTACGCCACGGTGATCAACTCCTGACAATGAATCCGACGGCAAACCCGGCAGAGTTCGATACCGACCTTGCCCTTTATACGCAGAAGCCGAGCGGAGAGATGCCGGGTCCGGCCGTGATGGTAGACATTCAAAATCGGGTGACGGTGGCCGCAACCTACAACCCTCCCGCAGGCAGGATGATCGTAGGAAAAGGGGCGGGGGCCGAATATCTACTTTCGCTTCCCGTCGGAACTCGAATGAGTGTCACCGCCGAACACGAGTTTCGGCGGAGTAGTGAAGGTCAGACGCAGATTCCCTTGATGATGAACCCCCACAGTCGGGCCGTCAAAGATCGAGCACTTGGATTCATCGACGAAATCACTCGGAACTACGCCGTGGATGCCGTTCTTTACGACGACCGACTTCGTTTTGGAGGAATCGAAGCGGACTTCAGCCCAGAGGCTCGCGCCGCGTTTGAGAAGCATGTCGGACGCCAATTGAGGTGGCCCGAAGACGTGTACTCCATCACCTATACCAACGACCTGAAGCGCGGTTTACGACCGGGGCGGTTCTATGACACATGGATGGCTTGGCGGGCCAGCGTCATGGCTGAGTTTGTTGGCGAAGTGCGACGGCTTGTCGCTCGAAATCGACCGACAACGCAGTTTGGGGTGTATGCCGGGAGTTTCTTCGGTGATTACCCGCGCGTCGGGGTGAACTATGCGAGTCCAGAACTGGTTGCCGGCTATCCGTTCTTGACCCGTGCCTATCGAGACCAAGGTTTTGCGAATCAGATTGATATGCTCATTACCGGTTGCTATTACCGAATGGGAACGATCGAGGAGGCAATGCGACGCGGCGAGTCAACGGGTGTAACGGTAGAAGCGGGCGGCATTATGAGTAACCGCCTTGCCAACGATCATACGTGGACATACGCCGGTTTGATGTTGGCGACCTTCGAGGCAGAGCCCGAAAGGTTGGAGTTGGCATTGCAGGGCGCGGCGGCAACCACCCAAGGCATCATGGTCTTTGATCTTTCACATAACTTCGACAAGTTCGCCCCGATCTTGGAACGTGCCTTTCGCACCCCCACCATCCCTCCCCACCGAGATCAAGAGAACGTCCGCCGTCTTCGGGAGACCCGTCGCATTCAGTACGCCAACGGTTATCGTCCACCGCCGGTGCCATTCTTTGAAGGTGCCGCCGGGACGGGTTGGTAGCGAGAAGTCAAAGTGGCCCGAACGGTTCTTGTTCCTGCCACCACCGCCATGGGGCATGACTGGCTATCGCATTTCTCAGCGGAGCGCACGTTCATCTTCGATCCTGCACTTTCGCACACCCACGCTCCCACGCATCTCACAAGATGGCATCAGGGGGCATTAGAAGGGGCCGAGTTCTTTGGATCGATTCGGCCGATTGACGATCCGATCCGCTTTATGGAATCGGCAGTTTCCTTGCTCGGGCCAATGCCCGACGACGCGACAATTCTCTTCCCCCCGGCTCCGCGGCGTCCGCTCGAAAGGCAGCTCATGCTTGCGGTTTGCGGATTCGCAAAACCCGACCGGGTGCTCACTGTTGAGGAACACCTCCATCACCCGTGGCCGATTGGCGCGGAGCCTTGCGAAATTGAGGCGACAACCCCCGATATCGTCATTGAGGCCACCAGGCGAGGCCATTGGTTGCAATGTGCGCAAGAGGGACACATCCATCGAATTGAACTTACGCGGGAAGTGCGGTTCCGAGGAGGGCGGTTTGGAAGCGGTCGGCGCCTGCCTCCCTTCACGCAGTGGCACGAAAACTACCTGGATAAAGGGTCCTGCGATTCGTTGCCGGATGTGAAGGGCTTACTTGTAGGGTTGGGACGGGAGTCCGGCCCCGATTTTGGATGGGCAATCGCAATCGGATTCAAGGAGGAGCCCCTCTCGCTGGAAGTACGAAGTCTAGTGCCTCCACCACTGCCCGTGACTGTCATTTCCTTGGGTCGTCTGCGCCTTGATCTCTCGGGAAAGGAACTAGAGACAATCGCGCCGTGGTCCGTATAGTTGAGGTGTTCCCGGAGACGCGCGCATGAAGGTTTGGATTATCCGGCACGGAGTGACCGATTGGAACACGGAAGGGCGTGGTCAGGGCCAGGCAGATATTGATCTGTCCGCGCAAGGAAAGCGGCAAGCGGAACTCTTGGCCGAGGGCTGGAGGGATGAAGCACCTCACCGAATTCTTAGCTCTGATATGATGCGCACCGTGGGGTCGGCGAAACCCTTGTCGGACCGCTTCGGTGTGCCGGTTGAACTGGAGCCCAATCTACGCGAACGATGCCTCGGAGATTGGGAAGGGCGGCCGATTGAAGAAATCAATAGCGTGATCCGGGAGAACTGCCCTTTCAACTATTGTCCACCGAATGGTGAGTCACTCATGGACGTGGTACGCCGGGCCAAGACCATACTTTTCCCTGAGGTTCCCACGGCATACTTCTCCCACGGACTGACTTGCGGCCAACTGCTTTCCCACTTCCTTGGCGGGGACGAAATCGTCGGGCGCGGGTTCCGATTTGACAACACTGGGGTCACGACCCTTGAACACTGGCACGGGCGGTGGATCCTGGTGCGACACAACTGCACACGGCACTTGGAGGAGTTGATTGCGCCGTCTCATTGAGAAGCCGTGGGTGGATCGCTCACTACCCACAATTGGCTCGGCCATCCTCTTGATTCTTTGCTTCCCGCCATTCAATCTGCGATGGCTCGTCTTGGTCGCCCTCGTACCATGGTTTACCGTTTTGGCTCGCGCCCGGGGCAAGGACGCCGCGAGAAGTGGCTTTGCTTTCGGATTTGTCTACTTCGCTTTTCAAATGTTCTGGCTGTTCCCGTTTGTGTATCGGTGGACTTCAAATTTCGCACTCGCCCTTGCCCCGTGGTTAGTTACGGCAACCATCGCTGGCCTCTTCCATCTGGGACTGGCGCTACTCCTGCGAGGATGCTGGTCGTTGCGACGGCCATGGTTAGTGCCGCTGGTGTGGGCGGGTTTTGAGGGCTTTCGGGCGTATGTGATCGGGCTCGCGTTTCCGTGGGCGATGCTGGCTTTTCCTTTGTGGCCATTTCCCGCTGTGATCCAAGGGGCGGCATGGGGAACCGTTTTCCTTGTGAGCGCGATGGCTGCCGCCGTAAATCTGTTGATCGCCGAGTCGTTGTATCCCACAGAGTTTGCTGTCACGCATCGGGCGCGACTGGCGATTGCCGGTTTCGTAGTCTTGCTCGTCGTTGGATCATTGGTTCGGTATCAGAGTCCGAATCCGGGAGAAGATCATGTAGTCATGTTGTATCAGCCGGGGATAGACCAGGCTTTCACACCGCCCGATGAAGAGGTCGTCCGGCTTCAAGAAGTGGCGGTTCGGGCTCGTGAGATGATACTCGCAAATCCTCCGGAACTAACGGTTTTCCCTGAAGGATTCGCCTTGGCCTCGCAGACGGATTACGCCGCAACACCTCTTGGAACATCGCCCCCGGCCCCGGTGTTGCTGGGAGGTAACTGGCTGGACGCGGACGGCAAACGATACCAAACGGCATACCTCTGGGACGGCACCCGATGGGATCGGGCAAACAAGACCCGGCTCGTGGTTTTCGGCGAATATGTTCCCGGCAGGGACAAGATTCCGCTCTTGAAGAATTTCAAGATTTCCGAATACGACTTGACGCCCGGGAGTACTTTGAGGGTGCTTGACACTCCCGTGGGCAAAGTCGGGCAGATGCTGTGCTTTGAAGGCTTATTCCCGGACTTGGCGGCACGGCAAAGCGTGATGGGTGCGCAAGCGATCACGATCATGTCGATTGACGACTGGTATGACCGTACTCCGGCTTGGGATCAGTTGTGGGGCTCCGGAATCTTCCGCTCAATCGAGAGCGGATTGCCGCTTTGGAGGGTAGGTAGCCGCGGGCGCACCTTTACTACGGATTCCCGGGGACGTATCACGAACTGGTTGGAGAACCGAAACGAAGACACCTTGCGATTCCGGGCGAACGTGCCTAAGGGGAGCGATGGATTCGGTTACAAGTTCGCCTTTGTGTGGCTTTGCTGGGCCGTGATGGGCTACGTCGGTTTGATGTTGCTGATTCAGAAGCCCGACCGCAAATAGCCCTCCCTCAGTTCTGGGAGGAAGCGGTGTGCAGGTCAGGTTCGCGTTGTCCAAGACGACAAACAGCAGCGTGCGTATAGCCCGCGATCGCGCCGCCAAGTAAACCGCCAACCGCAAAATTAGCGACTTCTCGGATCGCTTCTTCGAACCCAGTGAGTCCGGATGCGGAGAACGATGCTTGCGCCCCCATCATCCCAAGACCAAGCACTAGGGCTCCGAGAATTGCAAACTGAGCCACGGAGAACCCACGCTTCGAAGCAACTCCGTTGCAGGTCGCCATGACAACCGCAGCCACAAGTAACTCCGTGTTTTGGAACGCAAACGACAGCGGCAATATGGCGAACGAACCACGCTCCCAGAACTGATCACCGGCAAAAACTGCTGCGACAACCGCGAGTGAACCGACCAGAACCGGAAGGATAGATCGAAGCGCACCAATGCCTTTCGAAGTCATATTCGCATACTACACGGTTTTCTTAGCGGATTGGACTTGTTAGGTTCGTGGGCGACCAAAAACTGATGGGACGCCGCCCGTGTGCCAGAACAAGATTCGTCCTTTAATCTCCTTCCGTGTCACCAAGTCTTGCATTCCTGCGAACGCTTTGGCGGAATAGACCGGATCCAGGATGATTCCCTCACGGCGAGCAAGATACTCGGCGGCGAGGACTCCCTCTTCACTCGCCACTCCGTAGCCCGGACCGACGTATTCGTAACGCAGGTCAACCTCGGTAAGTCTGGTTCCCCCGAATCGCTCTGCGCACTCCCGCGACAGCCGCAATACGTCGTCGTAGTTTTCCTCCTCTGGGTCGGCGCTGATGCCGATCACATGAGTCGTTGAACCATGAAATCCGCTAGCCAGACCGGACAGCGTGGAACCACTACTGCTGGAGACCACCAAATGGTCAAATGACTGCGAGATCTCCTCGGCGGCCTGGCGGAAAGCGAAAACACCTTCCGCTGAACTGCCGCCAATTTTGACTTCAACAACCTGCTCACCGTGTTCACGCAGAAGGGCTGCTCGATTCGTGGCTTCATCAAACAGGGTCTCCCATGGGCCGTCCGGAATGCGATGGATGACCGTGCCAAACAGTTCGTTCAATGTTTCGTTTCCGCCGCTAGCCAACGGTGGTATCTGAGGTTTCGGGTACCCCGGTTCAAAAGGTAGATCCATGACGATGGCTTCGCAACGAACGCCGATAAGGGAGCAGGCCGCGCCGAGTTGTCGCACGAAGTTGGAGGATGATGAGCCGCAAGTGACGACTACCTTCGCGTCTTGGGCAAGAACTTGAGGCAGCAGAACCTCAAGTTTACGGCCCTTGTTTCCACCCCCAGCGAACCCCGTAAGGTCGTCCCGCTTGATCCAAACGTCAACTCCCCAATCTTCTGAAACACGCGGGAGCCGGTGACACGGAGTAGGCAAGATACACAGCGGAAACCGGGACGGTTGGTTCGCATTCGTCATGTGACACGTCCAAGATACTTGAAGTGGCTACTCCGAACCCCTCCCGATCGCGTCGCCGCATTGTCACGTGGGTGCTCGTTCTCCTGGGCTTGATGCTCGGGTTCTGGCTTTGGCAGGTGGCGGCGGTGGCCATCAGTGCCAAGCGGGCGGGATTCTTTGACCCACAAGTCAAAGCCGAATGGACCGCCGACCGAGAAGAGAACCTCAAAGCGCTCCACACGGCCATGAAACTTTATATGCAAAGCGAAGGAGCGTTGCCTCCGGCGGAGTCCTGGAGCGATGCGGTGAGGTTGCGCCTGAAGACTGCCGACCTTACCGAAGAGGAGGCAGCAAAGAAACTCATGCAGCCTGACGGAAAGGGAGGCTATGGTTACAACGAGTCGCTTGCCGGGAAATACTTTGACGACCTTGATCCACTTACGATCGTGATCTACGAGACTGAAAAGGCGGACTTGAACCAGCACGGATCGCCGCCTGCCTCTGGTCACGCAATCACGGTCAGTGGCGAGGTTGTGGAAAACTCGAAAAAAGATTGAGCGCTCCCCGTAGTTTTGCGAGATGCGGGGCGTATAACTGTATTGAGGGCGTGAGCCCGAACAACGGAGCTAGCACCAAGGCGCATTGTCCGTGGGAGACCAAGGGATAGGCGATTTTGCTGGCGGTATCAGCGCGGTATGTAGAACATATCCCTCAAGCGTTGACGGAGAGGTCGGACTACGGTTCGGCCTCTTTCCCTTTCTCTAATTGGAAAGTTGCCGAGCCCAAATGGTCGCTTTGGGCTCGGCGCATCCTTCTGGCTTAGCTATTTGCGGCGTCGGCGTCGTGCGAGGGCGAGCGCCCCGGCCCCCAGTGCGATGACCGTCGCGGGCTCTGGAACCGCTCCGTACTGAAGATTGTCAATGCCCCACTCACTGTCGCCACCGTCGCCCCAAATGGATAGTCCGACGATAGGAGAACCAGCCGAGTGGAATCCAAGGAACTCCCCAGAGTCCCCACTCGTTGCCGTCCCATCAAGACTGTTGAAGTCAACGAAAGTGTTGTCCTGCAAAAGGACACGGACGTCCGTATTCCCATCATCGATATCGTAGAAGGCGATGTAGGTTGTTGGTGCGGCAAGATTAACGGTGAACCGACGGAGTTCGCGCAGCGCTAATCCTTGCCCCGTCGGAACTGATCCACCGAAAAAGGCCGAAGACGACTGGACCGTCACACTGGGAGCGGAATGCGTGTCCGTCCAAGTTGCCCCACCGATTAGTGGCATGCCATTCAGATCCGTCCCGATTGCGTACGACTCAAAGTCCTCCGTGAACATCGGAGAAGCGATCCCGGCCGCGAGCAACCAAGAGTCGCGCATCGCTACGTTCCCTGCGACATTCGGCGAATTGTAAATTGTTACCTGCGCCATGGCACCGCCCATGACAAGAAGACTCGCGAATGCGACTAAGCTTCTCTTCACCTATCAAACTCCTTTATTTGCAGAACGGCCATCGGAACAGGCATCTTCCAGTTTTCGCCGACGTAGGAGGGCGAGCGCCCCAACCCCCAGTGCGATGACCGTCGCGGGCTCTGGAACCGCTCCGTACTGAAGATTGTCAATGCCCCACTCACCGTCGCCACCATCGCCGAGGATCGAAAGGCCAACAATCGGAGATCCTGCCGAATGGAAACCAAGGAATTCACCAGAGTCGCCACCGACAGCGGTCGAGTCCAAATTGTTGAAGTCCACGAATGTGTTGTCTTGCAGAAGGACTCGCACGTCCGTGCCGCCATCATCGATATCGTAGAACGCGATATAAGAGGTAGGTGCAGACAAGGCAACCGTGAAGGTGCGGTTTTCGAAGAGTGCCAAACCTTGACCGGTCGGAATTGATCCCCCAAAAAAGGCCGAAGAAGACTGAACCGTCACGCTGGGTACGGAGTTTGTGTCCGTCCATGTTGCCCCACCGATCAGTGGCATACCATTCAGATCCGTCCCGATTGCGTAAGACTCAAAGTTCTCCGTGAACATCGGGGAAGCGATCCCGGCCGCGAGCAACCATGAGTCGCGCATCGCTACGTTCCCCGCGACATTTGGCGAATTGTAAATCGTGACCTGCGCCATGGCACCGCCCATGACAAGGAGGCCAGCCAGAAGAGTGATTCCTCTCATGACACCCATTATCCGGACCTTGTTTCTTCGTGTCCAATGAATTCACGTCATGGACGCAAATTTCACGCTGTAAGCCAAATCCCGGCAATTGTCGGGAGAAGTGTTCCGACTTCGGGCCCTTCTCTATGGTTCGTCTAGTGAATTTTGACGGGGTCGGATAGAATCTGAAGATGGACTAAGCGCAACGGTGCGCGAGGTCAGAGGACTCCATGTCGGTCGCGCCTAACGAACACACTGCTCTCCAACTTGACTTCCTGCGGATGATGATGACCAGCCGCGAGGGAGATCGTCGCGAAGGCATTCTCTTGCGTCAGAGCAAGGGCTGGTTCCAGGTCAGTGGCATGGGGCATGAAACCATCGGTGCTTTCGCTCTCCACATGAACGAGGACGACTGGATTTATCCTTACTATCGCGATCGCGGTTTGATGCTCGCTCGCGGCCTCACAAATTACGACCTGGCCCTGGCCTATTTTGCGAAGCGAGAGAGTAGCAGTGGCGGTCGGCAAATGCCTGGCCACTACAGTAGCCACGAGCACAACGTTGTGAGCGTCTGCACTCCAACCGGAGGCGGGTTGATCCCGGCCGCCGGTACTGCTTGGGGCATTCAACTTGATGGCAAAGATAACGTGGTTGTTGCCACCGTAGGCGATGCGGCGATGCGGCAGGGTGAATTCTTTGAGGCATGGGCGTTTGCGGTTCAGGAAAACCTTCCGCTGATCGTTGTCGTGGAGGACAATAAGTACGGAATCAGCACCCCTACCGACAAATTCATGCCGTTGAACATGGATGGCATCGTGGCCCGCGACCGAGTCCGAAAGATTGATGCTCGCCACTTTGGAAACGTCTATCGCGAAGGCGGCGAAATCATTGCCGCGACGCGGCGGGGTGAGGGACCATTCCTTATCTGGGCGGACCTCGACCGATTGAGCAGTCACACGTCTTCGGACGATCATCGCGTCTATCGCGAGCAGGCCGACATTGACGAGATGATGAAGCGCGATCCGATCGTTTTATTGCGTGACGAACTCATTAGCGCCGGTGCGCTCACTATGGAAGCGTTTGATCAGATGCAAGAGGAGATCGTCGCTCAGGTAGATGCCGACTATCTGAAGGCCGAGAAACAGCCCGATCCGATCGCCGAAGAGTATATGAAGTACGCGTGGGGAGAAGATCGCCCGGCGCAACGACCTCCGATCGAATCCGGCCCGCAGACAATGGTTGAATCCATCGGGCGAACGTTCGAGCAAGCGCTTTCCGATGACCCCGATGTCATCTTCTTTGGCGAAGATATTGAAGACCCGAAGGGCGGCGTGTTCGGCATTACCAAAGGGTTAACCGACAAGTTCCCGAAACAGGTGTTCAATTCGCCTTTAGCGGAAGCAACAATTGTCGGCGTTGCGGTTGGCCTCGCAACCTACGGTAAGAAGCCCGTCTTCGAGATTCAGTTTGTCGACTTTGTGACTCCGGCTTGGAACCAGTTGATGACCAACGTCAGCACCCTGCGGTGGCGTACGTTCGGCAAGCAGAAGTGCAATATGGTGCTCTATGCCCCTTACGGCGCATACCTGCCGGGTGGATCTTTGTGGCACAGTCAGAGCAACGAAGGCGGCATAGCGCACATCCCAGGAATCAAGATTGCGATCCCCAGCACACCAGAAGACGCGGCCGGCCTATTTTGGTCGGCGGTCCACAGCGATGATCCTTGCTTCGTCTTGGTGCCAAAGCACATCTTCCGGAAGCGAGCAGACGTCCAAAACATTGAAGCCGTGCCGTTTGGCAAGGCCAAGGTCGTGCGTGAAGGCTCCGACGTCACGATCGTGACATGGGGCAATACCCTGGAGTTAGCGCATGAAGTGGCGGGCAACCTTGCTTCTGAAGCCAGCATTGAGATCATTGATCTTCGCTCGATCGTCCCGTGTGACTACGAAACCATCGCCACGTCATTGGAGAAGACGGGCCGCCTCGTTGTGATCCAAGAGGACGTGAGAACGTGTGGGTTCGGTCAATCGGTCATCGCCGAAGTCACCAGCCGTACGGAGATCTTCAACACGTTGCTGGCTGCTCCGCAGTTGGTGACCCGTGAGGATGTCCATATTGGCTACAACCCAATCTATGAGTACGCGGCCCTGCCGGACATTGAGCGGGTGACCGATGCGGTTCGTGCGACACTGAATTGAGCTGCGTTCATAGCGGTGAAGTAAGTGGAAAGTGAAGCGCTTTGGGCCGGCTTCGGCGTCGGCCCCTCTCACTCTTTCACTTTTCTGCCAGGCAGGGGCAGCGAGAATCTCGCCGTGAGTCACGGCTTTAGTCCACCGCTTTCAACGCTTCACGGAGACGGTCTACCGGCAGGCCGATCACGTTCTCTACCGAACCCTCAAGGCGAGTGATGAACTCCTTTGCGCCGCCCTGGTAGCCGTACGCCCCCGCTTTATCCATCGGCTCACCTCCCGCGACGTAGCCTTCGATTTCTTCCTGCATCATCGCTCGGAAAGTCACCCGCGAGGCTTCAGTAAAAGCCGAAAACCCTTTTGGCCAGCGAAGCGCCATCCCGGTCACCACGACATGGGTCTGCCCTTGGATCAACCCGAGGATTCGAACTGCGTCGGCAGGATTCACGGGTTTGCCAAGTAGTTGGAACTCCTCGCCATTGGGCAGGGCCACAACCGTATCCCCGGCAATCACTAATGCATCTGGGTGTCTATCAAAAACGGCCAAGCACTTCTCACGTGCCAAGGTTTGGGCGGTGACGAATGGGTCGGGAACGGTCAAAGCGTCCTCATCAATGTCGGGGGCGTCAACCGTGAACTCGGTAAACAACTGCGACAGGAGATCACGTCGCCGGGGCGAAGCACTCGCAAGTACCACGGGATAGGGGATGCGGTCGGTTACACTCTTAGCCATGCGCGTTCCATTCCTCGACTTACCCGCGCAGTATGCCGAGGCTCGTCACTTGATTGATCCGGCGTTCCAAGAAATCCTGGAAAAAGGCGCCTATGTGCTGGGGCAATGGAACCAAAAACTGGAGACCGACATGGCGGCCGCCCACGGCGTAAAGCACGCCATCGCCCTCAACAGCGGGACGGATGCCCTTCGGATCGGGATGCAGGCCTGCGATATCGGGCCCGGCGATGAGGTCATCACGACCGCATTTTCCTTTGTCGCGACGATCGAAACGGTGGTCCAATTGGGCGCAATTCCCGTGATGGTTGACATTCTTGAGGACACCTTTGATATTGATCCGTCGTTGATTGAAGCGGCAATCACTCCCAACACCAAAGCGATTCTGCCGATTCACCTCTTTGGGCAATTAGCCGCGATGGACCAAATCATGGAGATCGCAAATCGACATGGATTGATTGTTCTGGAGGACGCGGCCCAGGCCGTGGTGACAAAACAGAATGGCAAGTATGCCGGTCAGTTCGGAAAGTGCGCCGGAATTAGTTTCTACGTGACCAAGAATCTTGGTGCCGCAGGAGATGGCGGACTCTTGTTGACCGACGACGATGAGGTTGCGCGCCGAGCGAAAAGTTTGAGAGTCCACGGAATGGGGCGCGAACGCTACTACTACGATGAAGTGGGCTACACCTCACGCATGGCGGAGTTACAGGCAGCCTTCTTGCACGCTAAGTTTCAATTCCTCAATCAGTGGAATGCCCGCCGGGCAGAAATTGCGGAGATTTACCAAGCGGGATTCGCCAAGGCAGAATTCGGTATTCCGGTGATCCGAAAGGGCAATGAAAGCACATGGCACCAGTACACGATTCGTCATCCCAAGCGTGAAGGGCTGATGGCGCATTTGAAAGAAAACGGGATCGACAGCGCGATCTACTATCCGGTTCCGCTACACCTGCATGAACCTTATGCCCATTACGGAAGCGGGGCCGGCAGCCTCCCAGTAACCGAACGGGTATCCGAGCAATGCGTGAGTCTGCCCGTAGGGCATCACCTCACGGACGAACAAGCCCACCACGTCGTCAAGACTGTCTTAGCGTTTGATTGACGGAATCCCGAAATAGTCGGACGCGGTCAACGGAAAGACGATCCCAAACGTCCGATAATAGAAGGAACCGTTGAGTCAAAGCCCCCCGACGACGATTGGAAAGTACCAGATCATCCGGGAAATCGCGCGTTCGAACGACATTGTCTACGAAGCGTATGACCCCGTGATGCATCGTCGTGTCGCCATCAAGGAGTTGGCGATGCCGAAGGGAGCCACCGAGGCACAGCGAAACGATCGACTTGCCCGGTTCATGCGGGAAGCCCGCGCCGCAGGGTCACTGGTCCAGCGGAACATCGTCACCGTCTACGAAGTTGCGGAAGATCAAGGGAGACACTACATCGCAATGGAGTTCCTGGACGGGCAAACCCTCCGGAACCAGATGGATAGCGAGAAGACCGTCGAAGTTGGGCGGGCGGTCGAGATCGCGGAAGAGGTACTCGCTGGCTTAGCGTTTGCCCATGGCGCGGGCGTCATCCACCGGGATATCAAACCCGACAACATCCAGATCCTTTCCGACGGGCAAGTCAAACTCACTGACTTTGGGATTGCCCGCCTGACGTTCGAGCCTAACATCACATCTGACGGACAAGTATTCGGGACTCCAAGTTATATGGCTCCCGAACAAATAAAGGGCACTGACTTGGACGCGAGTAGCGACCTCTTCAGTCTCGGTGTAATCCTTTACGAAATGTTGAGTGGCAAAAAGCCGTTCACGGGGGACAATGTTGTTGCGATTGCATACAGCATCGCGAATCACACACCTGAGCCAATCCAGTCCATTCCGGGGCCAGTGTGGCGGGTGATCGAGAAGAGTATCGAGAAAGTGCCCTCGATGCGATTCCGTTCGGCAACCGAAATGTCGGATGCCCTAAAGTCTGCATTGCAGCAGTCTCAAAACCCGATTGTATCTCAGTCTGCCGCGTCGGCTTTTCAGCCAGGAGCCCCGCCTCCCGTACTCCTCAGTCCACAACCTTACACCGCGCCGCATCTCTATGGCAACAACTACGCCCCATCGCAGGTGCCCAGTGCGGGCCCGAGCGGATTTGGTCAGCCGTACAATCCGTCAGGAAGCCATACACAAGCAAACATGGGCGGGACGTATATTCCTGTACCCGTCTATTATCCGCCGCCGCCACGCCCGCCCTTGATGAGCGCGGCCGCAAAGGACACGTTCCGTCGATTCCTGTGGGCAGTCGGAGTTATTGGCCTGTTGTTTGCCCTGGTGATTTTCGCAATTCAATCATTGAGTGAAAGCTTGCCGAAGTCTTCCCCCAAAGGAGCCGCCAATCAAGGTCAGCCTGCGATAGTTGACCCGAGCGTGGGGCGCCCCCTTGTGCCTGATCGGCAGGCACCAGAATCCAGGCCGAACAGTACGCAAGGTGCTTCGGCGGAAGAACTGTTTCGGATGGGGGTCAACGAGATCAGTGCCGCTATGAATCAGCGCAGCGCCGAGCAAAGACAGCGCCACTGGAATCAGTCAGACAACTACTTCGTTGAGGCGATGAGTGCCAGCCCACGAGATGCTGATGCAATTGCCGAAACCGCATGCCGGCGGTTTATCAACGCCTGCGACGAGATGATGGTGTCCGGATACGGCGACCGAGCGTGGGAGGCGCTTAGTCACGCTCAAGGGTTCTCGAATGGGAATCCCCTTTTGCTGGATGAAATCCGAATTCGAGAGGCTGGTCTCAGTCGAGTCCTCTAGTCGCGCCACCATCCACCACGAGATTCACACCCGTGATAAACGAGGCTCGTTGCGAGCAGAGGAAAGCCACAGCAGCGGCGATTTCCGAAGGATCGGCAAGTCGCTGAACCGGAATGGACTTGGCCCGTCTCTCCAACTCAGTTTGCTCATCCGAACGGTTTTGCTCGGCGAGGACCTGAGCCAAGTGGCGTTGACGATCTGTCAGCGTGTGACCTGGCAACACTCCATTGACCGTGATTCCTGATGCGGCCAGTTCCGTAGCCTGAAGCCGAGTGAGGGCCATCAACCCTGCACGCAAAGTGCTTGAGATTGGAAGAAGCGGTTCAGGCATTTTCGCCACGAGGCTGGTGATATGGACGATGCGCCCCCATCCCACCTCCTTCATGGCGGGTGACGCAAGGCGTACGAGACGCACCACATTCATCAGAGTCGAATCTACGCCGGATTGCCATTGCTCGTCGTTCATTGACGTCCAGTTGCCTGCCGGGGGACCTCCCGTATTCGTGACGAGTATCGTGGGCGAACCGAATTCCTTTATGGTGTGCGCATACCATGCGTCGAGGTCATCGGCTTTGCTCACATCGGCGGAAAAGAAGCGTGAGCCTCTCGGTACGTCTCTTTCGGTTCGCCCGCAAACGCTAACCCGGACGCCTTCGGCTACGAGTTCTTCGACAACGGCGCGTCCAATGCCCAGAGTCCCGGCGGCCACCATCGCCACTCGGCCTTCGATACCTAGATTCATGGGTGCCTTCTACCTGGAATCGGTGCGCCGCATTGGTACACTCGCGGACCCGGAGGGGTGGCAGAGTGGTCGAATGCACCGGTCTTGAAAACCGGCATCTCGCAAGGGATCGTGGGTTCGAATCCCACCTCCTCCGCCACTAGTTCACTGTCCTTACGGAATCAGTACGCCTTCGCAAAGACCACGCGTCGCGCACTCGGCTTGCCACTAAACACGCACACCCCCGGCATTTCGTCTGAAGGATCCAGAGGTACTTGCGGAATGCACCGGATGGTGGCCCCGCACTGCTCGGCGATAGCGTCTTCGGTTTCTTGCGTGCCGTCCCAGTGAGCCACAACGAAGCCGCCTCCACCTTCTCCGGCAAAGCACTTCCGAAACTCGTCCCACGTATCAACTCGTTTTGTATTTGCTTCTCGGAGAGCAAGCGCTTTGGTCCGGAGATCAGTCTGCATTGAGGTCAGCATTTCGGAGGCAACCCGGCAAACTTCGCTGATGGCCACCGTCTGCTTCTCTTCCAGGTCTCGCCGAGCAAGCAGGCATTGTCCCGCTTCAAGGTCGCGCGGTCCGAGTTCCACTCGTACGCAGGCTCCTTTGAGTTCCCAATCATTGAACTTGAATCCCGGTGACTCGCGGTCACGCATATCCACATGAACTCGAATCCCTGACGCGCGGAGGTCGCTCGCCATTGCGGAGGCGGCTTCATCTACGGCGATTCGTTGCTCACCGCGCCCGATCGGGATGATAACGACTTGTACTGGCGCGAGGCGCGGCGGCAACACGAGACCCTTATCGTCACTATGAACCATCAAGAGGGTTCCAATCAGGCGAGTTGATACCCCCCAGGAAGTCGCGTAGACATGATCCAGCGACCCCGCCGACGTCTGGAAGGTGACATCGAATGCCTTGGCAAAATTCTGACCG
>JAHBTC010000057.1 GCA_019638835.1 Fimbriimonadaceae bacterium
CCCGGCGAGAGCAATCCACACTCCAACAGGTGGCCACTTCTCCGCGCACCTTTGAAGGGCAACAAGTTGGACTGCTTGTTGAGCAGTTGATCCAACAAGGCGCACGGGTTCGGCTTGGTCAAGTAACCAAAGAGCCGCCAAACTCAGTGGTTGAGGTCGCTTACTTGATGCAGGACGGCCGAACTTGGGCATTGCGATTTTTCTTGGTTCGTAGTTCAGGGACTTGGCGCATTGATCTCGACCGGACCGCTGAATTCTCGTCCCCGAGACAATCCGGAGGCATCAGGTTTAATTGAGCCTCATGAAGCGAGCGGGCAAAGTCCACTGGATGATCGTGACCGGGATCGCCGGGGCATTCATTGCGGTCGCTGCTCTCATCGCATCCTTCCTTTTTTCCGACTCGCCTGGGAGAACTGCTTCCGAGTTCATGGTGGCTCTCGCAACTCATGATACGAAGATGCTGGCCAAGACATCCTTTATTGAAGGCAAGTCGGAGGCAGAACTTGAAGAGGATTGGAAGTACGCCACCGAGGTTGCCGGAAAGCATTATCGGTTTCGGTACGACATCAAGTCTGTTACTCGTTCTGGTGATACGACGGCGAGTGCCACATTACTGATGGTGCGCAATGCCGACGATTCGTCCGCCTACGAGGACTTGTACGGATTGCCCTTGGAAAAAATTGATGGGCAGTGGAAAGTAGATTTGGTAGGGATTGACCGCCGGATTTTCCCCCGGATGCCGCGATAACCTGGCAGCCCTTTCCACTCTGTTGATCGTCAAGTTGGTAAAAACCAGCAATGCGAACTCCTACACGCCGCGAAGTCCTTTCTGGAGGACTTGCCGCTGGAGTTGTCGCCCTCGCCGGGGTCCCGGCCACCGCTCAGACGGTCCGAGCGAGAAGCCTGCGTATCGCCCATTTGACAGATATTCACGTCCAGCCTGAGAAGCGCGGAGGTGAGGGTATGGCGGCATGCTTGAAGCACTTGATGGCTCAGGAGGATACGCCGGATTTCGTGTTTACGGGGGGCGACCTCGTCATGGATGTATGGAGTGCCGACAAGGAACGAGCAAAGGTCCAATGGGATTTGTTTGGGAAGGTGCTCGCAGACGGAACAGACTTGCCCGTCCATCACTGTCTTGGCAACCATGATTATTGGAACGGCGGCGACAAGGGAGCCCAAGCCGACAAGTTTGGCTACGCATGGGCCATGGAAGAACTAAAGATGCCCAAGCCTTTCTACTCTTTTGACGAAGGTGCTTGGCACTTCATCGTTTTGGAGAGCACACAACCCCAGCCTAGCGGGGGATACAAGGCAAGATTAGGTGAAGAGCAACTCAATTGGCTCGCCGCAGATCTCGAGTCAACGTCGAAGGATCGACCAGTTCTCGTGCTAAGTCACATCCCGATCCTCGCCGCTTGCGCCTATTTTGATGGCGACAACGAGAAAGAAGATAACTGGAACGTCCCCGGAGCTTGGATGCACGTTGACGCCAGGCAAATCAAAGACGTATTTCGTAGACACCCGAACGTCAAGGTTTGCATCAGCGGACATATTCATCTCGCCGACGAAGTGGATTACTTAGGCGTGAAGTACCTCTGCAACGGCGCAGTCTGCGGCGGATGGTGGGGCGGCAACTACCAAGAGTTTGGCCCGGCATACGCCTTACTTGACCTATTCGAAGACGGAACGGTTAGTTCTCAACTGATTGAATACGGTTGGGAGGCTGGCTAGGGTTTGCGCCAGTTCGCTACCGGTCGACTTCCAGAATCGTACAGTGTTGCCTGAGTAGGGGCGTTGTCCGGAGTCCAAACCAGCAGCCCATGGCGCGTAAGCCGGAATCCCGCTCCGGTCGGTATGGCGAACTTCATTCCTTCCCATGCGTCGTGCACGACCGTGGTGTTGCCTTGCTTAAAAACAATCAACCCCGGTGGTTGAATCCCTACAAGCGTGCCTCTTGTCTCCAAGACCTCCATGACTCTCGGCTCGTCTCCACGACGCACGCCGACAATCACGCTTCCGTACGCGGTCTTCCGAAGGCTGACCAACGTATCTGTTCCTGCCATAAAGAACGCATCATCGGCTCTAGTACCCCCCATCTCGGTGAAGCCAGGCTCCCCCGTACTCACGTTGAGTGTCCCTAGCCCCCAACCGACTTGGGCCTGCACCGGAGCATAAACGGTTTGGCCTTCTCTCCGTAGACGATCATCCACAACCCCCGTTGAGAAGCCAGAGCCCGGGAGTTTTCCAATGAACTTGGCCGCTGGAGTTTCGACCGCCATGTCGAGTTCAAACACACCTTCCAGCCACGTGCGCCGGTTTCGGTCATCCCAACGAAGCCACATTAGGAGTTTGGAGCCGTCTACAACCGCTCCATTCATAGCGGTAACCCCCAGAGTCCTTTCGCCCCGGCGGGCGGCGGCCTGATTTGCCTCTATCTGATCTTCACTGAAGAGCACGGTTGATGTGGGAACCGAAGCTAACGTGGAGCGACCGTTGATGCGACCTTTCTGGATGAGAATCCCGTCCTTATCAAAGGTAACCTTGCCGCCTCCCAAGTTCCAGGTGCGACTGCTCATCGCCCGAGGAACGCTGGGGATGGGCTCGGAAATCCGAACACGCTCTTCCGCGTTTGCCTGAGTCACGGTAAAGACTCCTTCCGCATACGCAATCTGGGCCGCAGCCGTTTGGGTTTGCATCAAAGCCAACGCAAGGATGACCATTAGTAAAGGATTGTGACGCAAATGAGATGCCGAGATTGCCCCCGATTCGATTCCGACGCCCAAACGTGCCAGGACCAGAAACTGAATCCCGGGCGGTGGGAAGAGGCGGTTGAAGTCGGTCAACTCTACGGCATCCGGTCAATCTGCACCTTCAACGACTTTCGCGAACGACTCATCGCGGCACGAGCGAACCCCGTGAGCCCTCAAAAGCCATTCCGGCTCCACTAGCGTAGAATCAACCGAACGATGCCGAAGACGCTGTTTGACAAAGTTTGGGATTCGCATGTCGTCGCCGACCTCCCGGGCGGCGGTGTGTTGCTCTTTATTGATCGGCACTTGGTTCATGAAGTGACGAGCCCGCAAGCATTTGACGGCCTTCGCGAAAAAGGACGTCCGGTTCGTCGCCCTGATCTCACGTTCGCGACAGTGGATCACAATGTTCCCACTGACGGTCGGCCGATCAATCCAAATACCTTGTCGGGCAAACAAATCGAAGCCCTCAATCGCAACACGAAGGATTTCGGCGTGCCCTACTTTGGCTACGGAGACGCGGGGCAAGGGATCGTCCATGTGATCGGACCGCAACTCGGGATTACACTGCCTGGGCTCACCATCGTCTGCGGGGACAGCCACACTAGCACTCACGGCGCATTCGGTGCCCTCGCGTTCGGAATCGGAACGACCGAAGTCGAGCATGTCCTCGCGACGCAAACATTGCGATCTCCGAAGAAGCCGAAGTCACTTGCCGTCCATGCCGAAGGTGAGTTAGGGTTTGGCGTTACGGCAAAGGACTTGATTCTGGCGATCATTCGCCAACTTGGTGCAGGTGGGGGAACCGGGTATGTCGTTGAGTACCGGGGCTCGGCGGTTCGCTCGTTGCCGATGACCGGACGTATGACAATGTGCAATATGAGCATTGAAATGGGGGCACGTGCCGGGATGATCGCGCCTGATGCAACGACGTTTGATTTCATTGCCGCCGAAGATCGTCCCTACGCACCTAAAGGTGAGCGCTTTGACGCGATGGTTGCTCATGCGACGACCCTCGCTAGCGATTCCGACGCAACGTATGACCGTGAGGTTCACCTAGACGCGAACGCGTTACAGCCCCAAATCTCGTGGGGCACAACCCCGGCGATGACGGTCGACATTGATGGGACTATCCCAGAACCTGCTGATGCGTCCGAGTCCCGCGCCCAAAAGTACATGGGATTACAACCAGGAACGGCGGTTCAAGATCTCGCCATCAACACCGTGTTTATTGGCTCCTGTACGAACTCGCGCATCGACGATCTCAGACTTGCCGCGTCCGTGCTTCACGGGCGAAAAGTCGCCAGTGGTGTGCGTGCGCTTGTGGTGCCGGGGAGCCACGCCGTCCGTGACCAAGCGATGGCCGAGGGACTCGACAAAGTCTTCATAGAAGCCGGATTCGAGTGGCACCACGCCGGTTGCAGTATGTGCCTTGGGATGAATGGAGACATCGTTCGACCCGGCGAGCGAAGCGCAAGCACCAGCAACCGTCCCTATGAAGGGCGTCAAGGGCCAGGATCTCGCACCCACTTAGTCAGTCCTTTGACGGCGGCGGCAACTGCGGTCGCCGGACACATCGCCGACCCTCGCCAGTTGCTTGGGACCTAAATCCTCGCCTCTCAGGCGGGTTCGGAGGGACTTGGGGGCAGTTCGGGTATCTTCTCCGGGCTATTCGCAGACAGGACGATCCAAATGAAGCGGACTTTTCAACCCAACAGCCGGAAGCGGAGCAAGACTCACGGTTTCCGGATCCGAATGCGCACGACGGACGGCCAGAACGTGCTTCAACGCCGTCGGCAGAAGGGACGCAAGCGCCTCGCCGCCTAAAGCGAGGACTGCCCGCGTCGCGGTTTCAACTCATTGTTCAAAAAGGTCGCGTGATCCGCACTCCGGTCGCGCGACTTTTCTTTCTGCCGGGCGAAGGACGAATCGGCATTGGCGTGAGTCGCCATATCGGTTGTCATGCGCAGCGCAATCGGGTCCGACGGCGAGTTCGAGAAGCCGTGAATGCCACCGCCTCCTCCCAGATGCAGTATCAAGACTTGGTTGTGATTGTTGGCCCCGATGGTGGGAGCCTCGCGCTGAAAGAATGGAAACAGATTCTCGAACCCCTCTGGCACGGCATCTCCGCAACCTCGGTATTCGAGGCGGAGTCGCCATGATTCGGGTCTATCAACGTTCCACGAAATGGGTACCTCCGTCCTGTCGGTACACCCCGTCCTGCTCGCAATATACGCTAGAAGCCATCATGAAGTACGGTCTCGTTAAAGGCTGCTGGCTCGGTTTGAAGCGAATCGGTCGCTGCCATCCTTTCCGCCCGGGCGGACACGACCCGGTTCCTTAGTTTGAATTCCATGGCTCAACCCGCCCAAAATCCCCGCTCACAAATCATGCAGATTCTGCTGATTGGTGCCTTCATTTTCATGGCTTTTCAGATCTTCAATGGATCAAAGGGGCCAACGGATACGCGATCCCGTTCCGAGGTGTGGCAAGCAATGGTCAAACAGAACCGCGAGATGCTTGATCTCGACATTGCTAAGAACCTGCCCATTTATAACCAAAAGGTTGATGAAGATCTGAAGACAAGCAAACTCACGGCAGATGAAGCGAAAACCGAGAAGCTGAAGGCAGTTGTTCTCGTTTCGGCTACCCAGTTCCGATCAGGTCAGGCATGGAACATTGATGCCAAGGTGGATCGGGCTTATCAAACTCTTGCTGGCCCTTTTGAGGCCGAGCGCAATCACGAGCGATGGAGCGAACCGGTTGCTGTGCGCGGAGAATCCGGTGCGGTCACCCAGTCCAGCGCAAAGGAGCTTTACGGCAATGTCGTCGCCGACCTCAGCGTGCGAAATGAGAAGGCAATCGTTTGGGGGATCTTCCCTGGACACGCCCTGATTGATGCGCTGGTCAAAGCTACTGGCTCTCGTCCTTGGTTTAGCTACGCTTTTGCAGGATTTCTTCTCGCCATGGTCGTACGTGGCATTATCTGGCCGCTGGCATGGAAGCAGTACATGTGGGGCCGAAAGATGTCGCAACTTGGTCCGATGGTCAAAGAGATTCAGGAGAAATACAAAGACAAGAAGACGGGCCAAGTCAAGGATCAGCAAGCGATGGGTGCCGAAACCATGGCTCTTTACAAAGAGTACGGCATCAACCCTCTCGCGGGTTGTGCGCCGATGCTCATCCAGATGCCTCTCTTCCTGATGGTTTATCAATGCATGTGGAAGTACAAATTTGACTTTGTTCAGGGTTACTTCCTGTGGGTGCACCCTGGTTCCCAGAGTTTCCTCGGCATCCCCCTCGCTCCGAATCTCGGCGAACGAGACTACATTCTGGTCTTCATCTACATGGTCTCGATGATCGTGACTACGCTTCTGCAGCCGGTAAGCGATCCAACTCAAGTGCGTCAGCAGCGAATGATCGGCGTCACGATGGCAGTGGTCTTTGGGATCGGAATGTTCTTCTGGCCGGGACTGCCAAGCGCATTCGTCTTGTATTGGATTTTCACGAACATTCTCGCCACGATCCAGGCACTCATCGTGTACCGGATGCCGATGCCCCCTCTGGAAAAAGTGCAAACCACCAAGGGTGGCTCGTTCCCCAGCCAAAGCGTGATCAACGTGGACCCTGACTTTTTCGGGAAGGATGGCGGGTCCGGCGCGACCCGAAAGCGCCGCAAGTAGTATCATTTCCCGCCTAAACCCAACGGATTTCCCATGACCAGTATCGAAATCACCGCGTCTTCGCTTGATGAAGCCAAGAGTCAAGCCGCTCAAAAACTGAGTGTTCCTGCCGATCAACTTTCCGTCACCGTACTTGAAGAAGCCAAGGGACTCTTTGGTCAATCCAAGGTAACAATCAAAGCTGAAGTCTCAGGTAGCGCTCCATCTGCACCGGCAACTGATAAGCCCAAGCGAGGTCGCACCAAGAAAGAAGAAGTGGTTGAGGAGGCTGTTGCCGACACGACCGTCGCTGAGGAAGCCCCGGTCAAGGAAGCAAAATCCAAACCCGCCCGCACTCCACGCGGTGCCAAGAAGGAATCCGCAGAAGGAAACAAGGCAGAAGGCGATACCAAGGCCAGCGATGAGCCCGAAGTGATCGCTACGCAGGACGATGCAGATGCAATTGCTGATGTCATTGATGAAATCATTGAAGCAAGCGGTTTGAATGCCGATGTAGACATCGTCAATCTGGAAAACCGATACGTTCACATTTCGGTGAAAGGCGAGGATGCAAGTTATCTCATCGGTCGGCGAGGCGAGGTACTGAACTCGTTCCAGTACTTGATGAATGTGGTGACGGCTCGACGCATTCGAAACGGAGTGCGAGTCGTCATGGATGCCGCCGAGTACCGCGAGCGACGCCGCGAAGTCCTGACCGATCTCGCCACGCAGATCGCCGAGCAGGTTGTTGCTCGGGGCGAAGAAGCCGTTCTTGACGCGCTCCCGGCGTTTGAACGAAGAATTGTCCACCAAGCACTCCAAGAGATTGAAGGGATCACGACGTACAGCGAGGGTGAAGAGCCGAATCGCCGAGTCGTGATTGCGCCTGCGGAGGCGTAAGACTTGGCCGAAGTACGGCGTCCCAAGGCACTTCGGGCGGGCGATCAGATTCGAATCGTCAGCCCGGCCTCGCCTCTGACGGCCGATCAGATACGCGAGGGCGTTTGGTGGCTTGAACAGCAGGGGTACCGAGTTACATTTGGGAACCATGTCTTTGACAGCACCGGCTACCTCGCAGGATCAGACATCGATCGAGCGGCAGACTTCACCGCTGCGTTCCTCGACCCCGATGTCGCAGCAGTGGCCTGTGCGCGCGGTGGATATGGGTCTGTCAGAATCCTCGACTATGTAGACCTCGACACCATTGCGAGTACCGGAAAACTTTTCTGGGGTTTCAGCGATATCACGACTTTGCACATCGCTTTGAACCGACGCGGTCTTTCCACTTTGCACGCGCCAATGCCGATCACATTGGGAACACCTCGCGCGCCTTGGGTCTACGAATCGCTCGCGGCCAACTTGCGAGGAGATATCGTGGTCACTCCACCCGAAGTCAAGGGTACGACCCTGAATGGCGGCACGGTTGAAGGCGTCGTGACCGGCGGTTGTCTTTGTTTGCTTGGTGACTCAATCGGCACACTTGAGCCACTGGACACTGACGATAGAATTCTCCTCATTGAGGACGTTGATGAAAACCCGCACCGTGTGGACGCGCTTTTGACTCATCTACGTAGGGCGGGACTGTTAGATCGAGCCGCAGGGATTGTGATTGGCGAAATGACGCGAACCGACGAACTCGCCGATCCGAGCCGAGGTATTCCGCCCTGGCGAGAGATCGTCGCGGAGCGACTCCACGGCCTTATGATGCCGATCATCTTGGACTTCCCTTTTGGTCACGCTCAGGAGATGCTTTCTCTTCCACTTGGGATTCGAGCGCGGCTTGACGCCGACGCCGGTATCCTCACATACCTCGAACCACTATGCGAAGCCGACCCGTCATCCTCGCCACCTTCTGCCTGACGGCCATTGGTCTCGCCCAGGTCACTCCGGTCAATAGGCCGCGAGTTTGGGAGAAGTACATCCAGCCGGGTCTGACGTACCGGATGGAGGTTGATCCTGCGACTCCCCGTGTAATCCACTCGATACGGTGGAGCCAAGGTGCGCCAGGATTACGACTTGAACCAGCTTTGGCTGGGCGCACGGTGTATGAATCGGGAGCCTCGAACGGGCGAGGAACCCTCTCAGCCGAACTAAGAGCTACCGGAGCGATCGCCGGCATTAATGCCGGATTCTTCGGGCCGAGCGGAGACCCATTTGGTGTTCATATTGTCAATCGCGAGATTATCAGCACCCCTTGGCCGAAACGTACCGCTTTCGCATGGGGTACGCGCGGTGCCGTGATCGGCACACTTTCTTGGGAGGCAACGGCCTCGGTCAATGGTGTCTCGGTCGCGATTGATGGTGTTAATCAATCAACCGTGAATAACACGATGATGCTCAACACGCCGTTGTCGGGTGGCGCACTCAGCGGTGGTCCGGAAGTTGTTCATGTGGTGCTTTCCACTCCGCAAACGCTGACCGTGAATACCATGGTGACCGGCAAAGTAACACGGGTGGTGAAGGGACAAGGCAGTGTCCCGGTCGAGGCGAACACGATGGTGCTCACGGCCGCAAATGATAAAGCCAGCATCATCGGCAGTTGGCCGGTTGGGGCGACGGTGAACATTCGCAACCAGTTTGCCGGCCTCAACATGAACAACTACGATCACGCGATCGGCGACGGCAACCTTTTGGTCGATCAGAGCCGTGTAGCGGTCCGTTACGCGGCCGAAGGATTTACCGAGGAGTTTGGAGGACGACGTCACCCTCGAACCGCGATTGGTCAAACGGCGCAGGGGGACTACTGGCTGGTAGCAGTTGATGGACGACAGAGTATGAGTGCAGGCGCAACGCTTGAGGAGATGGCGGAGATCATGCTCAACTTAGGTTGTGAGCGTGCCCTCGCGCTGGATGGCGGCGGAAGCACAACGATTGGTCTCAGCAATGTGATCCTAAATCGGCCGAGTGATTCAACTGAAAGAGCCGTCACAAACTTTGTCTTGCTTTTCGCCGACGGAAATCAGCCGGCCCCGGTCTCAAGTTTCCGCTTAGACGTTCCAACAGGCATGGTTGCGGGCACTCAGGGACTTGCAAGATTATTGGACGCCGACGGACGAGTCATCCCCGACCAAGAGGTCATCTGGGGTTGCTCAGGCGCCGCATGGATTGACCAGGCAGGCAATTTGCAGGCCCTGACCAACGGTGAGGCCCGTGTGACTGCGTTTTCCCGCGGAACCCTCGTGACCGCAACAATCCCGGTGCAAGCCGGGCCTAACGGTTCATAACGCAACGCCAACCCCCCTTGGTGGTGTAAACCTCTCGGAGTAGCCCCGATGTGGGGGCAGGTCTCGTTATGCTGACTACAATCATTGCGCTTTCGGTGTTGCAAGCCGCACCAGGCGACACGCCTCTCATGATCCGTCAACCGGCGGTCTATGGAGATCAGGTCGTCTTCCACTACGCAACCGATCTTTGGGTCTCTTCCAAAGACGGTGGCCCCGCCAAACGGTTGACTTCTCACGTGGGAATGGAAACCAACCCACGCATCTCGCCGGATGGCAAGTGGCTCATGTTTGCGGGTCAATACGACGGGCCGACTCCGCAGATCTATATCATCCCGATGGAAGGTGGCCAGCCCAAGCGAGTGACAAGGGTCGCCGAGGGAGCCACGCCTCAGTTCTGGCTACCCGGAAACAAGATTGCGTTCTCCTCGACCGCTGGTTCGTTCACCAATCGCCATCAGCGCATGTGGGTGACGGACGTAGATGGAGGACTTCCGCAGAGCAACGAAGTGTTCGAGCTTTCGTGGGGCACTGCGTCGCCCGACGGCTCAATGATTGCGTACAACCGGATGAATTCGTACGCATACAACTGGCGACGATACCGAGGTGGTACGCAAGGCTTTGTCAGTTTCTATAATCTGCGTACCGGTGAGTACTCCGAGATGGAGCACGGAACCGAGCAGAGTTACTTCCCGATGCTCGTGGGCAATAACGTCTATTACGCGAGCGACAAAGAGCAAGGAACGACGAATCTCTATCGCTATGATATGGGCTCCAAGCGTTCAACCAAGTTGACCAACAACGGCGATGGCGACATCACCTACCCGAGCACCGACGGAAAGACGATCGCTTACGAACGGGATGGCGGCATCAGCCTGTTTGATATCGCGACCGGGCAAGTCAAGCCGTTTGTGCCGCAAGTTCAGGCCGACGTCTCCACAATCCGCCCAACCTATCGTAACTTCGCGAGCGAGATCAACGAGTTCTCCATCTCGCCAAGCGGCAAGCGGCTCGCCGTTGCGGCTCGCGGAAAGACGTTCAGCCTTCCGGCGACGAGTGGCGACACCCGCATGCTCCTTGGGAAGTCTGGACAACGCGAATCGAATGTGGTTTGGGCTCCAGATGGTCAGCACATCGCGTTCATGAGCGACATGAGCGGCGAGGAGCGCATCTACATGGTGCCGCAACGCGGCGGCGATCCGGTGATGGTAGATACTCCTGCGGATCATCGCATCTCCGGGTTCAGCTTCGCGCCAAAGGGAGACAAAATCCTTTACCGAACTGAAGATGCGAAACTCGTGCTCTTCGATTTGGCAACCAAGACCGGCAAAGAAGTGTACGACTCCAAGGACGGCCTTGGTGGTCTTGACTTTAGCGCCGATGGTTCTTGGATCGCATTCTCGGCACCGACAAGCAACTTCCTGAACGCGCTGTTCCTTTACAACGTGGCCGATGGCAAACTGACGCAGGTCACGAAGGGCTTCTTTAACGAAGGAGTCGTAGCCTTTGATACGACGGGCAAGTACATCTATCTTGCATCCTCGCGTAACTTTGGCTTCAATAGCACCGCCTTCGAGATCGGTATGACGCAGATGGACCCCGAACGGGTCTATGTGATTACGCTCCGCAAGGATATTGGTGATCCGTTAGCTCCGCCGCAAGACGAAGAGCCGTTGAAGGACGACTCCGGAGCCCCTGCGGCCTCGCAAGGCTCTGATGACAGTGGTCTTCGCATTGACCTTGATGGCATGGAAGACCGAATGGTAGCGCTCCCGCTTCCGAACGGCAATTATCCGTTCCTGATAGGCGTCGCCAATGGCGTCCTCACCTTCACGAATGGGCAAATCGTCAAGTTCGACATGAACTCGAAGTCGGTTCAGCCAATCATCGCTGGAGTCGGCCAGATTGACGTGACTCCGGATCGCACCAAGTTCGCTTACCGAGCCGGCAACACGATCGGAATCCTCGATCTACGACCGGGCGGTCAGGCCGGACAAGGCGCGGTGAACACCAGCGAAGTGGGATTTGAATGGGATCCACGCGCTGAGTGGACGCAGATGTATTGGCAGGCTTGGCGTGCCTATCGCGACCGGTTCTACGACAAGAACATGCTCGGCCTCAACTGGCGACAGATCGGTCAAAAGTGGTCGGCGATGCTCCCGCACCTCAGTAGTCGAAGCGATTTGAACCTCGTCCTCGGCAAGATGGTGGGTGAGATGGGCACGGGCCATGCCTATGTCCAAGGCGGCGACAGCGACGTTCAATTGCGCGGTGCACCGATCGGCAAACTTGGGGCAGACTTTGAGACCGTCGGTAATAGCGTCCGGTTCAAACGAGTGATTCGTGGCGACAATACGATCGAGCAGTTCTCTGGACCGCTCGGACGACCGGGAGTAGATGTGAACGACGGCGACTACTTGCTCGCCATTGACGGACATAAAGTCACCGCCGACGTAGACTTCCATGACTTCCTTGTTGATAAAGTTGGCAAGGCTGTCGTGTTGACGGTAAATAGCCGCAACTCGGAAGTCGGCGCCCGCAAGGTCACCGTGCGGCCCAGTGGCTCCGAGTCCGGTCTTCGCTACTATGACTGGGTGCGAGCGAACCGGGCAGCCGTCGAAGCGGCCAGCGGCGGACGCATCGGCTACGTTCACGTGCCCGACACGCAAACGACCGGTATCACCGAGTTCATGCGCGGCTACTACGGCAATGCGGGCAAAGACGCGGTCGTGATTGACGAACGATACAACGGCGGCGGCTTCTTGCCAACGTTCTACATTGAATATCTGCAACGGCAGGTGTTCACCGGACTGACCCCGCGTGTGGGCACCAACATCCCGATCTATCCGTTCCACCCGATCGGACCGAAGGTGCTGATGGTCAACCACTATGCGGGCTCTGGAGGCGACATGTTCCCGTGGCTCTTCCGAGCGGCCGAACTTGGCCCGCTCCTGGGTACGCGCACGTGGGGCGGACTCGTCGGCATCAGCGGCGGCGTTCCGTTCTCCGACGGCGGCGGCGTGACGGTTCCGGCCTTCGGCATCTACGATGTTCGCACCGGCGAAATCATCGCGGAAAACAAGGGTGTGACCCCCGATATCACCGTGGACTGGACGCCTGAACAGTTCAAGAAGGGACAAGATCCACAACTTGATGCGGCCATCAAGTACCTTCAAGACCAACTGCGACGGAATCCGTCGCGCGGGATTGCCGATCCGGTTTATCCCCGACCGGGCGGAAACTAAACCGACCCGACAGAAAATCGCCCTTCCCGTTTGGGAAGGGCGACCTTTTTTTGCCTACCACCTTTTGGTGGATTTGATCAGGAGACGATGCCAAGCGGAGCCGTTTTGGCCCACTCACCGCGCGTGAAGTCGGGGAAGTCGATGCTTTGGCCCCGATTTGCAACAGACCACTCACTGAGTGGCGACACCGCCGACCAGGCGGCTCCCTCGTACACGTTTTGGTCAAGCGGCTGCCCCTCGCGCAAGCAGGTCATGACGCGCCAGTTCATAATGAAGTCCATCCCGCCGTGTCCGCCGTTGCGTTGGGCTTCTTCACCCATTCGCTTCCAGAGCGGATGCTCGTACTTCTCGAAGATCGGCGTCAAGTCACCACCCTGCACCCAAGAATCCGTGTTCGGCGTTTCACCTTCCAATACGAATCGGTTCGGGAAGCCTCCCCAAACCCCGTTCGTTCCTTGAATCAGGTTCAGTCGGTTATAGGGGCGAGGGAGTTGTTCATCCCATTGCACCATGAGCGAGCGACCGAGCACAGTCTTGATGATCGTCGTGTTGATGTCCCCACAAACGAACTTGAGATTCTTATGAGGGTTGTCGTCAGGGAGGTCAGTCTTGGCGAAAATCGCTCGTGCCCTTGACGGTGAACCCACCGACGACATGTAGTCGAATCGGTCGCCACGGCAAATGTTCATGTACTGAGCGATCGGACCGAGCCCATGCGTGGGATAGAGGTTGCCATTTCGGGCGGCGTAGTGCAGGGTGCGCCACGAACCGGTTCCGTGACCAACTTCAAACATCTGCCCGCGTAGGTCGTGGATGTACGCACCTTCCGCGTGTAAGAGATCACCGAAGAGTCCAAGGCGGCACATGTGAAGACAGAGTAGTTCTTCGCGCCCGTAGTTGACGTTCTCCAACATCATACAGTGGCGCTGAGTCTCCTCCGCCGTGCTCACGATGTCCCACATCTCTTCGATCGTAAGGGCGAGCGGAACTTCAACCAGCGCGTGCTTGCCCGCTTTCATCGCGGCAATCGCCATGCGGGCGTGGTCCTGCCACGGAGTCGCGATATAAACAACGTCGAGATTGTCCATCTCGAGCATCCGCATGAAATCGTCTTCGCCGTTACCGAAGGTTCGCGGTGCCGGGCGTCCGGCGTCAGTGACGCGCTTGACTGCCGCATCCAATGAGGGCTTGTGGATGTCGCAAATGGCGGTGACCTCGACGCCATCAAGGACGAGGGCATGGGCGAGGTGACCTGGGCCGCGCGCGCCTACGCCGATGTGTCCGGTGCGAATGCGATCCATCGGCTTGTCGGCGTATCCGGCGACAGATTTGCCTCGCCTTTGCGGAGTTCTCATCAGGGCTTCCCGGGTGCGCTGGGCGTCACTCTTGGGGATGTCGGTGCTGAGGGCTCCGGCGGTCATGGCGGTGATCCCCGCCGCGGCTGCTCCCTTCAGGAACTCGCGTCGCTTCATCACCGGTCATTCTACCGGGCTAGTTCTTGGATCATCTCTGCCTTACCACGGGATACGCTTCCCGCGGTGCGTGAACGTGCCCGTCGGGCCGTCGGGGCCGAGGAGCGCCAGTTCCACCGAAGTCTTCGCGCCCTCAATCAGTTCCAGGGGTGCCTTGTCGCCCCCCATGTCGGTCTTCACCCAGCCAGGGTGGGCCGCGTTCACCTTGATCGGCGTATCGCGCAGTTCGTGGGCGAGGTGGATGGTCCACGAGTTCACCGCGGCCTTACTCACATCATAAGCCGTCGGCTTCGAATTGTAGATGTCACTGTTCGGGTCGGAGTGCATTGTGAGGCTGGCCAGGTTGCTGCTCAGGTTCACGATGCGCCCCGCGTCGCTCTTCCGTAAGAGCGGGAGCATCGCCCGCGTCAGCCCAATCAGACCGAGGACATTGACCTCAAGCGTCTCGCGCCAGATCTCCATCGGGGTCTCGCTCGGCGCGTACTCGCGATCCATTAGTACGCCCGCATTGTTCACGAGGATATCTAGTCGCCCGAACCCGAGGTCAATCGCTTTGGCCGCTGCCTCAAAACTCTCCGGCTTGGTCATGTCAATGTAAACGAAGTTCGCCGAGAGCCCTTTGGCGCGCATCTCCTCCACGGCTTCCTGTCCGTGCACCGTGTCCCGTGCACCGATAAACACCACGATGCCTTTCTCGGCCAGTTGCCGCGCGGTTTCGCGCCCGAGTCCCTTGTTCGCCCCCGTGATGAGGGCCACCCGCTTTTCCATTGCCATTGCCCCTATTCTACGAAGCGGCGCCCGCCGGATGCCGAGTCGTCCGGGGACTCGCCGGTAAAATTGAACTTGTGGAGCACCGATATGACGTCATCGTCGTCGGAGCGGGCCATGCGGGCATTGAGGCGGCACTCGCCAGCGCCCGTCTCGGAGCCCGTACGCTCTGCGTTACCCTCCGGAAAGACCGGATTGGACATCTCCCTTGCAACTGCAGCATCGGCGGCCCCGCGAAGGGCCACATCGCACGCGAAGTAGATGCGCTGGGCGGGCAAATGGGGGTTACGACAGACCACACCCTCACCCACATCCGCCGTGTGGGCACCGGAAAGGGGCCAGCGGTGCAAACCACGCGCGCCCAAGTGTGTAAGGATGCCTACCCGTTGTTTATGCAGGGGGTATTCGAGCGGCAATCAAACCTAACGGTACTCGAAGCTAAGGCAGACCGACTCCTCTGGGAGGGTCATCGAATCACGGGACTGCGTGTCGGCGATACGAGTTTTGAAGCACCGGCGGTTGTCCTGACAACCGGAACATTCCTCAACGGGCTTTGCCACGAAGGTGACAAGCGCACGATTGCTGCCCGGCACGGCGACCAGTCCGTCGCCACGATCAGCGACAACTTGGTCGAACTGGGCATCCGGTTACGGCGGTTCAAGACGGGCACCACTCCCCGAGTCGCCCTGAGTAGTTTACATCTCAACCAAATGGATGAGATGCCGAGTGAACCGGAAGCCGGGCCCCTAAGTTTCTTGCATGACCAGTACCTAGAACAGCGTGCCCTACTCCCCACTTGGCAAACGGCAACGAACGAAGACACCCACGCCGTGCTCCGCGACAACCTCGCCCAGAGCGCGATGTATGGCGGCATGATTGAGGGTGTCGGCCCCCGCTACTGTCCGAGCGTGGAAGATAAGGTCGTTCGGTTCGCGGACAAAACCAGCCACCCGATTTTCCTTGAAGTTGAAACCTGGGATGGCGAGGATGTTTACGTGCAAGGATTCAGTACGTCCATGCCTGCGAACGTCCAATTGGCGGCCCTAAAGCACATTCCGGGACTCGAGGAGGTGGTCATGATTCGCCCCGGCTACGCGGTCGAGTACGACATGGCGGATCCTCTGCAGTTGTTCCCCACTCTGATGAGCAAGCAACTGGATGGCTTGTTCCTGGCCGGACAGCTAAACGGTACAAGTGGATACGAAGAAGCGGCTGGTCAAGGGATTGTCGCAGGGATCAATGCCGTTCGACATGCGCGTAGTCAGGAGCCAGTGGTGTTTGCCCGAGAAGAGTCATTCATCGGCGTAATGGTGGATGATCTTGTGACCAAAGGCGTCGAGGACCCCTACCGAATGCTGACAGCCCGCGCCGAACACCGACTTCTGCTCCGCCACGACAACGCCGACCAGCGGCTGACCCCAAAGGCGATAGAACTTGGCCTTGCCTCCCAAGAACGACGGGAGCGGTTTGACCGAAAGATGGAGTCACTCGCTTCTGCCCGGAAGTCGCTTTCAACTCGATTCATCTTTGAGCGGTCAAACGAGGTTCTGGAAGCGCACGGACAGACTGCCGTGAAGGGGCGGGCATCGTTCGATGACCTCCTGCGCCGCCCCAATGTAAATCTAGAAATATTGGACCGTATTCTGGACGACCTCGGTGAAACGGCACCGTGGCCCGCGGGTGACGAACTGCCGGGAAGCATCGGGAATCAGGTTCGGCAACAGTTAG
>JAHBTC010000058.1 GCA_019638835.1 Fimbriimonadaceae bacterium
TTCGATTGGATTCCAACGGGCTTCGCGCCTGCTGGACATGATGGAAGAGCGCGGAGTGGTCGGCCCGCGTGACGGCCCGCGCCCGCGTCGGGTTTTGGTGGATCCGGGGCAGGTGGAGTTGTTGCTGGGGAACGACGCCTATCTATCGCCGATGCCTGACGACGCGGTGTTGGACGACTGGGATGAGAGTTAGGGCTTGCGTTTGCGTCTCTTCCCAATCCCAATTGGCTTAGTTGGGCTACCGACTAGCCTTGAGTCATCGACTGCCAAATCTACAGCAGAACTCAATGCCATGCGTTCATTGGCGGGTCGCGAAAATGTACGAAGGTGCACAGCGACTACATTCCGCAAGATCATCCGTGAGGTTGGATGCTTTTCGGCCTCTTCAAATTCATCACCAATCAAGCGAACAAGAGCTGTCATGTTCGTATCAGCATAATCCAGTTGAAATGCAATGCCGATATATCTACTTGCCAAGTCGTCATTCGCCATGAACACCCGTCTCACAGTAAGTGCGAGGTGCGGCGAACCGAAAGAATATACGATCCGCCTGATAACTCCAAATCCACATAAGGCTAGTAGCTGCGACGTTACAAGTCCCCGATTTAATACGGGGTTATGCGACCGAGTGCCCTCTGTATTGACGTGTAAGAATCGCTTCGCAAATGCATCAAGCTCTTCGTTGCCATTCTTTACTAGATCCGTAAACAAAGTCATCGCTCGCAATGACATCTTTGCGGCTCCATGCATAATCTCAGAACGGGGTTCGCCCGAGATTTTTCCAGGATAGTTGCGGATTGCTGCCCCTAGAACACGGAGCGTATTAAATGCCAATGACATGCCCACATACGTCTCCCATACTTGAGACCCTGAATCGCCTACACCCAAATGTGACTCAGAGTCCAAATTATCTGGGTCTGTATCTGATGCACCAGAAGCATCTGGTAGCTGCCCGAGAACGTCATATGGATTAGTTGCAAAATCGAAGTCAGATGAAAGGTTGGACTCCTTGCAGTCCGGCAATATACTTGGCGATCTGCTTCCCAGCCGGTTGATCAACCATGTATCGCCCGCGAAGTAAATCGCAAACAAAACAATATCAGATTCATGATCGTAATGCATATGATCAACACATTTGCTTAACTCACTCCTCGCAGAGTCTCTTGTATTGTCATCTATTAGCTGGTCTTTAAAACGCATAGCCAAGTAATAGTAAAACTGATACTTCTCGGCAAAGCAAATACGATCACCCGGGGTATCTAACACTCTTGCCTTTCTCAGGGCCGCAAGGGTCTGCTCTTGGTCTAGCGGATTATCAAGCCTGCGAAACTCAGCGACAAGACTGAAAAAGTCATCCTTTGAGATTGAAGTGCCCCCGCTTGCATACATCCTCATTGCAAGTTCAGACAAGAATGAAGTAACTACGTCAGCCGTAGCCTGTCCTATCTCACTCTTCATCGAACCGATGGCTTCCACAAGCGAGGACCTCACTAGCTGGTCGTAATAGTACCCGAAGGCGCCAAACTGATTACCTCCATGATGGTCACCCAATACATGAGAAATAACACCGAATAACTCGTGTGAAAAAGGTGCATATGTTCCTTCATTAAGCAATGCCTCAATGTCGAGTTCAAGTTTTCGCATTGCAAAAGAATCTAGTGGTTTCCCCGCGATAGTACTCGCATTCTTTCGAATCAACTCTCTTCGGTGTTCGCGAGTTGGGCGCAATAGCCTAAATGACTTAAAATCATACAACACCTCATGCGTCTTGCCAGACCACAATTGCAGAACTTGCCAGAACTCATTACAAGTTACAAATATATGCTCAAACTTCTCTCCAATGATATCAAATAGCTCACCGATTGAAGCAATCTTACTTTGCTCATGATCTCTCGCCAGAAAACCATGTAGATCTTCTAGGAAAAGCACTCGTTGCCCTTTCGGCAGTCGTTCATACGATTCGATAGTAGCGTCGTCATAATGTCTTTCCAGTTCTTGCTTAATAATCGCGAGCACATCATCTTCTGCAGAGCTGAGGACAGACTTAGCAGAAACGATAATGGGCACATAGCCTCTGTCCCGCATTTCAAAGAAAAGTTTATGTACTAGCTTAGATGCGCCTCCTTTAGGTTCGCTGGTAATGGCGACACGGATTCTGGCTGGCAGGCTTTCTAAGAGAATCTCAGCAGATTCAATCCGGTCGGCATAACGCTGAGTGTTCTGTCCATGTATAACGGCAGGACGCTGAGTCGGACTTGGAGTGGCCGACATGTATGAGTGCTTACTAGTTTTGCTCTTAGGCGCATGCGAGTTTGGTCGGTAAGAGTCCGCACTGATTTTAATTTCTTGAATCTTAGGATAGACAAAGTAGTCATCTATGTGACGTAAAATGGAATGGCTCCGCGGTAACATTCCTGTATCATGAAGCGAACGTTCGAATGTATAGCTCAAGATCCATCCATCGGACGAGTGCTTGCCTTTCGCTATGTCTACCTCGTCATAACCATGTAGCGGGTAGTAACGTGTGCCGTCCCACGAGAATAGTGCTGCTCTCATTCGTGCTGTTTCTGTATCTATCACTATTACACTAAAGCCGGATCTGTCATTGTTGTTTACAAATCGAAAAGCATCTCCTTCTAAGTACCTCGTGGATGGTTTGTTATGCACTCTGGCACTGGTGTATAGGCCATCGTGTTCATGTCCGCTGAGGACAAAATCGATGCCATCATGAATCCACTTCCGGAGATATGTAGTGTCAGTTTCGGAAATCCAACTCAGTGGATGGTGTAGGCATGCTATATTTATATAATGTTTTTTGAGCGTAGGGAGTTGGGAGACAGGGCAACGAATCTGACCCTTGGTTTCCTTGGTATCACAACTGAAGGCCGTGTTGATTAAGATGAGCGAAACGGGATGTTCACTATTGTCTAATGTAACTTGACGGCAGAATTGACCAGCCACTGAGGTTACAGATGAGTCGTAAGTAGCTGCCAGTTGCCAGAAGTCTCGCTGGTATGAGAGCAAATGGTATAGCTCATCTTGTCTAATGGTTAAGTCTGTCCCTTGCCGGACGGCATGTATAGCGGCGTCAAAAATGAAGCGCTCGTGAGTCGGTTCCACAATATCATGATTGCCAGGCACCATATAGGGCCCATGGGTAGAGCAGTTTGGATAATGTGTTCGAACTGCGTCAAGAAGTTCTTCAAAGATTAGCTGGGCGACAGAGAACCCGATATTGAGTCCTTTGTCAGTGACATCGCCAGTGCAGACAACCAAGACTTGGTCAAGGTGTGCGAAGTTGGTCGAAAGTGCTACCGGGACATCTCTGATGCGGTCAATGAGGTTATTATTGAGTTCGCAGAGGTGTAAATCGGTTAAGTGAATGATCGCTGTGCGCATGGTTTTCTCGGGCCGGCTCAGATTTGTTTGCGGATACCTTACCTTGGGATTCAGTGATGTCGCAAGGGAGAGCGAACGAGCTTTGAGCGTTCGGTCGGTTGATGGGCAATGACTGGGCTACCTGATCTCGGTGTTTACTCTTTCGTATTCAAGGGCCAGGTGAGGCGTCGGCTTCTACGGTAACTGAACTTGCAGCAACTCCGCTTCGCGCTCTGCGCTCAGGCCGTTCTTGGGTCGCTCGCCGGGGCGGTCGGCGTTCCACTGCGCCAGCAGATCGTGCACCGATTCCGCCAACGGCCGGAACCGCAGTCCCCTTGCCGAAGCAGACGCGAAATCCACATCCATGAGCGAACCGCGCGGGGCGCCCGCCATCCAGAATGGCAGATCGGCACCCGTCAGCCCGGCTTCAATCAGTCTGTCTTCCGAAACGGGCACCAGCCGACCCGGGTTGCCCAATGCCTCGTGGGTCTGAACCAGCATCTCCGGAAGGGTCGTCGCCGATGATGGCCCGATCGCGTTGAACGTGCCTTGAGCCCCCGATTCCAGCATGTTTAGCGTCCATTCGGCAAGGTCGCGTACGTCTATCCATTGGATGCGTTGGCGGGTGTCGGGGATCAGGATGTCGCCACCCGAAGCCATGCGCCACGGCCAATATGTGAACCGCTCTGTGCTGTCGTGCGGGCCGATGATGAGACCCGGCCGGATGACGAGATTCGGCCCCTGATGGAGCCCCCAAAGCGCTTGTTCGCACCGCACCTTCAGGCCCCCATACGACTTGGCGGTGATCTCCTCGGTAAACGGATCTTCGAGACCAAGTTGCACTCCATCCTCGCGAATGGGGCTGGGCTGCTCATAGTCGTAAACGGAGATGGTGGAGATAAAGGCGTACGTGCCGATCCGTCCGCGCAGGGCGTCCACCGCCATCCGCACCGCTCGCGGCACATACGCGCTGACATCAAGGACCGCGTCCCAGATGCCTTCGCTGAGCGCGTCGAGGGATTCCAGTCGGTCGCCGTGACGGTGGTCGGCTTCGGGGAAGAGGCCGGGGTTCGTCTTGCCGCGATGGAAGAGGGTGACGCGGTGGCCGCGCGCCAGAGCCTGCTCGGTGACGGTGCGGCCGACGAACTGGGTTCCACCCAGGATCAGGAGGTTCATGCGGTGACGCTACCCGCAGTGAAGTTCGGCCGCCGGGATTGTTTATTGAACCTACGACTGCCCAACTGGGGAACACTTTTCGTCAAAAACTTCAGAAACTGCCAGAACCCCTTGACGGGGTGTAGGGTGTAGGGTGTAGGGTGTAGGGTGTAGGGTGAAATGGCATCGCACCTCGTCCTCGCCCTCGCATTTGCAGTATCAACCTTGCCTGTTTGGCAAATCTCTGCCGTGTCAGGTGACAACTACGAAACGTCTGCGATCAGTTACCTATCAAGAGCGACGGCCTCAAACAACACGGGCTCTCCCTATGATTTGCCTATCGTTTCGATAGAAGTCAATAATCAAGAGCTTGTAACGGGTTACCCAAGCGGCGCAGTTCCGTTTCCAATGGACCCTGAAGATTGGGCCGAGATTGAAGATGAAGTGGGCAACCCGGGGTGGACGGTCAAGTATAATGAGATTTACGACACCGGACTCATCCCTGTTTCACTAACGACGCAGAATCCGACGATTCAGATTCCGCACGGATGGACAGCTGATGCGAAGCTTACTCATACAACCTACGGTGGAAGAGAAATCCACTATCTAGTTGATACATCGGACGAAAATTTCTCATGGGGCTCATTCCCGATTCTAGAGGGACAAGAGCCTGACTGGTTCTTTGGAACAGCGTTTCGTCTTTGGGTTAAGACCTCATATCCTGCTTTCGGATGGACTCTCCTCCCGCCCTCAGGCGGCGGAGGGGTCGGTGGTTAGCCGTCCACTGATGACGAAGTCATCATTGGCACTACTTACTTTGCTCGTTTTCGCATCTGAAGTAATCGGCAATGCTCAACCGGTTCGCCCGCTTATATTCATTTGTTACGAGTTTGAGTCCGAGCTACTTGGCCACAGCCAACCCTTGGCGGATGTAGCCTCAGAACTCAATTGGAAATCGGCGCAGGTTGATGAATTAACGATCTATATTTCCCCGACTCTTGATCGAGAAAAGGAACTAAGTGCGATCGAACGATTGATTGAATTGACGACCGATCCTAGATTTGATGCTCGCGATTTATCAAAACTGAGCGAAGAGGACTTTGAGTCGCTAGGAATCGCCCGCCGATTGCGTCCAGTCATTGCTGACTTCGGAATGCTTCAATCCCAGGGATCAGGTATCGGTGTGAATTTGCAAACTTTCGTGGAGGTGCTGAACAAGGATGGTCAAGCGGAACTCCAAAGCAGTATATACCACGAATCTACGAACCCACTTCCGATGAGCGAATCGCTTCCTGACTTTTGGCAACCGGCGCCGCCACCCTTGTCGAGCACGAACGATTTGAGGAAGGTGATGGCGGTCGTCGGCGGTCCGACGGACACCTCTCACCGATCTCAGATGAGAATCTCCGAACGTTTTCTTTGGGCCAGCAGAGGGCTTGCTGCCTACGCCGAATGGAGGCAGTCGTTGGACGGTCGATATTTGGAGCTCATGGCGAGACTTGCTCAACAGTTCGGAAAGACCCAAGAACTGTCCGATTTTTGGAAAGATGCAGGAGTTCAAGGACGGATTGTTGGGTTCAGTGACTTGCCCATTGAGGCTCAGGCACAACTTAGAAGTGACCTAATGTCTGGTGGAATGAGCGAGTCGCAAGCCAACCAGCACCTTCTTGATTCCCGGTTAAGAGCTAAGTTGGTCCTCTACATCAATCTTAACAATGGCAAAGGAAACTTTTTGAATGTGCCTTGGTGAGAACCCTTAACGACTCCGGCGATTCCGCATCTGGTCGGGCAGGCGACGTTTCTCCTGCCCGATTCGCCCGTCGCTGACGCCCATCAACTTCCGCAATTCTCGAATCTCGTCGCGCACCTGCGCCGCTTTCTCGAACTCCATCGCCTTTGCCAAATCCTTCATCTCTTTTTCCAGTCTGCCAATAACAATAGGGATGTCTTCGATGCGCATCGGTGACCCGTCTTCCGCCAACCGCTCCGTCGTGTCGGTCGAGTACTGCGCGGTCATCTCGCGCACGAACTCGCCTACCCGGACCGTCTCGCGCACGACTTTCTTGACCGTCGCGGGCTCAACTCCGTGCTCGGTGTTGTAGAGGCTCTGTACTTCGCGTCGGCGTTCCGTCTCTTCAATCGCCTTCCGCATGGATTCCGTCATTTGGTCAGCGTAGAGAATCACCTTGCCATCCACGTTGCGCGCTGCGCGACCGATCGTCTGGATGAGAGAGGTCTCCGACCGTAGGAAACCTTCCTTATCGGCGTCCAGAATCGCAACTAGAGTGACTTCCGGGAGGTCAAGACCTTCTCGGAGAAGATTCACGCCCACCACCACGTCGTAGACCCCAAGTCGCAGGTCGCGCAGAATCTCGGGCCTCTCCAGAGAGTGAACGTTGCTGTGGATGTACTGGACCTTGACATTCAGATCCTGCAGGTAGCGGGAGAGATCTTCCGCCATTTTCTTGGTGAGCGTAGTGACGAGGGTTCGTTCGCCTTTGGCCACTCGCTCCTGAATCTCGCGGATCAAATCATCTATCTGGTGGTGAGTTGGGCGTACATCAATCACCGGGTCTACGATGTAGGTTGGGCGGATTATCTGTTCGGCGCGTTGGCTCTCATGCTCTCGTTCGAACGGGCCGGGAGTAGCGGAAACAAAGACCACCTGCGGCACTCGCTCTAAGAATTCTTCGAACTTTAGCGGGCGATTGTCGAGCGCACTCGGGAGTCGGAAGCCGTAATCCACCAATACCGACTTACGCTGCTGGTCACCATTGAACATCGCCCGAATTTGCGGGAGGGTTTGGTGGCTTTCGTCAATGAAGACGACAGCATCTTTAGGGAGGAAGTCGAGTAGCGTGAACGGCGGAGTGCCGGGGGCGCGACCATCGAAGTATCGGCTGTAATTCTCGATGCCATTGCAGAAGCCAACCTCGCGGATCATTTCGATGTCGAATGCGGTGCGTTGCTTGAGCCGCTGGGCTTCGAGGAGGCGGTTCTGCGATTCGAAGAACTTGACCTGGTCTTCGGCTTCTTGCTCGATGAGGCCGATCACTCGCTCAATCTTCTCCCACGGTGTCACGTAATGGGTGGCCGGAAAGATGCTGCACCGGGTCGGCTGGTCCACCACCTCCTGCGTGAGCGGATCGATCAGGCGAATCCGTTCGACTTGGTCGCCAAAGAATTCGACCCGCGTGACAATCTCTTCGTCTTTTGGTTGAATGTCGAGCGTGTCCCCCTTCATGCGAAACGTTCCGCGTTCGAGAACCATGTCATTCCGCGTGAACTGCATCCGGATAAGTTGCTTTAGCACGTCTTCGACGGGATACGGCTGCCCGACCTCAAACGTGATGACCGACTCGGCATACACGTCTGGTGAACCGAGGCCGTAGATGCACGAGACACTGGCAACTACGATCACATCACGCCGTTCCAGCAGGGCCTGAGTTGCGGCGTGGCGCAGGCGATCTATTTCCTCGTTCGTGCTGCTGTCCTTCTCGATGTACAGGTCGTTTTGCGGGACGTAGGCTTCCGGCTGGTAGTAGTCGTAGTAGGAGATAAAGTACTCGACGGCGTTCTCGGGGAAGAACGCGCGGAACTCTTGGCACAACTGAGCGGCAAGCGTCTTGTTGTGTGCCATGACGAGCGCGGGGCGCTGAGATTCCGCGATGACGCTGGCCATAGTGTACGTCTTTCCGGTTCCTGTCGCGCCGAGAAGCGTTTGGAACCGATAACCAGAGTCAAGTCCGTCCACCAACGTAGCGATAGCGGTGGCCTGATCTCCCTTCGGCGTGAAGTCCTGACTTAGCCGTAGCGGATTTTCGTATTGGACGATGGCCACGCTTCTATTTTACGTTGATGTTTGTCTAGGGTGCGAGAAGGTCGTGGGGCGAGACAATAGTCACCGCAATAGGATGGTCAGAACTAGCCTGACCTCAATGCCATTAGCCGTGGCTGACGGCTCTTGGACGAGTCCAGGCTGAAACTCCGCATATCGCCAAGAAATGTGTGGATCATCTGGGCGGTTTTGCTTTGGGCTGTACGGATGGCTTCCGTTGCGGGCCGGAAAGTGAAAATCACGACCTCTTCGGTGTCCGGGTCGTATTCCCAGAGCCCGACGATTTGGCCACGATCTGTGATGTAGTGACTCGGGGAATCCATGAGGTGACCCGAGCGGATGCCGAGGGCATTCCAGATCGGGTGAGCGCCGTCTTCGGGCATCACATGCCCCGCAAAACTCCACTGGTGGTGGGTGATATTGTCCAGCGAACCAAGGAATCGTACGTCTTCTTCATCAGGAGTGCGCCATGATGTGAATTCGTCCACCAAGTGGTTGGGAACGAGCCCGAACTCGGTGTCGGTCAGTTCCATCGCCTCTACTGCAGGCTTCAACTCTTTCAGAGCGAGCGAGGAGTACCCACGCAGGGCGTCCATCTTCGCCGGAGCCGTCGCATCTAGGTAGAGCCGAACAAACTCAGAAACGGCTTCCTCTCGTCCCGGTAGCGCGGGTGCGTCGGGCCACAGAGCGTATTGGTATCGCTCATTGTCGAGGCGGCCATTCAGGGGGATTCGCCGCACCCTCGCACTCGTTTGCAGGAAGCCCAGCGCAAGCGGGAGCGTTGAGGTCGTGCCAACTTTCTTTCCTTCGTCACCGAACATTCGGACTTTCTCGCCCAAGGCCTTCCGCAACTCTTGCGGACCAAGGGGGCCACTTTCCAACACTCGGCAAACATGATCCTGCAGAACGGCAATCTCTTCGTCCGTGACTCCCAGTTTGTTTCGGGCGGTGCGCATCGCCGATGCGTCTGCAAATCCCTGAGCAATCCGGCAAGCCACTCCATATTGGCCCCGCCCTACAACGTAAGTACAGCCTCGGGCAGCCTGCAACTCCTGAATATCACCTGCGGCGAGTTCGGCATCCACCTCTTCCCGGTTTCGTCCCGTGCGCGCCCAGATTGCGACGTAAGGGTTGCCACCACCAACGGAACGACTCCACCCGAACTGCTCCGTCGCGTCCTTCGCCGTGGCGGCAGCGGAAGTGCCAATCAATCCCTGTCGGTAGGCCCGCCAACTGGCGATCCGAGGATCAAACATTCCTTGCATTATCGCAAATCTTTCTCGGGAACGAGCCTCGCCGTTCGAATACAATCTGATATAAAGGCGTCATGGATGTGCTGAATCGGTGCCTGATCGGGGTGCGCCCGCCCGCGAGTTGGATTGAGGGAATGACTCAACTGCAGCGTGAGTTCCGGCGCAGAGCCGGAGACGACGTGCGACCGATACCCGAGAGCGAGTGGTTGCTGGTCGTGGTTGCGCTGGGAGAACTTCGCGTAGACCAGATGGCGCGTTACCAGCAGGTCGTGGCGGAGATTGCGGCCCAAGCACCGCCGTCGCTTAGTCTCCGTTCTGGTGGTCCGATCGGCTTGCCAAATGCGACGATGCCAAAATCAGTCGCCCTGAGGATTGACGGCGATACGCAAGTGCTCCAGATCATTCATACGGCGGCAAGCCAGCAACTCAGTTTGCCCCCGGCGGGCGAATTCTCGGCGAGCATTGAGATCGCAAAATCAAGGACGGGAAACGACCGAACCAGGGCAGACATGGGGCGCGCGATTCGATCAATTCCGCCGACCGACTTTCCCGCTTGGACCGTGTCCGGGTTAGAGTTCCTTCGGGCAAGCGCAGGGCCGACCGGACCTGAGTATCAGTTGATCAATAGCTTGCCGTTTAGCGTGCAATGATTGCATGACATATATATTGATGTTATTAGGTCATTTGCCCAGATAATGAGTTCAAAATGATCGAAATGCACTCTTGGATCTTATGAAAGTGCAACGGGCACTAGTAGTTTTACGGGCATTTTAGGAATATGACAATTTTGAAACGGATTCATCGGTAAAATTCTTGCCGTTGGGACAACCGATGTGAGGGAGCCTCCAACGATTGAGGTTTCATGAAACTTTGTTTACGCACGCTTGCTTTGGCTTCAGTAGCACTGAGCGTTGTGGCATCGGCCCAGATTCCTGCATTGAGCAGCCGGCCTGGCGCGTCATACACTCTCTACCTGAACTTTGGTGGATTCAACTATAGCGGTACTTGGGGTGGTGGAACACCTGGCAACACACCGGCTTACACGGGTTCAACTGCGCAAATGACCAATGTTTGGGCACGTATTGCAGAAAAGTTCGTCTCTTACAACATCAATGTGACCACAGTTGATCCTGCCCCCTCGGGCAGCACGGACTCCCAGCGAAAGTCATTCTATGACTCGCAGGCTCGCATGATGCACACCGTGATCGGTGGCAACGGAGGATGGAGCGGCGGTGGCGGGGTCTCCTTCATCGATGTCGCGCAGAATGTCGGAAGCAATGGGAGTCACACCAATTGGTTGTTCGCCGCACAGGGGCCGAACGACATGCAGTTCGTTGCGGACGGAGCGACTCACGAACTCGGTCACAGTCTGAACCTCTGGCACCAAGGAGATTGGGGTGTTTCGGGCCAAGGAAACTCCGAATATAGCAGTAACTTCGGCGCAAATGGAGTCGGTACATTTGCACCAATCATGGGCGTGACGTATAACTCGCCCGGTTCAGGTCCTCAGCGAAGCCTTTGGCGTGTCGGCAATGCGCATGTTGGCAACAACATCTCAACGCAAAATGACATGGGCAATCTGTACGCGCTGAATGGGATGAGCCGACCAGATGATGGCGTTGGCCACACGACAGGCACTGCCACATCGCTTCCGCTGACTGGCACGAACGTCAACAACTTGCTCGCGAAGGGATTTCTCTCGCCGGCGAGCACGTCTTCGCCGAATCCAATTGGCGTGAATAGCTATACAAAGGACTACTTCTCGTTCGCGTTAGGCACTTCCAGCAACATCTCGTTGAATCTGAACGCAGGTGGTCAATGGATTACGAGCGGAATCGCGGCAGAAGGACTGACTTTCCGGGGTTCGTTCAATATCTTGAACTCCGGAGGCGGTCTTGTTGCATCTTCAACGGAGGCTTCAAGCACCTTGGTCTCCTCCTACACGGGAAACCTAAACGCCGGTAGTTACTTCATTGAAGTCCTCAATTACGGAGGTATGACGTCCAGCATAGACGGCACGGCGAAGTATTACACGAGCGGTTCTTACTTTCTCACGGGATCAGGGTTCAACACGGTTCCCGAGCCGGTCTCCATCGTCGCACTTGGACTTGGGCTTGTCGCACTTGTCCGCCGGCGCCGTATCAAGTAATCGTCGACAAATCGAAGGCGGCAAAGCATGAGAATGCTTCGCCGCCTTTTATCGTATGTCTTTGCTCATCAGCACGGCCGGGATACTCGTGCATGCGTCGCAAGGCACCCACCAAAGATGGTGCCATCCGTGGTGCCGAAATCGAGGCTCGCTGTGCTTTGTCGCATGGAGCGTTGCTTGGCCAGGAGCGGACCGCGCCACCTCGGCCTCTAACTCGCGTAGAAGTCGCCCACCAACGCCCTGACCAATGAACTCGGGATGGACATACCAAAGACTAAGCACGCGTTTGTCGGGTTCAAACACCGAAAGTCCAATGACTCGTTCGTCTCGGACCGCGACGCGGCTGATTCCTTCCGTGAGAGGACGCTCAAACCGGCGCGGCGATGACTCGCAGTTTGCGACCCAACGATCAATTGCCGTGTTACCGTACAGCGGTCTGAGAGTGCGGTCCAGTGCCGCAACATGCAAAAAATGGCAGTCGGGCGCGTCGTTGTAGGTGCCGGGCCGAACGATCACAATGTATGTTAGACGACAGATTTGCCCGGTGAGGCGGTAAAACGAACAAATGCGATTTGTAGTGGCGTCGCTCGGCGCCCTCTTCCTGATGGCGGCAGCCGCTGCCCAAGTGGACTATGTTGTGTCGGTGAGCGAGGAGCCGTCTGCCCTGAACGTTACGCTTTCCTTCGACGCAATAGGCAGCACGACTGCGGTTCGGATGCCGAATTGGGCACCGGGTTCCTATGCATTGCGCGACAACTACCTTGCCGTCAAAGACTTGAAGGTGATGGTCGGGCGAGCAGAAGTGACGCCTACCCAGGACAAAGACCGATGGGCAATAGCGGCTCGACCAGGCGACAGAGTCACCGTAAGTTACTCACTACCTGCAACATTGGATGCCACGAGAGTCATTCATTGGAGCGGACCAAGTAGTTACCTTTACGTTGAGGGAAGAACCCAGGAGCCGTGTACCTTGCGTATCAACACACCATCTGGTTGGAAGGTCGCAATCGGACTCGATGATCCGCGCGGCCGGGAGCCTTATCACGCAAGTACGTATGACGTCCTCGCAGACAATCCTGTCTCCATCGGAGACTTGATGATCGACGAATACATCGCACGCGGCACGAGGCACCAGATCGTGATGCGGGGCGCGGCGCGAGACTTTGTTGACCGGCGAGCGATGGTAGCAGCGTGCAAGAGAATTAGCGAAACCCAGATTGACTTTTTCCGAGGTTCACCGATGACGAAGTATGTTTGGCATTTCAATGTAAATGACCGTCATGATGGCGCCGGCGGTCTTGAGCATCTATCGAGCACTCAGATCTCCTTTGGTGCGGGCATGCAAAACGGAGCGGTCGGTGTGTTCAGCCACGAGTACTTCCACCTATGGAATGTCAAGCGAATTCGAAGCCGTGTCCTCGGCCCATTTGATTACACCCAACTTCCTGTCACGGGTGCGCTCTGGTGGCTTGAGGGCGTCACCGACTACTACGCACACTTACTACTCAGCCGAGCCGAACAACATACGGAGTCTGATTTCTACGGACAGTTGGAACGAAATTTGGCTGCGGTCGAGCGGAATGAGTCTTACAACACCGTTGGTCCAGACGAGTCTAGTCGACGGGTAGGAGAAACGAACAATGGGCGCGGAAACAGCAACGGATTTGGTCTGAGTTACTACAACTTGGGCTTCCTTGCAGGGTTCTGTCTCGATATTGAGATTCGCGAAAAGAGCGGAAATCGTTATTCGCTAGATGACGTGACGCATGCGCTTTGGGACATGAATCGAGACGACAAGCCCGGATTCGAGGAAGGCGAAATTCGACGTCAGTGCATTCGATTTGGCGGGCCGACGATGGGAGCGTTCTACGACAAGCTGATTATGAGCCCCGGCCCTCAACCAATTGGTGATCAACTGGCGAAGATCGGATTAGAGTTGGTCACCAAGTCGGTTCCGACCGCAGACTATGGGTTCACCTATGCCGCGGCTCCGGCTCTGAATGGGTTGCGTGTGAGCCAAATCAACGGCCCTGCTACTGGGCTGTTGGAAGATGGTGAACTGATCGTGAGCATCAATGGTTCCCCAACCGATATGGGGACCACTTACGAACTCGTTGAAGCTTATCAAGCGATCACGGACTCCATTCCGTTGATGGGAAGCGTGGAACTCCGGGTCAAGAATGCCGCCGGAGAGGTTCGAACCGTAAGTTACGATTCGGGTGTGCGCTTTGTGGATCGAAGGGTAATCGATCGCAAATCAGGTTCCACGTTTTCGCAGATTAGGCTCCGCGATGCTTGGATGCGCGGTATCACAGGCCGCTAACATCTAATCGCTACCGGAAGCGGGGAACTGGTGGACAACCTCTCCGCTTCCGTTTCGGAGCGTGACTCTTCCGCCGTCTTTGTGTCCCAAGAGTTCAATGTTCTCTTTGTCGGCAGGCCCGTACAGTTGAACCTGACCGCCTTGGTCTGTGCCGTGAAGGTGAAGACCAGTATTCGCTTCCGGACCATAGAGAACAAACTCTGATCCAGTCGCGCAGGCACCGAAATATCCGACGACCTTGCCTTCATCGTTGCGGAGCACGAAGGATCGTGCTTCGATGTCCCTCGGAGGTGCTTGGCGAAACGCAACGAGGCCAACCGCAAGAAGGGTGAGCAGAATCGCCACGTTCCACATCCGTTGGCGGGCTAATGAGCGCTCAAGTCGAATGACGCGAGAATCTAAGATCTGCATTCTTGGATAGTACTTCCAGGAGACATTTTGCGGCGCAGTCTGAACAGAGGATGAACGAATGCTGACGCATGCCGAAACCGCCCGAAAACAGACGTACATTTGCATTGTCGGGCACTCGCCCGGAGAGGATCAATCAAATGACTCGAAATACATTCCGAACGGCTTCGGTTATGGCTCTTGCTTGCGCGGCGGTCGCTTCGCAGGCGGCAACAATTTATGGAATCACGGAAACGCGACAGCTCGTGACGTGGGATTCGGCTACCCCGAATGCGATCATGAGCGGTGTCTTCTACTCAGGCTTGGCTGCCAACGAGGACGTTCTCGGAATTGATTTCCGACCCTCAAACGGCATGCTCTACGCCGTCGGCACATTCGGAAACATCTATACGATGAATACGAGCACCGGTGTAGCCACATTCGTTTCGCAGATCAGCACGACGCTCAATGGAACTGCCTTCGGAATCGATTTCAACCCGGTTGCTGATCGGCTGCGTATTGTGAGTGACCTTGACCAGAATCTCCGCATCAACGTGGACACGGGCGCGGCGATCATTGACGGAACACTAAACCCCGGAAATCCGAATATCGTTGGCGCAGCCTACACGAATAGCGTGCCTAACCCGACCTCCACCGCGCTCTACACGATCGACTCGGTAACGGACTTCTTGAACAACCAGAATCCCGCAAACTCGGGTACGCAGGTGCCGGTCGGTTCCTTGGGCGTGAACACGTCGGCCCAAACGTCAATCAACATCCTGACTTCGGGCAATAGCAACACCATGTACATGGCGAGTCAATTGGTCGGGGATACCGCCTCATCGTTCTTTATGGTTGATATCGGAACCGGAACTACGTCCAATCTAGGCTGGATCGGTGCATCACAAAGCAATGAGGCTCTCTCGATTCGAAGTATCGCTGTTGCGGCTGTGCCCGAACCGGCGTCCATGGTTGCGCTCGGTCTAGGTGCGGTGGCTCTGCTCCGACGGCGACGCAAATAAAGGGTTTCCTCAACCCCCAACACCCAAGGCGGTCCAGCAATGGGCCGCCAGCTTTTTTTGTCAGAGTCGGGGAGTAAGGTGCCGGTATAACGGGCCTCATCATGCCCGCACTGGTCGGAGCACTTCTTGCCGCCCTCCTCGCCGCAACTGGCAATGCGATCTTCGCATACGGTCAGCGGAAATCAATCTCGGCGGAGAGTCCCATGCTGTTCAACGCTTATACGTTTTTGATCGCGTTGATCTGCGTACTGATTCTCGCGGCATTTCAGATGCCCAAGGATCCAGCGGTATTTCTGAAAGTGAACTGGAAGCACGCCCTTTTCACCGGAATCGGCACTGCGATTACCTACTACGGCTTCTACATCTTGTACGGAAAGTACGGAGCATCGTATTACGCTTTGTATGGGATGTCCGCGCTTCTGACGACCAGCATAGGTGTCGGTGTGTTCATCTTTCGTGAGAAGTTCAACGTTTACTATGCCTTGAGCGTGGTCACCGCAATCATCACGATGATCCTATTTCTGCTAGGGCAGCGCGAAGCGAAGCCTACTGATCCCGGAGCTCTTGTAACAACGCCCGCACCCGCTCCTGAATCTGGTCCCTGATCACCCGGACGGCTTCAATTCCTTGACCTTTCGGGTCATCCAAACCCCAATCTTCCGTAACAAGGAATCGGGCTGGGCAGGATTCGGCATCAACGCCACACCCCATCGTGATGATATGGTCGGCGCGATTTGCCAAATCCTGGGTAAGGAGTTTGGGATGGTGCCCCGCCATGCTAATGCCGAGTTCCGCCATCGCTTCAACGGCCTGAGGGTTGAGCGTCGCCCCTCCCTCAGTTCCCGCTGATTCGCCCCTGACCGCAACGCCTTCGGATTCAGCCAAATGGTTGACAAATGCCTCTGCCATCTGGCTTCGCCCGGCGTTATGCACGCAGACGAAGAGAACGGTCTTCATCAGTCTTCGGTCAGTACGCCCGCTAAACGCCCGAAACCGAGCGGTCCGGCGTATTCAGCGGTCGTGCCGAGCATCTCTTCGATACGCAAAAGCTCGTTGTACTTCGCCACGCGATCTGTGCGATTTGGTGCGCCGGTCTTGA
>JAHBTC010000059.1 GCA_019638835.1 Fimbriimonadaceae bacterium
CGTTGGCGGCGCAATATGACACGCGGCCCGAATCTTTGAGGTAGCTGTGCTCCGCTCCGACTCCTGGATAGTCCAGGCCCGCGCTTACGCTGTGCGTTGGCACGACTTGTCCATCTTCGTCCTGCATCATGTAACTATAGGATCCATGGAGAACGCCCGGCGAACCAGCCGTCAGTGGCGCGGCGTGTTGCCCTGAATCCACGCCTAAACCGCCCGCTTCGACACCCAAGAGAGCAACCTCTGCATCCTCTAAGAAGCCGGCAAAAAAGCCGATCGCATTCGAACCTCCGCCGACACAGGCGATTCCTAACTCTGGAAGTCTTCCATAACGTTCCAGATATTGAGAACGACACTCCGAGCCAATCACCGACTGAAACTCGCGAACCATCCATGGATAGGGTCGCGGCGCCGCCGCCGGACCGATGATGTAGTGGGTGTCACGTACGTTGGTGACCCAGTCGCGCATCGCCTCGTTTAGCGCGTCTTTTAGGGTCTTGGTGCCACTGGAAACGGGAATGACGTTCGCGCCCATCAACCGCATGCGGAAGACGTTCAGCCGCTGTCGCTCCGTGTCTTCTTCCCCCATGTAGACGTCGCATCGAAGTCCGAACAACGCGCACACAGTTGCAGTCGCTACTCCATGTTGACCTGCTCCCGTCTCGGCAATGATCCGCTTCTTGCCCATTCGGAGTGCGAGGAGTGCCTGCCCCAGCGCATTATTGATCTTGTGCGCCCCGGTGTGATTGAGATCTTCCCTTTTTGCGCAAACGTGGTAGCCGGTGGCTTCGCTAATCCGAGTTAGCTCTGTGAGGGGCGTCGGCCGCCCGACAAAGTCACGGCTGATGCGGTCGAACTCTTCTCGAAATTGGGAATCCTTCCACGCCGATTTGAACTCCGCTTCTAACTCATCAAGTGCCGGGATCAGCGTTTCCGGAACGTATCGTCCCCCGTACTCTCCAAATCGACCCGTTTCGGAAGCGTGCATCTGCTGAGATTCTACGTCGCGGCCCCCGACTAAGTCGGGATTATCGGCACGCACAAAGTAGGCCGACCGCAGCGATACACGTGAAGATCGCTGTCCCACCGTAGCTCATGAACGGGAGCCACAGCCCCACAACCGGAGTCATCCCCATGACCATTCCGAGGTTCACAACGGTATGAAAAGCGAGGAATCCCAGTATTCCGAAACTGACGTATCTGCCCATAGCGGTTTCGGCCTTCACGCCATTCCACCACGCGAGACCGAAGAATCCTAAGAAGAGCGCTAGAACAAATGTGGAGCCGATCAACCCCCCTTCTTCGCCAACGACCGTGAAAATGAAATCGCTATGCTGGAACGGGATAAATTTTCCCGTCTTCTGGGGGCCATTCGTGAACCCCGTACCGGCGATGCCGCCCGTAGCGAAGGCGATAAGGCTTTGGTTCACTTGGTAGCCATTGTCACGACTGTCTCCGCTCACCATTGCGTCAATGCGGTCCATTTGGTAGCCGCGCAAGCCAACCCAGCCGAGAAGGCAGGCGGCTACGACGGTAATCAAGAGATGCTTCCACTGCGCGCCCGCGCACATCGAGATTACGGCCCAGACGACAAGGAGACTCACCGCTCCTCCCAGGTGAGGCTGCTTGAATACCAGCAAAACGATAGGCATGGCATGAAGGAGCGACCCTCCAAATGTCTTCCAACTACGAGGATCTCTTCCCGGAGTGGCAAAGTAAGCGCTCAGAGTAATCGCAAGAAACAACTTCGCGAATTCACTGGGCTGAAACTGAAATGGCCCCAAGTCAATCCATCGCTGAGCCCCATTGCGCGATTCACCAATCAGATACACCGAAAGCAAACTGACGATGTTGATAAAGTAAATCCACGGCCAGTACCGAATTGCCGCCTCTAGGTTCAGTCGTCGAATCGCAAGAAAAAACGCCGCGCCAACAGCGACAAAGAATGCCTGCTTGGTGAAATATCCGTCGCTGGGATTGGTTTTTTGAATGCTTAGCAGCGCAAGCAAACCGGCCACGATGAGCGCGCCCGCAACCATGATTAGAGCGAGGCGATGTCCCTTCCAGCCGTTGTCGTCAAACGGATTTGCGCGTACACCGGGAAGGGCGGTCGTGCTCATGACTTGGCGGCGGGTTCGCGGGTGGCTTCACTGCCGTATTCCCGCTTCACAATGCCATGCCCAGGCGACACCCAAAAAACGAGTTGGCGTTCCTGGGTGGGCGCCGATCCTTGACGAAGGGATAGGGCTACCGTTACCTTCACGCAGTCGAACTGACCACCGATGGAGTTGAGGACATCCGACACGGTGGTCACGGTCGCCTTTGCATCGCGCTTTGATTGACCGACAGTTACGGTCCCAGAGTAGTCATGGCTCTGGTTGCCATCAACCGGGAACTTGACCAAAGGCAGTGGAGGATCAAAGGTTTCACCCACCATCCGGTTCACATACAGACCGGAAGCATCGAGTAGATAGTGTTCTTCTTGAAGAGTCTCGTTGTGCGCGGTCAACTTCAGGCGGACCTGCCCCCCTTCACGTTCCACCTTCATGGCGACGTCTTTCACCTCGTAGCCGGCAACAATGAGATGCACGGGACTGTCCTCGGGTGGGTCTGGGAACACCTCGCTCGGCTGGCTGATCGTAACCGCAGGAACCGGCTGATTCGAACTGCCCCCGTTGGTACTTGCCGCATTGGTGGGCTGGCAACCAACCCAAAGCATCACCGAGGCAATCACCACGAATCCGAACCCAATGAGGGGTCCGGGGCGGAAGGTGATCACCGGGCGATGTTGCATGGTTGCTTGGTTCTACGAACGGGGCCTCGTGAGTGCCGTCAAGACTCGTGTTCGCTGGCCCGTTTGGCGGCCCAATCGCGTCGTTTCTTTCATTTGGATGAGGCCAACCCCTTTCCCGTAGATAGAAACTTGTACGATCTGGGTAACGATATCACCAGAGCCCAGTCGCATGTCAAGGGTGACTTCCAAAGCGTCGGACACTTCAAAGTCAAGCACCTTTTGCGGTCCAATCCGCTTCGCCTTACCTTTGATTTGTAGCCGTTCCACCATCGTTTCGCCGGTTGGAACGCCACCGTCGAAAGACCAAGTTGCCTCATTGCCTTCCGGGACACGGAGAATGGTGTAGGGAGTAGACAGGGGATCGGAACCACTAGTCCACGCGATCTGGACATCGGATCCCGAGATGTTGTATCCGATCTCGCCTTGCGACACGCCACGCACAAGCGTTTCAAAGGTATTGATGGTTCGCCCAAGTTGTTCCCGGGGCCCCTTAGCGACATCAACAACTTCCGTTGCTGTTGTTCCTGCGTCCTCGCGGTACGTCCATCTCCAACCGGTTTCCGTCGGAAAGTACTCGGTCGGGCTTATGGAAGAAGCTTGGGCCAACAACAAGGCGAAGACCAAGGTTACTTCTCCTGGTACCGAGCCAACTCAACGCCAATTTTTTGCTCAGCCGCTCCGGTCAATGTGATTTCCATCTTGATCAGACCAATCCCTTTCACATACCAGGACGTCGTAGCAACCTTCGTGTCCGATTTCTCGCCGTTTGCGGTGGTTCGAGTGATGGTGCCTGTCCCGTCGACCCGTAAAGCGTCAAACGTTCCGGCTTTCACCTGGACTGACTCCGTCTTCGCCGCGTTCGAAGACTGAACCATCTTTGTCGTGTCACCCGTGACGGCTTTGATCTCGAAGTTGCTATTCCATTTCTTGCCCACTTTGAGATCAGCCGGAATCTGAAGTTGGGGCTCTTTGATCGTGCCTAGACCAAGGCTAACGGTGTAAATGCCGTCCTTGCGAATGCTCATGGATTCGTTGCCCATGGACTCAAGGCTGCCCGTACGATTGATGTCTACTTGGGCCATCCCATCCTTTACTTCGACGATGCGAATCTCCATCGTTCCCTCGCCCATGTCCTTACCATCCTGGAACAAGTTGTAGACCAGTCGTTGCGACCGATCCGCGCCCATGTACGCAACTCCTTCGGACAGGAGTTCGGCAGGAAGAGAAACACTCACCGGGAGTGGAGTCGTTTCCGCAGAGTTAGTCGCCGGAGCTTCGGTTGCGGTATTGCTCGAAGGGGTATTCGACTCAGCGGTCGGCGGGGCTGGTTGGCAGCCCCATGCCCCGACAAGCCCAAACGCCAAAAGCCAAGCCCAACTCTTTACCATCAATTCACCTTGTAGTCCTTCAGACGAAGGATCTGCTCAATGATAACACCGTTTGGCTGACGGATCATTTGTCGGAAGCGGACCAGACCAGTACCAGGAACGAAGTACATCTGCGTCAAGGCTACGGATTGGTTCGCCGGAACCTCAGGTCCGGGGTTCAATGTTTCTCCCTCACCCATCGGTGCCGACTCATCGCCCGATGAGGGGCTAGCAGATGGTTCCTCAGTTGTCGCGGTATTTGGCTCTTCCGGCAGTCCAGGCTCATTACTGAGTTGGGCTTCGCCGTCTGGGATGCCGGGTCGCACTGGCGTCGTGCCCTCCGGGGTGTAGTAAAGATAAGCTTCCGCAACGTAGGCTTGGAAAGTGCCCATGAGCGTATCGGCAACTTGGGCTCCCAAGGTGCGATATACGCCGACATAGAATCCGATTGATCCGTCTGGCCGAGGGCCATTCCCTTCAAAATTTTGACGATCACCTTCCGCAACGTTGAAAAGTAGCGCAGGCAACGGGGGAACATAGTTGGTCATTTGCCGCCCTGCCGCCGTTTGGAATACTCCTTCGCTATTCGTCATCCATCCGGACCGATCTCGACCTTGACCATCGTTGTTCTCCAACGTGATCTCTTGATTCGTTTGGGCATTGATGCGAATGACCTCGATCTCGGCCCGCTTTTCGCCATTCTCGTCGCGCACGCTGATCACGCGAAGCGTTACGTCTTCGTTTGGCTGCGTCTGGGTTTGACCCTGCGGGCTTCTGGCCATCACCGATGACTCAAACGTCCATTCATTCCCTTCTTTGAGCGGGAATAGACTTGCGCGATCGATCGTCGCCAAATCAACTTTTGGCTTATCTTCCGGCTTTTGGGGCACATAACCACTACTTCGGTTGCCGCAACCTGTGAGGGACGCGGCCGCAACGATTGAACCCACGGCAAGCGAGAATAGGGATAGCGATTTACGATTCATGTTGTTCATTGTGAATGCAAGTTGTTGATGGTCTCAACGGCGTCTTTTGCGAGGTCGGGATCACCAATGTTTCGAATGGTGACTTCGCTCTGCGCAAGTTCGGTCTTGATCTTGGGGGCAGCAATCGCTACGCCATTGACGATAAACAGGAGTTGAAACCCGGGTTTTTGCCGGCTATATTTCCAAAGGCGAAGCCGTCCCTCGTTCGAAAGACTGAGTCGAATGTCGGTTAGGACATCCCTTCGAGGGCCCGGTTTCTCGGATGAACTAGCCCCCATGACATAGGGATCACTAACGACCACGAAGGCGTTTCGCAGGACTCGGTCAGGCTTTGCTTTTAGCTCTTCAACCCGTTGGTCTGAGTATCGAGATCGCAGTGACGTCGCCAAATCTTCCTTTCGGGAGGGGGGAGTGTTTCCGTCAGGGTCGGTATAGGTTCCGTTGACTTTGGCGGCTTCCTCATTGTAAAGGGCCATTCTCGCGGCGTCGCTAGGAATGAATTTGGCAGTGAGTCGTTTCCCGGCTTGCGAAGCGAACTGCGTCATAAACGGATCAAGAATTGTTGTCTCTACGGTCGTGGGAGTACCGTTAAGGTCGATCACCATCTTCACCGGAATACGAAGCACGATCCCATCCAATAGTGAAGACATGTTTAGGGTTTCTAAGGGCGTTCCGTCTACTCGCGTGTGAAGGTCTCTTTCAAGTTTCGCCTTGAGAGCGGGGTCACCGCTGAGGGCTTTCTCCACGTCGGCCGAGTCCCAAATCACGCGGTTGGGGGGCAGATCATTCTCATCAATATCATTGAGGGCCATGATGAGTTTGCCCATGGGCTCCGCATTGCCTTGCATTGCCCCAAGAAGCTCTCGGATGGGTAAGCGTCGGCGGCCCACAATGTCTTGGTCGCCTTCACCCGTTTCGTCACGGTCCTCGCTTGTATCGGATCCCCCGCTCAACTCAGCCAATTGGGCGACTTGATTCGAAACGATAATGCGATATCCCGCCCCAGGGTTCATCGCAATCAGATTCACATCCCCAGGAGCGATAGGGTTGAGTTCAGTACTGCGAAGTTGCGACTCGCCATAGAGGTACCAACCTCCATAACCAGCCGCCCCCAAAGCCACCAGGCCACCCACAAGCGTGGAAGTTCGCAACTTCATACCTTCTCGACTCAAAGAACAGTGTACCGAGCGGTTCGGTTCCAGCCCGGCGGAAGGTAGGATTTCGCCGATGCGGGTTGTAGAGTTCGGCGACGCGGTTCGTCGGCAAGTGAGTCGGGCGGTGGTGGGGCAACAAGCCGCCGTGGATATGTCGCTGATAGCGCTCCTTGCGAACGGTCACGTCTTGCTAGAGGGCCTTCCCGGACTCGCAAAGACCCTGATGGTGCGGAGTTTGGCGGCGGCGCTCGATCTCCAGTTTGGACGGATTCAGTTCACCCCCGATCTCATGCCCAGCGATGTAACTGGTAGCAGCGTTTTTGACCAGCGGACGACCGAGTTCAAGTTTCGTCAAGGCCCCATCTTTTGCGGGATTCTTCTCGCAGATGAAATCAACCGAACGACACCAAAGACGCAATCCGCTTTGCTCCAGGCGATGGAAGAGCGCGAAGTAACGGTGGATGGTCAGACGTATGATCTCCCTTCGCCCTTCCTAGTTTTTGCCACCCAGAACCCCATTGATTTTGAGGGCACATATCCCCTTCCAGAAGCCCAACAAGATCGCTTTTTGATCAAGGTCGTACTCGGTTATCCGGAAGCGGATGACGAAAGAGATGTGCTTCGTCGTCATCACCAAGGATTTCGTGCGACGGAGTTGGAGCAGGTCGGGATAGAACCCGTCGTATCCTCCACCGCCGGTGCTACCGGAGGAGATTCGCTTGCTTCTCTTCGTGCGGAGGTCAACGCCGTCAGCGTCGAGGATAAGATGTTCGATTACATCTACGGTTTGGTCAGTGCTACACGAAGCAACCGGCAGATTCTGATTGGCGGTTCTCCCCGGGCTTCGATTGCCCTACTCGGCACAGCTAAGGCAATGGCGGCCTTGCGGGGTCGAGATTTCGTCATACCCGACGATGTGAAGTCCATGGCCCTGCCGGTTTTCCGCCACCGCGTTATCCTTCGTCCGGAAGCAGAAGTGGAAGGCATCGGTATCGACACCGTTCTTACAAGTGTCATCGATGCTCAAACAGTGCCCCGGTAAGTCATGCGCGTTCTCGGACTCAGAAGGCGATTGGGTGGCGCCGCCCTCATGGCGGACGCCTGGGCTGAGTCGCTCGAAAGCCATGGAATTGAACTGGTCGTGGACGACGTCAGGGCTTGGATGCCTGACGAAACCGGTCGCAAAGCCGATAAACCCGTAACAAAGAGATTGAAAGACGAGGTGCGTGGGTTTGATCTTGTCCACGCACTCAGCTATCGGGCGGCATGGGCGTGCTCGGAGGCGCTTTACGTTCGCTCTCCTTGGGTTTATTCCGCCTTTGACTTTCCTTTCACGCGACACAACGATTTGGTTGATCGGTTGAACGCTGCCCGATTAGGTCTTTGTACGACTCGTACTCTGCGCCGCCACCTCGACAGTGCAGATGTACTTCACATGACGACCGTTGACCCGCCCGTTCCGGTTCCAATCGCTCGGCCAAGCAAAGAGGAAGCCCGAAGAATGCTCGGCGTTCCCAATGAGGGGTTCGTAATTGGTGGCGTAGGGCGGTGGGCACGCGAAAGAGGGTTTGACGACTTGATTGACGCAATGGATGTCGTGAATCAGACCTTTCCGCATGCAACCTTGATCATTGCGGGAGCCGGGGAAGACGCGGCGCTTTTGCGTCGGCGCGCCGATGCAGAAGGGCGGAAGGTGATCTTGCGCGATGGCTTTGATGATCGATGGATGGTCTACCAGGCATGCGACCTATTGGTCGTGAACTCGCCTCGGCAAGCGTTCAGCTATCCGATGGCCGAGGCGATGAGATGCGGAAGATGCGTGATGATTCGACGCGATAGCGGATTGGAGGACGTCGTTTCAAGCGGTTCAACTGGGATGATTCATGATCCGGACTTAGAGTTAGGCTATACGCTCGTCACTGCCCTCAGTCGGCCAGACCAGTTGGAGGCCATTGGGCAAAGCGCACAACGGGACGCCGATCTCAGGTTCGACGTGAAGGCAAGTGCCGACCGCCTAGCGCGTCTTTATCGGGAGGCAGTTGGGACCTCTACCGCCCTGGGGTCTACGCAATAGTTGTCTTGTACGTCTATTCTTTTTGAGAGCGGGGTCACCACGGAAGAGGTGGTAACGGAGGACGAACTAGGACGGATCCCCCGCTTTTGAGATTTTCTTGGCCTCGTGGCACAATGTTTGCTGCGAGGTCTTTCTATGTCTGCCCTGTTGCTTGTTGGCGCGATCCTCACATCGTCCACGAATCCGGCGAACGGAGTCGTAGTTCGATTGGAACCGCAGGCTGTCGGCACTGCCCTTTCCTTCTCCGCGTATCGTCCCGGTGACGTCGCTCTCGGATACCGATTGACGAAAGCCGAAACGGTCTGGCTGGGTGATCCTGCAATAAGTGGCGGCAGGAAACAAGTGCTCAGGCTCCACTACACGAATCCGACCTCGCTGAATAGTTTTGACTTGATTCAGGTTCCGGCAAGGGCAGGACTTGCCACAAAGGACGCCTGCAATGAAGTTCTCAAACTGAAGTTGCTCGATGTTCCGAACGATCCATCGATGACGATCGTGTTTCGGCGCGCAAGCGGGGTGGAAGTTGGCTTTTATGGAACGATGCTCAGTGTGCCTTCAGCGCAAACTCTTCTTGAAGGACTAGTACCGATTGTTCGGTAGCCAAGCGATTTCGAATCGTCAAGCGTAGGGAGTGGACCGACGAACGGTTCAACCTCACCTCCTTTGCCATAAGAATTTCCCTTCCCCGCCGAATAGCGAGGAAGGGCGCCTTTACTGAGCCTTTACTTCGGAAGACGGGCGTTGACCGCGTTCCAATCGATCACCTGCATATAGGCATCGATGTACTTCGCGCGCGCAGTCTGGAAATCCAAGAAGTACGCATGCTCATACACGTCCATCGCGAGGAGGAGGGTGTTGTTCCATGCTGGGAAGGTGTCTTGACCGTCCCCAATGTAGTTGTGTACTCGCTGTTCCTCGTGATCGTAGGCGAGATAAGCCCACCCTCTCCCGGCAATACCGGTAGCCTTCCAATCAGCGACCCAACGCTCAAAACTGCCAAATGATTCCTTGATCAGATCGGCGACGGCACCCGTGGCTTCTCCACCTTCGCCGCCCATCGTGTTGAAGTACACGCTGTGGTTGATGAAGCCACCATACGCGAAGGCATAGTTCACCTTGAGCGCCCTCATTTGGCTGTAAATCTGGTTTGCGCTCCCCGGATCTACTTCCATTGCCGCGAGTGCGCTTCGGATCTCGTTTGTCTTCTTGGCGTACCCTTGCCAGAGCGTCAAGTGAGCGTCATGGGTGGCCTTACTGATGCCAACGCGTTCCGTGTTGTACACGTTGCTGGGCAACGATTCGGGGACGGTGACGAGTTTTGCTTCCATAGTCATCTGATACCAGACTACGCATATTCCGCGGCGGGTGGGGGCAGATTCGGGTCGTTCGCAGGAGCGGCTGGCGTAAGAATGTGGAAAACCCCTCACTTCCCATCCGAATTGCGACAATTTCTCGTAATCGGAGTGTAAAGTGAAAGAGCGAGGCCATGACCAACGAGATTTTTGATGCACTCAGCCACTCGCCGCGAATCGTAGAACGACTTCTGCGGGTCTTCCCCACCGACCGCCTCGATGATCGAACTCCCGGAGCCCCTTTTTCGCCCCGGGAGACGATCGCGATGCTCGCCGACGCCGAACAAGTGATCTTGGATCGCATTCGGACGACGGCAGGACGGCCCGGCACGGTTTTCGGCTGGTACGACGCCAAGGAGCGTGGACAAGAGCATCACTTCGGCGACAAGGACGTATTCCATGAAGCAGAAGTGTTTGAAAGCCGGCGCGAAATGACGCTGGCTTTTTTGCGTAGCCTGACTGAGGCCGATTTCGACAAGCAAATCAACTTCGAGGGTCGCGAACAGTTCAGTATCGGGGAGTACCTATCTCTGGTACTTGCTCACGACATCGAACACGTCAGCAACTTGTCCACCTTCCTCGCCACGGAAGTCGCAACGATTTCCTAAGGCGGAACGAATTGACTCCTCTGGCTCACAAGTCGGAGGAGTCAGTTCTTTTAGGGTGTGACCGTGATGCTCGTGATCAGCGGATCGACTTGGCCATCCACTTCGGTAACGCGTAGTTGAACGCTACCCGTCGTAGTCGGAGTAAAGACGCCTTCTAAGGTTACATCGCCGGCGTCGCCCGCAACCTTCTCCCACAACAAGGCTCGCTGGGGAAGGGCAATGGTTCGACCAAAGCGATCTACGCCGTTCGCAAGGAGCGTGCGTGGCCCTCCGGTTAGGCTCACCGTGAACGGACCGTCAAACCTGAGGTTCGCGATTTCACTCTGAACATACGGCGAGACATCAAAGTTGTGAGTCCAGTTGTAATCTCGGAACCGGAATGAGTATTGCGCGCTGGCAACGACGGCTCCCGTGCCTCCGCTACCGCTGTAGAAGATCACCTCAACGAAGTGATCAATGAAGGGCAAGTCTTCGTCAAATCGGCGAATAATCTGGTCGAACCGAACTTCATCCTCGTGGGCGTTGCTCGTGCCTCGACTGATGATCTGGAATCGATCGTTATAGTTATTACCGAAACCCCCGTTGGAGCCTTGCAGGATCACTCGCGCACTTTTAGCGTAACTCGGGATGACACGGGTCTCTTCGGGCCACGCGATCTTGACGTTGAGCGCACCGTATCGGTCGTCGCGAACGAGGGAACAACCAGAGGCGGCTACGACCGCCAGCCCCACCAACCCCAGGCGTACAAGAACAGATTTGGACAGGAATGCCATTGTGTTGTATTTGACGGACGGTATCAGGTTCCGGTTTCGTTGGGCACCCGCAACACGGATGCCCAATTAGACCTCCTCTTGGATCCGTCTACTTCTTGGTGCCAGACCACTCAATGCGATCACTACTCCCTTTGAGCGCGATCTCTCCCGTAAAGGAGCGACCATCCGCCGATAAGGTCAGTTTGGCCGTTCCGAACTCCTCGTTCCCAATGAAGACCGTCAGATTTACTACGTTGCCGTTTGCTGTGCCCGAGACTCGGCTTCGATCCACACCAAACTGACCGCTGACCTGGTTCCCATTCTGCGTGAGCGAAAGGGTATCTAGGTTTGTGTTCCATTCCCCTTGCCAAAGTCCACTCGTACCTGTGTTACCCGTAGAAGGTGACTGCCGACCAATCACGTTCACGGTCAACTTCAGCACCACGGTGCCGGCGCCTTGTTGACTTACGACGACGTCAATTACCTGTGTGCCGGTCGGTGCATTGTCTCGGGCGCGGAAGAAGAAACCGTCGCTATGTTCGGGGCGCCCCATATTCGGCGGCCAATACGAGCCATCTCCACCGGTAACAACGATGCCCCCAGGCAAGGAAGCCCAGCCGTCAGTTTTCTGCGGAAACGTGATCGTCACGCGATCATCGGTACGCTTCCGGAATCCGCTGACGTAAACATTGACGATCTCGCTCATGCCTCCGGCACGCAATGTAATCGCGGCGGGCTCTAATCGTGCCTCAATCTTCGCGGACTCCTCGTCGGCACCGGGTAAGTCAGAGTCAAGTGGGAAGAGACCGGTGCGACTATCTGCGAAGGGATCTACATCCTCTTCCTCAGTCTCCACCGTGGGTGGTGCGTTCCACTCGTAAGTGTACGTACACAAATTGCCGCCTGTCTTGACGTATGCATTTGCCGTGATCACGATTCTGCCGCCCGTACCAATCTTGAGTCTCAGAGTCGTATCCGTTGATCCGTAGAACTGCCCATTCGAAGCCAAGCCCGCAAATGAGTTGCCGCGTTCGAGTACTTCGCCACCTTCCACGACCCATTGGGCGTTTCCTCCATGATACGGTAGGTTCTCGCTCGTTCGACTTGCTCGCGCGGAGACTTTCAGTTCAAGAATTTGCCCCGGCTTCAAAACCGGCGGAGGTGTATCCCAGGTTCCCTGGAATGTGAATGTGCCCTCATAATCACGAGTTGCGGTCCATGTAACTTGAATCGAGTTTGCTGTACCGGAACCGTTCCAAGTTCCGTAGGGTTCGATGATCGGGGAAGCTTCCAGTGTCCCCAACTCCTTCTTCACCAAGCCATAAGTGCCCTCAGCGGTTTGCCCGGCGCCACCCGTAGTTACGCCTCCGCCCCCTGCGTTTTCATTTGGTCGTGGAGCGACCCGTACGGTGGCTTCTGTTTGGAAAGGCTGAACGGTTTCACCCGTGACTTTGGCGACGATTCGGTAGTTACCCGCTTCACGACCATTGAACACCCAACTCGGCGCGTAGGTCGTTCCCTCGCTCAGGGTTCCGGAGGATGACGAAGACGCTAGCACCGCACCGTTCGGGCCAATAGCCGTGATCTCTTCCCTGACCGAAGCCGAAGCTATGCCTGACACGGAGTGAGAAAATCGCACTCGAACCGGTTCACCTTCCGTGGGTGACCCGTTATCGATTTCGATGGTTCCCCGAATATCCCCTTTTCGTATCGGCTGGTTTGCCGGTGGCGGAGGTGAAACATCGTAGGTGACAAATCCTTGGACAGTCGCTAATCCCGGACCAGAGATCTCGTAATCAAGTCGATACCGACCGGGTCGTGGGAAATCGAGTTCCACAAAATGGTTTGCCGTCTCGGACCGTGGTATTCGGCTAGACCCAGACACCGCCGCTTCCCACTGAGTTTCGGGAAGAGTTGATTTCATACCTCCTTCGGGCCCAAACTGAAGTCGCTCGGTTATCTTGGTTGAGTTCGGCTGCGAGGAAGCGTTGATGACGCTGTAATTGAGTCCAAACCGCCCTTTCACCCCGACTACTCCGCGACCGCTACCAAATGTTGTCAAGAAACCAATCGAAAGTGATTCCCTTGCTGAGACTACGTCTACAGGTGCGGACCCCGTAATAAATAGTTCGCCCAGGGAGGCTATTACGACGCACTTGGGGTCATCTCCTCCTGCTGGTAAGTTGATTCCAAGTTGGGACAGATCGACTCGATACTCTCCGTCTTGTGGGCAATCGATCGAAACCCGCGTCCCGGCGTTGTTACTGATCGTCGTTTGATTGAAAAGATACGAAACGTAACCTCTGATCTCAAGTTTTCCGGGATTCTTTAGGCCAGACACTTTGATAGCGGCTTGTCCACCGATATCCTGCCCGAACTGCGTCCTCGTTGGCATGACAAGCACATTTAGCGACGTGTTCTGGTTTGCTTGTCCAGGATGAAGATAGAACTCCACGGTGTCGCCGGAGTCACCGGTTGCGATCTCCGTCGCTTTCAACTTCATGCCGAGGACATCAGTTGACTCTGCCCAGAATCCATCCAGATTGATCGAGAAGGCATTTTCTGCGCCCCTAACCTCTCCAAACGCTTTGATTTTGTTGGTGGCTTTGTAGTAAGTGCCACGGAACTCGATCTGCGCCGATCCAGGCTTCGTCGCTCTACCGGTCACCGTGGACTGATTGGGGTTTCCGCTGTCCTGTAAGTAAATGTCAATTGTGTAGTCGCCACGAAGTCGCCCAATCCCCAATCCAAACTTGCCGGAATAGTTGCTTGCGGGATTTGATTGAAGCAGGCTTGATTCAACTATTGTGTGCGCCGAAGACGGAACCGTCATCAAAACGAGAGCCGCAATAAAAGTGACCATGATTCACCGAAAACGATCAAATTATGGTTCTAAATTTTCCTGTTTATGCGCGCTACCGTGAAATTTTTTTCGTGAACTTTCCACAGGTGAAGTTCCACCGCGACTCAGGCAAGGTCAAGCTTGAATCTAAGTGGCGGGTAGTCTCCTCCTTGTGCCAGCCGTCCCCTACGACCGCTACCTCCGTTTCGACGAGATCACCGAGATTCTCCGGGCTTTTCAGAGCGAGTATGCAGATCTCGTTACGCTCGAATCCATCGGCAAGAGCCACGAAGGGCGCGACATCTGGTGCGTGACCGTCACGGACACATCCACCGGCCCGGCAAATGATAAGCCTGCGTTTTGGTGCGACGGCAACATCCATGCGAGCGAGGTCAGCGCGAGTAGCACGGTCCTCAAGATCATTGATCTGCTTTGCACAACCAGACCGGAAGTCTTGAAGGAGCGAGCGTTCTATCTCGTGCCTCGGCTCGGGCCAGACGGCGCGGAGTGGGCTCTCGAAACTCCCCCACGCATTGTTCGTAGCGGCACCCGTCACTACCCCTATGAGGAGGAGGAGATCGAAGGGCTGGAGCGACAGGATTTGGACGGCGACGGGCGAATCCTTGCCATGCGCATCCCCGATTCAAACGGCCCGTGGGTGGTCAGCGAGGAAGAGCCACGCTTACTCCGAAAACGCAAGCCCGGTGAAAGGAACGACAAGGCTTACCGCTTGTTGCCTGAAGGTTTGATTCAAGGCTGGGACGGCCAGACCATCAAGATGCGACGACAACCGCAAGGTTTGGACTTCAACCGTAACTTCCCGAACGCTTGGCGGCAAGAGTTTGAGCAACACGGTGCGGGTCCATATCCGGCGAGTGAACCAGAAATCCGGGCGGCTGTAGACTTCATCGCGAGCCACCCGAATATCTGTGGCGGCATCACGTTCCACACCTTTAGCGGAGTGCTGTTGCGTCCGCCGAGCCGGATGCCCGACGACGACATCCCGAGCGAAGACCTCTGGACATACCAGACGCTAGGCAAAGTCGGGCAGGAGATGACGGGCTACCCGCCCGTGAGCAACTACCACGAGTTTCGTTATCACCCCAAGGAAGTCATCACGGGCGTGTTCGACGACTGGATGTATCACTCCATGGGCGTCCACGCCTGGACGGTAGAGATCTGGTCGCCCCAGCGCCAAGCCGGAATCACTGACTACAAATACATTGATTGGTTCCGCGACCACCCGCATAGCGACGACATCGCGATGTTGAAGTGGAGCGACGAAAAACTGGAAGGCAAGGGCCACGTCGAGTGGCAACCTTTCGATCACCCGCAACTCGGGCCGGTGGAGATTGGAGGATGGGACGGGGCGTATTGCTTCCGGAACCCGCCACCGCCGCTGCTCGATGCGGAGATCACGCCGCTGGCGGAATGGGCGATCTGGCACGCCGGGACGGGCCCGCTGCTGGCGGAGCGGTCGCTGGAAGTCGAGGTTCATGGCGACCAGGCCGAAATTCGGCTTACGGTGGAGAATCGAGGCTGGCTGCCCACGCAGGTGACGGAGACTGCGGTGAAAAACAAGATTTGCCGAGGGGTGATCGGCTCTATCTCTTTGGTTGGGGATACGACGGCGGCGACGGACCGGCCCGCGTGGCTGATTTCTGGGGAGCGAAGGATGCAAGGTCCGCAACTGGCGGGGTATTGCCATACGCCTTCGGCGGGGTTCGGCTGGAACGCGGACACGACCGACGACCGTCATACCTTCCGTTGGCGGGTGGCAGTGGGCGGAACGTATAAGGTGGTAGCGGCCCACGACCGCGCGGGCACGGTGCGGGCGACGGTGACGGTGTAGGTCGAAACCCTGCTCTCATCCTAATCGGATTCTTTGCCAGAGCCCATAATCAAAGGCAGAGATGGAGACCACCGCTGTGCCTTCGCATATCGCCAACCCTGGACTCGCCAACGTCGGACGAGACCGCGTCGAATGGGCCGAGCGCGACATGCCCGTCCTTCGCCTGATTCGCGAACGGTTCGAGCGAGAGCAACCGCTAAAGGGTCAACGCATCGTCGCCTGCCTCCACGTCACGACCGAGACCGCCAACCTCATGCGGACCCTCGTCGCGGGCGGGGCCGAAGTTGCCCTCTGCGCCAGTAATCCGCTCAGCACCCAAGACGAGACGGCGGCGGCACTGGTCCAACACTACGGCGTCCAATGCTATTCGATCAAGGGCGAGGACCACGAAACGTATTACCGTCATATCCACCAGGCCCTGGACATCCGCCCAACATTGACGATGGACGACGGCGCGGACACCGTCGGCGTCATCCACAACGACCGCCGCGAACTGATGGATACCATCATCGGCGGCACCGAAGAGACCACCACCGGCGTGATCCGGCTCCGTGCGATGGCCGCCGATGGCGCACTCGGTTATCCGATTGTCGCGATCAACGAGGCCGATACGAAGCACCTTTTCGACAACCGCTATGGGACCGGCCAGAGTA
>JAHBTC010000006.1 GCA_019638835.1 Fimbriimonadaceae bacterium
GTTGTTCCCCGGAGCGCGGATCGAGCAACGTCATAGGTGCGTCAAATTGAAGCGCCAACTGGTTTAGACGGTTCATCTGTTGCTGATTCAAAATGTCTTCCAGCGGATTGCGAGGAGGTTGACCACCCGGTCCGCCAGGTCCACCCTGTTGTCCACCTTGACCTCGTCCGCCACCAAAGCCGCCTTGCTGTCCGCCGCCACCTTGGCCCGGACCACCCGGGCCACCCGGGCCACCAGGTCCGCCAGGACCGCGAAGTTGGTTGATTTGCTCAATCTGCGCGGCCGTCAAATGAAGTTCTTCCTGAACTGTGCTCATGCGAATGACGAACATGGGGCCCGATTGGCCACCGCCACGTCGCATTCCTCCCGGACCACCCGGACCGCCGGGCCCTTGCTGACCGCCGGGTCCACCAGGGCCGCCCTGCTGCGCCAGCGCAGTGGTTCCGAGCCCTGCGCCAAGGACGAGAATCGCGATTGCGAGAATTGGGGTTGTGCGTTTCATTGGCTTTTGCCTCTGGCTTTTCTTTCCGAAAGCCTTGACACTATTCTTCGATTTGTTCATGAGAATTCTGTGAGGATTCCGCTAGTCCCGGAAAAATGATGAAAAAAGTCGTCCCGGTGCCAACTTGGCTCCTCACTTGAACCTGTGCCCCCATGGAATTGGCGAGCGATCGCACGATACTGAGTCCCAGTCCGTACCCGCCTGTAGCCCGGCTCCGCGAAGCATCTACTCGATAAAACCTTTCAAACAGGTGTTCAATGTGTTCCTTCGGGATGCCCTCTCCACTGTCACGAACCCATAAAGTGTTTGCGTCTCGACCAATCTCAATCGGCGCATCTGCCGGCGAGTGCGCAACGGAGTTATCGAGCAAGTTTCTCAATATCTGGACGACCGCATCTCGGTTTCCGTGGATCGTCCCCACCGCCGAAACTAAGATTCGAGAATCACCCTCTCGTCCTGCGAGTCGAATCGCTTCCTCTGCGAGCGAAGCGACATCAATCTCGCTCAAAGGAAGTGGGTCTGAACTGCTGTCCAGTCGGGCAAGAGCCAAAAGCATTGAGGTCAGTTTAGTCATCGCAGCCGACAACCTCGACACGGTTCCCAAAGCCTTCTCCTTCTCTTCGGCGGTGGCGGCGGGATGAAGCGCATTCTCGGCAGCTAAGGAGATTGCGGCCAAGGGAGTTCGCAATTCGTGGGCCGCATCGCTGCTAAACCGACGCTGCTGTTCCAGCGCGGCATGCGTTCGTTCATTTGCTTCCTGTAGCCGTCCGGTCATCGTGTTCAGCGCGTCCGCTAACTGTCCGATTTCGTCATCCGTTCCGACTGAGATCCTCTCTTTCAAGTCGGGTTGCTCCGCAATCTTTGTCGCGGTTGCTGCAATTGACTGAACGGGACGCAACACGAGACGAGCGAGGAGCCAAGCCGCCACTCCCGCCGCCACGATAACGAGAGGAAGCAGACTGAGGGCCGAGTTCCACTGCACTTGCCCGATCAGATCAAGTGACGAATTCTCTTGGGCGAGTTGCAAGACTTCTCGACCAAACACCGGATTCTCTCTTGGCATAGACAGCATCCGGTATCGCTGATTCCCAATCACGACCGTCGTCAATACGGTTTCGCCCTTCAGCGACCTTTCAAACAGATCTCTGTCCAAGGGTTCGGTTTGTCCGGGCGGATTGATAACGCGCCCTTCGGCATTTAGCACCCGTGATAATCCGCCGAATCCTTCAGGCGGTCCCCGTCGCTGGCCCGGTCCCCCAAAACCCGAGTTCGGATCTCGCGGTTGCCCGGGTTCACGAAGTTGAACCGGATTCACATTTGGCGCGCCGGAGGCATCGGGCGGTCTCTGACCTTCGTTCGGATTCTGAAACCTTGGTCCACGTCCCTCAGGATCGCGGCGCATCCCGTTATTCATCTCTTCGGCGCGACGCATCAGGATGTCGTCAAGGATGTCATTGGCAACGTTAGTCGCCTGCACTCCTTGCAGGTAAGCGAACGCTGCTACCACCCCCAAGAGCACAATCACGTTCCATAAGACTAACTTGAAGCCAAGAGATTTCATTCTTCGGGAGACTCCATCACGTAACCCATCCCATGAACCGTGCGGATGTAGCGCGAATCTGGGTCCACTTTCTTTCGTAATGAAGACATGTGAAAGTTCACCGTATTTGGCAACGCGTCGTCCGTGTTCCAAACGCTTTCGAGGATGAATTCGCGGGAATACACTCGACCGGGATTTCGGGCCATCGTCGCGATCAACTCAAATTCTCTCGCCGTCAAATGAATCGGCACGCCTGATTTGGTGACAGTCTTCGACTGCGTATCCACCGTGATTTCGCCCACGACTAATACGTCTTTCTTTCTTGTGCTTTCACGGCGCCCCACTGCGCGGATCCGTGCCAAGAGTTCCTCGACGGCGAACGGCTTGACAATATAGTCGTCGGCCCCGGCGTCCAGTCCTTCCACCCGGTCTGGAACGGCGTCGCGGGCTGTCATCATGATGATGGGGGTGCGGATGTCCATCCGCCGCAATGACCGGCATACGTCTTGACCGGACCGCCCAGGCAACATCAGATCCAGCAGGATCAATCCGTATGATTGTGACGCCGCCATTCGTTCGCCTTCAGGGCCGGTGTCGGCGACCTCCGGATAGTGACCTTCACGGCGGAGGGCCGTCGCCACACCGTCGGCGATATCGGGATCGTCCTCGATGATGAGGATGCGCACAAATTTAGTGTAGGCGACAGTTGTGAGAAAGTTGTGAGGCCTTACGCCGAGTCCGATCTGTTGCTTGGCGTAGAGTGTTAGTGAAATGGATCGAAAAGGTAGCGCAGTTTGGAACGGAGACTTCAAGAACGGAAGCGGCACGGTTTCTACTGAGTCCGGAGCGATGAAAGAAACCCAGTACGGAGTCGGTGCGCGGTTCGAGAACGAGCCCGGCACCAACCCCGAGGAGTTGATCGGCGCGGCCCACGCCAGTTGCTACTCAATGGCCTTGAGCCTTGGATTGCAGAACGCCGGGCTAACCGCCGAGCGCATCGAGACGACTTCGACTGTGTCCTTGAACAAGGTCGAAGGCGGGTTTGCGATCGACAAGATTCACTTGGACGTTGTGGCGTCCGTGCCCGGCGCGAGCGATGCGCAGTTCCAAGAGATTGCGGAAGCGACCAAAGTGGGCTGCCCGGTTTCGAAGTTGCTGAACGCCTCGATGACGCTGTCGGCGACGCTAAACAGCTAGATCGCCATTCTCGGAATGCGGTTTCAGTAGTGAGTAAGCCCGATCCTGAGATCAGGTTCGGGCTACCATGCGAGTTTGAGCCGATTGGGCTCTACTGATTATTCTTCCCTTTGGGCTCGTAGTTGATCGGGATATTTTGCACCGTCTCCCATCGAGCCTGATCGAGCATCTCCGACTGGACGCTGCGCGGTAGGTTCGTCTTCGGATCAAGAATGACTCGGAAACGTGCCTGACTTCCACCACGGGGAGTCAGCAAGAGCGTGTGCCGGTTCTCGCCGAACGCCATCGTCTGATAGGCGGACTGGTCGAAGGAAAAGTGCGGCATACCAATGTGCATTCGCTCCATCGCCTCGTGTAGTTCCTCCGGAGTCATTTCGCGACCATTGATGGTGCCTTGCATCTCTACATTGCCGTCGGCATCTTTGGTTACGCGGATTCTTTGATCCGTACCATCCCCATCAATGACGTGGTTCTCTTCGATTTGCGTCCATTCTCCATGACCTCCCTCGTGCATCTGTCGCAGATGGTCGCGGATCTCTTGCGGAATGCTTTCATCGGCGAGCAATTCTTCGATGGTTCGACCGCCCGAGAGTTGAGCGTGGATCTTCTCCCTCAACTCTTCCGGAACCTCATCGAGTTCGACGGACATTTCAATCTGGTGCCCACCGTCCTTCTGGAACGTAAACGCCCGAATCACTCCTCCTCCGTTGGGTAGCTCAATCACACCCGATTCCGGAACTTGAAGCTCCTTGAATCCATTTCCGTCAAAGAAATAGACCTTCATTTGTCCGCTGCCGTCGGCCGTGGCGTTGGCGACAACGTTGCTCACCTGATGCACTTGAGCCATCGCATCGCGCATCTTGTCAAAGGTTTTTCCGGGCGAAGTTGCTTCGGCTCTGGGGGCAAGGAAGGCGAAAGCCGTGAACGCGATTGCGCCGGCAATAGGCATTAGAACTGCGGTTTTCTTCATTGTGAGTGCTCCGCGAATCCAAACTTGGCGACGACGCCACCGTGGACTCGCCATGCGTGTTTCCGTGTGTTCCACAAGTGTCGCAGGAGCGGAGACACTCCGCGACAACTCATGTTCGAGGTCACGGACAAGTGCGCACTGAGCCGCACATTCCGCACATTCGTCACAGTGCCGCGCCATTTCCGGCGACATCGGCGTCGAGGCTGGATTCTTCGCCAACCACTCTTGAACTTCAGGACATTTCATGGACTTCCACCCAGGATTGTTTTTCGATTGGTTCCGGTTCAGGCGAAAGAGCATGCCGCAACTCAACGAGTGCGGACTGCACTTGCCAGGCCACGGTTCCTTGGGGCTTGCCCAAAATTTCAGCGGCTTCGGCAAAGGTGAACCCTTCCCCTTTTACCAAAAGGAATGCTTCTCTCTTTTCGGGAGAAAGCTTCCTCATGGCACGGGCGAGATCCAGTCGTTCGGAGACGAGTGTTAGGGCCATGGTTTCCACAGCCCGATCTGCATCGCCGATTGATTCTTCGCGGCGGCGTTTGCGACAGTGCATTCGCCACTGGTTCACCAGAATCCGGAACAACCACGCCTTCGGAACCCCGTCTCCGCGATACTGACTTTTTGCGTTCACCGCTTGAGCCAACGTCTCGGCCACCAGGTCTTGGGCGTCGTCGCTATTCCCACAGAGTCGCAAAGCAAGCCGGAACATCCCATCACCGTAAGCCCTGAATAGGGCTTCGACATCCAGGGGGACCGATTCTCTTCGTTGCGTCTCCATAAGTCTTCGATTCGCGCAACGGCTTTTTTGCCGCTACACCTTAACTGATGCGTCTACTTCACTATTTTATGGGGTCCCATCGAAAAAGGCAGTTTTGTCACGATCGAATGGACTTTTCGTGCCCAGTCCAGGGCTGAGCCGGTATCGCTGTTGCGAAGGACAATCACCGTCCAGCCCGTGGACTGATTTCGCAAAAACGCTGACGTGAACCCAAAGGTTTCGCCAGTGTGTTGAATCTCACGCATCCCCTCAAACTCGGAAATGACCCAGCCTCCTCCGTATCCCAAATCCTCATCGCCATACGGTGTGAACTGCCTCTGAAACACGGCCGGGTTCGTGAACTGAGGTGAACGCATCTCCTGTTCCCACCGCATCAGGTCTCTCAGAGTGGATACAACTCCTCCGGCGGCGAGAAGCACGTCGGGACGTTCCGGTCGGGCCACAACATATTGACTATCGCGCCAGTGATACGCCACAGCAGTATTGTTTGCGATTGAATCCGAGGAGTAAGCATGGGTGCGGCGCATCGCGAGCGGATCGAACAGACGTTTTCGAAGGAGTTCCGCTAAGGACTCGCCCAACCGACGTTGCAGTGCGATTTGTAGCACCGCATAACCGAAGTTGTTGTATCGATAAGTGGTTCCAGGAACTTCTGAGAGCGGTTGTCGGCTGACGAGCGATAGAAACTCCTCATCTGTGTATTGCGCGTGATGATCGAAAGCATCACCCGGGTCCGCGATGCCCGACCGATGCGAGATGAGGTCGCTCAGCGATATGTCACTCCACGGGCTTGGTAGTTCGGGCACATATAGCCGAACTGAGTCGGTTAGCGACCACTTGCCATCCACCTCTAACGTCATAGCAACGTAGGCCGTCATCGCCTTGGAGAGCGATGCGATCCTGAAATGGGTATCGGAATTGAATCGAGAGCCCGCTTCCAAATTTGCCTTTCCAAAACTCCAGACAAGCGGAGTGCCGATAGGCGGGATCGCGGCAATGGCGGATCCCGGAATGTGCTCCTCCGCCATACGACGCCTCACAAAATCGGAGACGTTGTCCTGTTCGACCGTCGCGAACAGCAACATCACCGCGAGCATCACCGCTAAGTATATCGGGGGAAACTGAGTGACTCCCTTGACAACCGATTCGCAGTCGTGTATCATACCGATTGGTTATATAACCAGTCAGTCAGATATATGGCTTCCGATTCACTGTCTCTCGTCTTTTCGGCCCTTGCTGATCCGACCCGCCGCGCGATTCTTGAACAGCTCGCCGGTGGCCCTCGATCGGTAGGGGACATCGCGAGCGAGTTCACGATGACCGGTCCGGCAATTACGAAGCACTTGAGAGTGCTAGAGAAGGCCGGACTCATTCGGCAGGAGAAGCAAGCGCAATTGCGTCCGCGCACCCTGCAGGCCAAGCCGCTCAAAGAAGCGCAGGCCTGGATCGAAGACTACCGACAGTTTTGGGAGCAGAGCTTTGACCGACTTGACGCCTACCTCAATGAACTACAACGGACCAGTAAGGAATCTGCGGAAGGCAAGAAAGATCAAGAGACTCAACCATGAACAATCCATCCGACACAGTCGCTTTGAACTCTGAAGCCGACCGCACCCTTTCCTTCCGTCGCCGTTATGAGGCGCCGATTGAACTGATCCGCGAGGTCTATCGTGACCCAACTCACCTTGACCGATGGTGGGGGCCCGAAGGGTTTTCCATCACGACTCACGAAATGGACTTCCGAACCGGAGGCCACTGGGCGTTCACGATGCACGGTTCCGACGGCACCGATTATCCGAACTATATCCGGTACACCGAGATGAGCGAGTTTAAAATGTCTTGGGATCACGGCGTGGATGAGAAAGCTGACTGGTTCAAGGGTTCAGTCCAATTTGAAGTGGACGGAGCGGCAACCATCCTGACCATGTCAATCCTCTTCCCCACCCTCGAAGCCATGCAGGAATCTATCAACAAGCACGGGGCGCGAGAAGGAATGCACGGAACCCAATGCCGCCTCGCCGCTCTTCTTGGCGATCTCCAAGGCAAGCCGATTGGTCTCCAAGTCACGACTCCCGATGACTTGAGCATTCGGATGGTGCGCCGATTCGATGCTCCAAGAGCGATGGTTTACGAGGCACTAGCCAATCCAGAGCAACTCAAACAATGGTGGGGTCCGCACGGATACGTCAATGATGTTATGGAGTCAGAACAACGAGTGGGCGGAAAATGGAGAGCGGTGCAACGAAATCCTGAGGGCGAAACCTTTGCTTTTCATGGCGAGATCCTGGCTCTTGACCCGCCGAACGGAATGTCCCAGACGTTCATCTTTGATCCAATGCCGGAATGCATCTGTACCGAATCGGTGCAACTGATTGAAGATCACGGCAAAACAATCATGGTCGCTCACATGACATTCAACTCGCGGGCCGAACGCGACGGTATGTTGGAATCGGGTATGGAGTGGGGCGCAAGCCAATCGTACGAGCGTCTCGATGCCTTCCTCGCGGAGCGAACGTCATGACCGAGCCTTTATCGCTCGAAATCATTCGACGATTTCCCGTCTCGATTCAGCGGGTTTGGGAAGCGTGGACTGACGTGGAGCAGTTTGGCATTTGGGGTTGCCCAGAAGATTTCCAAATCATCCTGTTCGAAGGGGAAGTGGAACCGGGGAGCGCTTGGCGAAACCGAATGCGTTCGCCGGCAGGAAAGGAGTATGTCGCTGTCGGTGAGTATCAGATCGTAGAGTCGCCTTGTCGGCTCGTGTTCTCCCATCAGTGGGAACGCGAGTCGGGGAATCTAAGTCCCGAAACGCTGGTGACCGTGACGTTGGAAGAGTTCGGTCATGAAACTCAACTTACGTTTCATCAGATCGGATTCGAAGACCCTGAAGACCGAGACTCCCATATTGGTGGCTGGAGTGGAGCCTTCGAGAATCTGGCAAAACACCTTCACTCACCGATCGTAGTGATTGGCGACTTGGCGAGTGTTTCTATAGAAGATGGCGATCAAGCAACTCTGGTTTTTCGCCGAGAGTTTCGGCACGAGCAATCGGTCATCTGGTCGATGATCACGCTCAAAGCCCACTTGGAAAGGTGGGCTCCGTTCTCGCCAAGTCGAGACCTAAACTACACCGGTCCCGTTGAAATCATGATGACCGACGGCCCCGAATCTGATACGTACCAAGAGATGGTGACGGCTGTTACTGCGCCTTCTTTGGTTGAGTACACATGGGGTGGCGACCTACTTCGCTGGCAACTCGAATCCGTAGACATGGGGACTGCACTGACTCTTCGAAACCGAGTCAGCAACGCGGAGTGGCTCTCGCGTGTCGCCGCCGGATGGCACATCTGCCTGCAAGTCATGGATCACCTTGCCGGAGGAAGGGACATTCCCCGTATCGTGGGCGACGAGGCGAAGAAGCACGGATGGGAAGAGCTTGAGAGTCTCTATCGCGAAAGGTTGGGATTGGCAAAAGACTAGATATCCCAATCACCAATCAAATCCTTCCTTTTTCTAACTAATGGTCATCTAATGGTGAGTCAGGACAATGGCTCATCATGAAACCTTTCGTTTCACGGATTCGAGGTCCCCTCGTTCCCATCGCCGTTCTTGGCGCAATTATTCTTGGATGTGGAGGTTCTGGCGGCTCATCGGAAACGACAGGTGGTTTTCGTGGCCTAACGATAACACCGACAAACTCCAAAGTAACACTTCCCGCAAGTCGATCATACGGGTCGTTATCTGAGTTGAGCGTTTGGACCTCTGCCGGTGAGGGCGCGCCCGCTACTTCGGGAGACGTCCAAGTCAAGGTGTTTAACAACGGCCCTCAATACACGGAGGTCCGCGACGACGACGACAAACTTGTCGCTTCCGGGTTCATCGGTACCGGCCGAACCGAACTAGGATTCGAATCCACCGCCGAGGTCTTGGTTTACTTTGGCATCGGTGGCCCGCTCCAACGAGGAAGCAATGGTTCGCAAAAAGTCGTGTTGGACAGCGTGAAGAACCTTCCTGGCTTTAGCGGCGTTGTTACGGCGGTCACCGATAGCTTCAACTCGAAAGGCTACATCGACAACGAAGACACCGCGATCAAGTCAGCCGTGGCCGCAGTGCGCGATTCAATTTTGACGAGCCGGGAGCGTCGCGAAGCGACGTCTCGGGGCCCGGATGTAGATCCCTCTCGATTTGCCAGTGGACTTGAGATCAACAATTCGGTCAACGACCAGATTCTTCTGACCAACACGGCGTTTCGACGAGGCTATCTTTGGCTCAAACGAACCGGATACAAAGATTCCGAGGGTGTGACCCACGACTTGGATGTTAGCCTCGCGTCGAAAGAGGTAGCGCTGCCAGCACGGTACGGCGGCACGATTGACAGTGCGACCGGGCTGATCAATAGTCAATACAATTGGGAGCCCGTTACGATGCCGAAGTTTGATGTCACATCGGACTTACCTGGGATTGAGAACGAAGTTGACGTGTTCTATGAGTTGACAACCGTAGGCATTGGATGGCTACCTGGAGACTTCGACGAACTGACAGGCGCACAGATCACGAAGTGGGAAGAAATCGTCTATCAGACGGTGTACCTGGACTTCTACCTTCCGGTGTTCGCGAATCTCGTGATCCCGCTCGATGGCGCCGGCATGGATAGTGTCAGTGGCTATGCCGGACAAAGTTCAGCGGCAAGGGCGTTCTTCACCAATGCTCGAACCAGTATGCCAAACGTCGCTTCCGAAGTCGCCAAAGGCAACTTTACGACTGGGCTCTCCCAATTCGTCACGTCTTCACAACTCCCAACCGTGGAGAAGATGACGGCGGACATCATGATCTCTTGGGGTCGTCAGTTCGGAACCAATCTCTTCAAAGATGAAGAGGAACTTCATAACCGAGTTGGGCGCGCAAGGGTTGCCATCAATATGCTGGATCTCGTAGACGCCACCGATGATATGGCACCAATTGGCGATCTCCGGAGCGCAGATCAAGCGAACATCTTCCGCATCACAAGTAGCCGCTCTGCCGTAAAGATCACGCCCGACGAGGCGGAAGTAGGAATCTCCGAAACGACCGACATTCGAGCAACAATCAAAGACAAGCAAGCGGGGGCGACTTACCGATACGAGTGGTCGCTCAATACGACCAACTTCTTCTTGCAGGATGCCGGAGGAAACTCTACAGATGAATCACCGGGAGGAGTTCTGAAGACATCATACGACAAGGTGTTCATCGGCAACCTCACGTTTGCGGTTGGGACACCAACAATCACGTGCCGAGTCTATATCGGTGACACTTTCATAGGGACGGCAAACACCCGCGTGGAATTCAAGGAAAGCGTGAATACGACGCCGGGCCGCTACAAAATCGTGGGCGGAGTTTTCGACAAGGATAACAATGGAACGTTCAATCTTCACTACGGATTGGTAGCGGAAGTTGATGTCAAGAAGGATGCAGATCACTACTCAATGGTGGCGGAGTACGAGACTGGCGAGACGATCAAACGGGTGAACTGGGCGGCGACAAGCCCGCCCTATTGGCCGCTTTACTCGGAACTGAAAGCTGGCCAACCTCCGAACACCTATTGGATCGTGATTGACGGCACGACTACGGCTGGAGGAAATCTAACGGAAGCCCAAGCAAGAGAGCAACTCGCGAGCGAAATCGCCAGGTTGGAAGTCAAGTACAACGGGATGAAAGTGAAGACCAAGGTCTTCTACGATTAGCGAGGAAAATCACTGAGGGCGGGCCACGGCCCTGCCCTCAGCGTTTTTCGGGTAGATTGTTTTCGAGCATAGCGAGAGGGTTTGAGCAATCACTCCCCGGCAACCGAGCCTCCACGGGCCACGGTGCTACCGACACAACGGCATGCGCGGTGAATCATCACCGACAAACTTCGTGTCCGCGTGCTCACGGAAACGTGAACACTATGAGCAGAGATCCCGGCGAAATGCCACCCCGTCTCCTAGAACGCAAATATAGCGTAAAGACTCTCATCCTTTACGGCCTCTACGGAGACGCACTTCTTCACAAGAAAGATGATCGTATACGGTCACTTGAGACCAGTCACAAACTGGTATCAGAGGAACTCCAAGTTCTAAAAACCGCGAAGCAGGTTGTTGATCGACAACTTGAAGCACTCCAGGGCCAGACCGATCGGATGTACCGAGAACCTTCGAGAACATTTGTGCATGAAGTCGTCAAGAATTACTTGAGGCGACTTTACGAACCAACGCACGTATTCCATGTCCAGAATGGATACGTTCGAAGCGTCAATATCCGAAGAGTTGAGCAAGCGTGGCGGGATATTGCGACGCTTCAGCATCGGATCAGTGGTTCAATCCGCTTCGCGGAGAAAACCCTCTTGTCCGCTGAGCGCCGCCACCGAAAGCGTGCGCGCGTTAGAAACTCACAATAGAGTCACTACGACGCCCGCGACAATAAGCGCGAGCCCACCGGCCAACTTGGCGTCGACTTTCTCATGCAGAAAAACGACGCCAAGAATCACCGCAAACACAAAACTCAGCTTGTCAATCGGAGCAACTTTCGCGACGTCTCCGAGTTGCAGCGCACGAAAATAGCAAAGCCATGAGAGGAACGTGGCTACTGCACTCAGCCCTAAGTAAAGCCAGTTCTGCTTGGAGAGGCTCGCCCAATTTGTTTGCCGCGTGCTGAACGCGAGAATGGCAGAGAACGCTAGGACAAACAGAACTCGGACTGCAAGGGCCAAGTTTGCGGGCACGTCCTCAACACCTTTTTTTGCGAGAACCGCAGTGGCCCCGGCAAACAGAGCGGAAAGGAGAGCCCAAATCCGAAAACTCATGCGAATTGGACGTGTCTGTTGAGCGAAAATGACCGTACTCACTTGTTCACGCTCTTAGTTCGGCTACAAGTGAAAACCCGATTTCTTAGCTTGCGCTTTCGCAAAAGGGGCGACCATACCGGTTGGCATCAGCCTCTCTATTGAACCTATTTCATGGGCATTTCACGGCGATCGTGAACCAGTAATGGACGAGTAATGCTATGACATCTATCCTCATCGTGCTATGAGGCATAAACCCAGGCCCACCATCGGCGTAGCGATGACCGGGCTACTTGCACTTCTAATCATTGCCTGTGGAGGAAGCGGTGGCGTCGCCACTCCTGAAGAAGGATTCCGCGGATTCACCGAGACTCCCGTGGATGTCGCGGTCTCGCTCCCAGCGGGTGGAGCGGTCCCCCCGATGACCGAACTGGTCGCTTGGACCTCACTCGGTGAAGAGAAGCCTGACGGGGCCGGCAACGCGAACCTTGAGGTCTATAACGACGGCCCGCAATTCGCATCCGTGCTCGACGCAAATGGCGAGATGGTCCTTGGCGGCTTCGTTGGTGGAGACCGCAAGTCGCTTGACACAACCTCGACGGCCGAAATGTTCACGTACTTTGCTCTCGGTGGTCCACTACACCCCGGACCCGATAGCCAAGAGATCTTCCTGAACGGAATCAAGGAGTTGGTTGGATTCGCAAACGTGATCGCGGCCGTTGAGGCGTCAATTGCCGCTAACGGATACGTAACTGCTTCTGACCCCGGCGTGAAGGCCGCGATTGATGAGGTACGTAACTCCGCACTCGCGGGCAAAGGGCGCAATGCCGAAACACGTGGCCCCGAAGTGTCGCCCGAGGGCGGTGCCAGCGGACTCGATATCAACGATTCGGTAGACGATCAGATTCAAATCACGAACACCGCTCTTCGCCGCAGTTACGCTTGGCTTGAGCGCACGGGCTATAAAGACGATAATGGCGCGACGCACGAGATGAAGGAAGCGATTCGTGACCTGTGGATTGACGTGCCGACTCGTTACGGCGGCAAGGTGGACCGGATGACCGGCTTGATCCAGGGCCAATACCCGTGGACGCCAATCGCATCCTCACCTATTCCGGTTCTTTCTGATCTCGCTTCAGTGGAGAACGAAACCGAGGTCTACTACAAACTCACGACGGTCGGAGTCGGTCGCTACGAGGGCGATTTTGACGACCTGACCCCCGAACAGTTCAACAAGTGGAAGGAGATCGTTTATTGGACGGCTTATCTCGACTTCTACATGCCCATTTACGCGAACCTCGTCCTGCCCATGGACGGGACGGCATTCGATAGTCTTGCTGAGTTCGCTCTGACCAACAGCAATGCCCAACAGTTCATCGCGGGAGCCCAAAACTCCATGCCTGAACTTCTAGACCTCACCGCTCGCGGCCAATTCCCCGACGGTCTTCGCTCGTTTGTGACATCGCCCCAAACCGCGACCGTCACTACACCGGTCTCCATGCTCGTCGTCACGGAATGGGGACGATCCACAGGCAAAGAATTGTTCTCGGGTGATAAGGAACTCATCAATCGGGTTGGCATCGGTGCCCGTTCGATCGGGATGCAAGACCTTGCATCTGTCATCCAGTTGATGGCACCTTTTGATAGCTTCGCGAGCGCCGACCAAGCCAATGTCTTCGAGATCACGAGTTCGAGGGCTGCCGTCAAACTCGTGCCCGAAGCGACCGAGATTGGTATCTCAGACGTCACGGATATCAAGGCCGTCATCAAGAACAAGAGCACCTCCGCCACTTACCGCTATGAGTGGTCCGTGACCGGTGAGTTCTTCTTGAACGACGGACATGGTGGAAGCACGGATGAGTCTCCGGGTGGAATTCTCAAGTCCGTAGATGACGAAGTGTTCATCGGCAACTTGACAAAGAATGCGGGAACTCCAACGGTTACCTGCTCTGTCTACATCGGTAACCAACTCGTGGGCAAGGCGAACACTCGCATCACATTCCGCGAAAACATCAAGAACCTGAACGCGAAGTTCCGCGTCGAGGGGACAGTAGTGGACAACGATGGCAACGGTTACTGGAACTACCGCACATGGGTGATTGCCGAGGTGTCGAAGTTCGAAGATGCCGCGCACTACGCATTGACCATTGACGACGCGGATGGCAAGAACATCTTGCGACGGAATTGGTCGCGCGACTACAAGTTTGCCGTGCGCGACGAGGAAGTGTGGATGAAACAACCGGAAGGGACTTTCTGGATTGTTTACGACGGCATCAGTTCGGCGTACGGTTTTAGTTCGAGGGAACAAGCCTTAGAGGACATGGCCGACCGAATAGCATCATTGGAGCGCAAGCACCAAGGTGACGTTCTGGAGGCAAAAGCGTTCCTCGAATAGGAACCGTTGATGACAAAAAGGGGGCGGAGTCTTGACTCCGCCCCTTTTCACTTGTACGATAGCGTCTAGCCCATCGCGTGAGCCCAAACATCTTGGGTCTTGTCGGCGAGTTGATCAATCATTGCGTCGGCGTGACGCAACCGCTGGGCAAGCACACTCGCGATGTTCGCCATCACGATGATGCCGAGTTCTTTGTCCTTCATCATCGCGCCGCGCAGTTGCTTTAGATTGAACGCACCGACCGTGACCGCGCCCACGCAAACTACATTTGCTGCGCGGGGCCGAGCATCAACCAATGCGATTTCACCCACGATGTTTCCCGCTTTGATTTCGCCGAGAGCATCGCCGTCATGAGTGGTTACTCGGACCTCACCACTGAGGATTACGAACATCTCTTCGGCCGCATCCCCGCACCGAGCGATGACGTGCCCGCTGTTGAAGTTCTGGACTTGTGCGAGCGCACCAATCGTGTTAAGTTGTTCGTCGGTCAGTCCGGTCGCGAGATAGGTGCTCCGCAAGGCGTCGGCGTCAAGCATGGCTCTTCAGTTTACGCGACGGGTTGCGGGTTTGGTTGCGCGTGGCCGTCGGGGCATCCGGTCAAACACTGCTCAAAGATGAACCAACAGGATGAACTGGTCTATCTGAGCAACCCAAACTTGAGCGAATGTCCGCGGCGCCGTGCGGTAACTCATTCGAGCCTTGACCAATCCACCGGAAAGATACGCTGACGGCACAGCCACGGAAAACTGTGTCTTGCTGGGCGCACTTGTCGCGGGTCGCTCATCCACAATATCCCACTTCTGAGTCAACGTGTTGAACATCTCAATCCGCTGCTGTAGGTTCGCGGCGGAAGCCCCGCCCCACGCCAAAACCTCAAGAGAACTGATGCTACTAGCAGAAACTGCGTAGTAAGCCTCTAATTGCACCGACTTAACAATACTATTGATTCGGGGTGTCTTTGCTCGAGCAAGGTTTCCGTCATGCAAGAACAAACTCGCTAATGAACCGGAGAGCGGCGTCCCGACTGACCAACTATAAGTAGTCGGTCTTTCAATCGGGTTGAAGATCGGATTAACATAGGCGTCGGCCTTCCCTACAATCGTATCCGGGTACACCGGATAGACCGTCTTATCGCTGATTGCCATCCCCTGATAGTCGCCCAAGAACTTAGCATTCCCGGTGTTATGGAGCGAACTTCGCCACGAGGTCGGCGTCAGCCGATTCATGGCGGACCAGCTGATTCCTGCATCATCGCTATAGTAGTAAGTTTGATCCCAAAATCCCTCGGAGCCGCCGTCGGCTTGCCCTGGCGTTGGTGCGGTGTCCATCGCAAAAAGGTGCAATCTCCCATCCTTCGTGAACTCGATCCACGGGAAGATCATGTCGGAGACTTGATTCAATGTCCGGAATGGCAGTCTCTGTGAGTTTGTCCACGTTTCGCCTGCATCACTCGAACGGACAGAATACAGGTCCAAGTTCTTCTGCCCATTAACTATGTTCGTCTGATCAACGTAGAGAATAACGATTTCGCCCGTCGCAGGGTTGACGGCCATCGCATTGTTTGTGACATTCCTAAAGTTGCCGGGAATCCCATAGTTCTCTACTCCCCAAGAAACCATTCGCGTCGCTGGTTGAATGGGCGTGGTCCAAGTTTGCCCGCCGTCCATGCTCTTTGTGAACTTGATGCCCCAAAAGCCATCCCAATACGTAAGGAACAACACCCCGTCTGGACCGACGCGAGGCAGGAAGCCATAGCCAACTCCAAGGCTAAGCGGAGGCGACCAAGTTACTCCCAGATCATCTGACCATATGATCCCTTCGTTATAAGTGACATAAAGTCGAGTCGTATCCGGCATACCGGGACGGGGGCCTGCCGCCATCCAACCCTTATCCGGCCAAGCGCTCGTCACCGCCACGCGCGAAGGGCCAAACGCGTTGAGTCCGGGCAGCTTTTGGGCCACATAGATGCACTTAGCACGAGATATGCCGCCCGCGAAGAGGGTGTTAGTCCGGGGATCGTAGGCCGTCATGGGGTCGGCTTCGAGGCTGTCTTGGAAGCCCGCTGGCGCCCGCACCACCCGATGTTGCCAAGTTTGCCCGCCATCCGACGAAACGCCGAAGGAGTTGGTGATCGTGCCATCCGTGCGGAAGTCCACAAACCCGGCGAGAATCTCCGATCCATCCGCGGTGGCGGCACCGGTGGTTTCGCTCGCGGACTTACTCAGGACGTCGAGAGACACCCGGTACTGCGGCCCGATGTTGGGTTCTTGTGCAACAACGACCACCGCAATCGCGAAAAAGATTGGCCAAGCGCGCTTCATGGCCTTGCCCCCTCAACGAGCAAGAGTTCTCGGAACTGCGACGGCACGTTTTGTTTTCGGCGGTCGGCCTCGCCCAGATAGGTCAAGGCGGCAGAATGGTCGCCGTCAAAATGGGCGGCGATCGCCATCCGCGCGTAAAGGTCCGGATAGTCGGGATTCAAGTCGGCCAGTACCCGCCATGCCTTCAATGCTCCGCCATAGTCGCTCCGCATCTGGGCCACGGTTCCGCGCAGGAAGTGCGCTCTTTCGCACCTGGGATCAAGGCGAATCGCCGTGGTGAGTGCGGATTCGACCGCTTCCGGGTCGCCCTTGACAATCATCGCCCGGGCGAGGCCCTCGTAGGCGGGAGCGAACTGAGGGTCGGCGAGGATCGCGTCCCGATAGAACCCGGCTGCCTTGGCGGGAGTGTTCTCAACGGTGATTGCCCGCTCGGCATTCTCGAACGCGAGATTTGCTTTTCCTCGGTCGGCTCGTCCTGCAGGACGAATCAACTCAATGCCGTTGCTAGTTAGTTTCAGCCCCTCCAGCGCACTCCCCATTCCCTCGTTTTCTCCCTGCGTCGGGAGTTCGGTGCCGGATTGGGCTACTTCGGCGTTGCGGTTCGCGCATCCAGAAACGGCAACGCAAGCGATGCCAATCAACAAGATTCGCCAGCCGACTTCCACCATTTCTGATTGGAAGGATACCTTTTGCGGGGTTCGGCCTCACTTGTTTTCAGCTCGTAAGAATTGCTGGAATCAAACCACTCCTCCAATCAAAGTTGCATGCTTCACGACATGACTACGCATGGAAGGGAACCTCTTCAGGAAAGCAAGAGACTGTCGAGATCGAGCGGTTCCGTTACCATCTGTAAGTTCCCTTCCACATCCCTCGGCCACTCGGACAGCGGACGATCCCAGTACAGTTCAAGCCCGTTTCCATCCGGATCGTTGAGATAGAGAGCCTCGCTTACGCCGTGGTCGGCGGCCCCGGTAAGCGGCACTCCGGCGCGTTGTAGTCGTCGAAGGGCGTCGGCAAGCGATGCCCGCGTGGGATAGAGGATCGCCGCATGAAAAAGCCCGGTCGTCCCTGGAGCGGGGGCGGCCCCACCCCGGCTCTGCCAAGTGTTCAAACCGATGTGGTGGTGATATCCGCCGGCGGAAAGGAACGCCGCCTGACTCCCATACCTCTGCTGGATCTGAAAGCCGAGGATGCCCTCGTAGAAGGCGATGGAGCGTTCTAGGTCAGCAACTTTAAGGTGGACGTGGCCGATGCGGACATCGGGGTGGATGACTGGATAGTTCATGGTTGTTTCTACGCGTGGAAGCCGGTGCATGGATTTTGGGTCTGCACCCAAGACATCCGGCAAGTTGGGATGTCATACTGAAAGCCCTTAGGGGCGGTTAGCTCAGCGGTAGAGCACTTCGTTCACACCGAAGGGGTCGCTGGTTCAAATCCAGTACCGCCCACCAGTTTTTCTTCTATGTGAACGCAGGCCCCGTAACTTTGGTTATGGCGTTAATACTAGGGTGACGACTCATAGTTCAGAGTTCGCTCTCCGCGTGATATTCCCATAATCTGACTAAACGTCGGTTGGGCCAAGCACACCACGTACTGATCTTTACGTTCAAAATAGGCCTGTGAACTCGGACGATGCGAACAAAACTATCCTAACTCTTGTTCACCGAGTGCGAAGCCCGGCCGGCGACGATGCGCTCTTTGCTAACGCGGAGTCAATTGAGGCGAACTCTCACGCCTTTCTCGCAGCTATTCATAAGGGCATGGCGGAGCTGCACATGGAAGCGGTAGTCAACATAATCGACATTCAAGAGCGGCTTTTGAAGATCGACCAGGCGAGCGAAGAGGCCAGAACGCTTTCGATTGACTTATTGCCATGGTATCACGTTAACAACGAACTGGCTTGGACCGGCTTGCAACGTAAGCGACATATCGTAAGGAGAATGTGCGGCTTCAAGCCAAGGCCACGGCTCGCAAAGTCAAACCCAGAGGGTGTATTCAGCGTCATCGAGGAAATCAACTCTGACCCGCTCAAATTTGCGATGTGGGCTGATGCAACCTCGTTCATTGATGTGAGCGACATTTTGGTCATCGATCCACTCTCTGGATCTCACACACTTCTGGAAGTAAAGCAACAAGACGAAAGTGTGTGGGCTTTTCCTAGTTCTGTACCGAAAGAGTCACTTCGAGAATTTCAGCTACATATCACCGGTCCGGCGAATAAAGCGGAAGCAAAGACACAAAGGCTAAGACGTCAACTGAAGCGCATGACGCAGATTGAGAAGATTATTGCGACAGACACCGGGATCGATCCATTTTTAAATCAACCGGTACTTATTGCAGAAAGCAATACTGAAGAAAGATACTTTCACGAGGACCTTGCAGTACTGATGGCTCGGGCAAGACTCCACGGACATGCTTTTGATTTGATTGATAACTGTCTTTGGATTGGAGTCTACTATGATCAAGATCCGAGGCAACAACTCGGGTTTGCAGTTAGTGCTGCTGGCGTATTTAGCGACGGTAGCGAGCATGGCTTCCAAGCGATGATACACTGTGCATTAGCGGAAGCCAGGACATATTCCCAAGTTGCTAGTCACTGGTTAGCTCTGCCTGTTTTCTCATTTGATTTGTCCGACGAGGATGTGTTTCATCTAGTCTCTGGAATTGCCAATGTAAGGATGTATTTACACTGGGATTTATGGGCACAGTTTCTTGAATGCTTTGGAGGCAGCTTTCGGTGGTTAAGCGACAAAGAGTATCGGAGCACGACTGAGTATCAGTTGTATAAGACACCTGATAGATACACAAATGGCATTCCGTACGTTACCTTTGGGGACACATCTTTTGTACCATCTAGCACGCAGATGATTCGCATCTTTACGGATATGAAACGTCCATCCATGTTAGCAGAATTAGCGTTCAAACAATCGCAGATTCTTGAATAAGAGCCCCTTTCGATTGAACGCTCGCGCTTTCGCTTACAGTGAGTAACTCGTCCAGTATGGATGCCACCGACTGCTTCACACTTCGCACTTCTGATGTGAGAGAGAATCTGAGGAAAGGCATTGGTATTCCGTATCCGACAGTACACACTAAACCAAGCTTCACGTCGTGTTGCCCCGAGGTAGCCTGCGTGCAAATCCAGTACCGTCCACCATTAGTTTTCAGTTAAGGTGCCCGAACGAGCCGTTCCAAGGTGCCGCCTGCGGAAAGAGTCGCTCGATGTAGGTAATGCGCGCCGGAATCTGCCGTCGCAATCGCTCCGCAACATCTTGCGGCAGTCGCTCCGGGTGATGCACTAGGGTCACCGCGAAGAAAGCCGACTCCGTCAGGTCCTCACCTGCCGGCAGCCGGCTCGCATAATCGGTCACGAACCCTGGGTCGCTCTCCTGCGCTGCCTTCCAACCCCGCGACCCGGCATGTTCCGCATCCCCAGTCGCATGAACGCTTTCGTGAAAGATCGTCTCCTCCAGGTCATGCGTGCTGATCCGCTTGGCCATGTTCTCAGTGTAAAGAACGATCAGCCCTCGGTCGCTGAATGCGGTGGCGTCCCCGACGTTGATGACCACTCGTTCAACACCTCGCCGCAAAACATGCGGAATCCGGCCCAGCCGAATCCCTGCCTGCTCCACGTACTTATTCGATTCGGCTTCGGAACCTACACGGTGATGGACCGCGAAGTGCACCTTCACCTCGTCGCGATAAGTGCTCTCAAACTGAAACGCTTCCAGAAAGAGTTCGCCTTCCCCGGTCTTGTCCGGCATTTCGGCCGCGCCTTTCTTCAGGAACGTAGCCTGCTCCCACAGCGAAATGTCGGACTCGCGAATGAAGTCGAAATCTGTCCCGACCACGGAGCTGGGGTAGAGCGGTGGTGCGGGGTCAGCATTTTGCCCCACCACTAAGAAGAGGAGAACCGTTCCGATCATTGGATTCACTATAACACGGAGACAACTACCTTATGAAGTTTCCCACATCCAGCGGCGTGTGCTAGCTTCTTCCCTGTGACGCCCGGCACCTACAACCGTCGTAGGTCTAGTTCATTGATCTTTGACCATGTGGAAGAAACCAGATCGAACAACCATGGCTGATGATTCGGCACTAGTTGATCATCAACATCAACCAGATTTCCTCCCCAAACGGCAATTGAACTTGATCTCGGCAAGTACAAGGCTGAGTGATTATGTAACCAGCTGGGCTCTTCGCCCCGTACTGTAATCTCCGATATCATTAGATCTGGGAGGCCCAAGCGGTAGATCGGAGTAGTTCCTGGAAATCGGTCTCCATGATATCCAAGTCGGCCGATGATGTAGATCGCCTCCGGATCTCGAATATCGCCAACAAGAGTAGCGGTATGAAAATCGGTGGGAGGAAAGATGTCAACCGGATATCCATAGATTGCAACCGATCCGTCCGGAGCCGTGATAATCACATCGTTGTAGATGTAAAAATCGGGGTCATAGGAATCCTCGTGTTCGCCAGCGATCCAAATGTGTCGTTTCGGTTCCTGAAACCTTTCCACAAGTGTGCAGGTCATGCCAAAGCGCTCAAAACACCAAACTGGGTCACTCCCTCCATGTTCTACTTTGATACTGTATGCTGACAATTGGTTCCGCACTGCTTCTTCCCAGAATGATTCGGCCATGCGCTCGGGGTTTGCAGTACCTCTTTTTACTAGTCTGGTCATGAATAGTTACCTCTTTGTGAACGAAACATTATTATTGAGTAATCTCAATCAATCGAATTGACGAAGGCATCAAGATTGAGCTTGCATGAAAGCGAACGAAGTTCATAAGTCTCAGTTTAACATCATCAGGTAAGCGAGTCAAACTCCACGAGCACTAGCCAAGTGTGCTAACGTCTCCCTTGTGACGCCAGGCTCCTACACCCGCCGCCTCTACATTGGGGCGCAGAAGCCGGTCCGCGCTCTCCTCATCCGCACCGCGATCATCCTCGCCATCATGGGCGTGGCTTGGCTCATGCTCTGGATCATCCGGGATGGCCTCGCCGACAACCGGGGCACCCACCCCAACGCCCTGGACGTCCTCTACTTCTCCGTCGTCACCGTCACGACTCTCGGCTACGGCGACATCGTCCCTGTCTCGCCCGAGGCCCGCGCCATCGTTACCTTCGGTATCACGCCTTTACGCCTCATCGTCTGGGTGCTGCTTGTTTCCACCGCATACGAACTCGTACTCCGCCGCTCCATCGAGAGAATTGAAATGGAAAGACTCAAGAAAACTCTTCACAACCACATCGTCATCTGCGGATTCGGGGTGAAGGGTCGCTCCGCCGTCCGCGAACTCATCGAACGCGGCACACCTCCTGAGCAGATCATGGTGATTGACGAGTCGCCCGCCGCGATCGAAGAAGCAAATCGTCTCGCGGTCAACTTCCTTCTCGGCAATGCCGCCAGCGAACAAATGCTTCGCGATGCGGCGATTGAGAGGGCCGCTCATGCCATTGTCGTACCCAACAACGACCAAGCCTGCGTCCTCATCTGCCTCACCATCAAGGAACTCGCGCCGAACGTCAAAATTCGGGCCGCCGCCCGCGAAGACGAAAACATCAAGCTAATCCGTCGAAGCGGCGCAGACACAGTCGTGGCGCCCTCCGTGAGCGCGGGCCGCCTGCTCGCCTCGGCGACTTCTTCCCCGCATTCGACCAACCTGATTGAGGAGTTGTTCGAACACGGTCAGGGGGCTGACCTCTATGACCTCCGAGTGGATGAGAAGTACGCTGGCCTCAGTCCGCAGGAACTCACCGATCAGCACGGCATTCTCGTCCTTGAGGTCCGGCCGAAAACGGGCGAAACGCTCGAGTTTCACGCTTCGCGCTCTCGTCCGCTGGCCCTGGGCGACAAGATCATTGTCTACAACCCATCGCAGACGAACACCCGTTGAGATCAGCATCGTCAAGCGCCTCGGGCGTAAAGTAACCCTATGACTTGGCAGGAGATCGAAACTTGGGCAAATCAGCCGCTGATCAATATTCAGGGGTTGGAACTCAGCGTTGGCATTCTCATCAAGTCGGTTTTGCTCCTCGTGCTCGTCATCGTCGGGAGCAAACTCGTCCGCCGAGTTGCACGCAAGGCTTTGACCCGACTTCCAAATGTCGACACCTCCACCGCTGATTCCATCGCGTCGCTCGTTTACTACGCACTCCTCGCGCTTGGTTTGGCGTGGGCTCTGTCAACTGTTGGCTTCGATGCCACAAGTCTGGCGGTCTTCACGGGTGCTCTCGGGCTTGGCGTCGGTCTGGGCTTTCAGGAGATCGCCAAGAACTTCATTAGCGGCATCATCATGCTGATCAATAAGACCATCAAGGTTGGCGATGTAATCTCCGTGAACGACTTGACCGGCAAGGTGGAGGAAGTCGGGATGTACTCCAGTCGGATGCGCACCGTGTTGGATGCCACGGTGATCATTCCGAACAGCCAAATCCTCAACGACCAGTTCGTCAACTGGACGCACGACCGACCGATTCGCATGGTCGAGATTCCGATTGGAGTGCATTACGAGTCGGACCTCGATGAGGTGATGAACATACTCCACGAGTCGGTGAGGGAGATTGAACACTTGCTAGCCGAACCTCCCGCGCGGGTGCTTCTCCTCAACTACGGCAACTCAAGCGTTGACTTTGCCGTACGCGTTTGGACTGACGAAGTGATGTATTTTCAGCGCGTGATCAGCGTATACAACCTGGAGGTCTGGCGTCGGTTCAAGAAGTCTGGCGTTGTCATTCCGTACCCGCAGCAAGATGTGTACGTGAAGGAGTGGCCAGGCAAGCAAAGTGAGTAGGAATTCATATCATTTGGTATCCTTCTCTTTCGTCTATGGGCGCTCCCCGCATTAATACCTGACTCGTTCAGTTTATGAAAAAATCTTGACTCTATCTCGCACCTTTGTGTTAAGATGCAGATCAGTTGCGTACGCAATTAACAGGACAAGAGGCGAGAAGAATGGAACGACAGGGCTTCGCATATCGGGTCGCTAGCATGACCGCATTGATGGCGGTTGCGTCGATCGGGTCCGCCATTGACTTGGCGTATGAGGTGCATTCTCCGCCGTTTGGGGTTGGGTTCAATCACGATCTTCTCGTTGAAGGCGCTTCGCTTGTCGATGGTGCAGGAAGTCCGACCGCGGTCGGAGATTTCAACTTCTTATTCGGGACGCTGAGTGGTTATGTGGAGGCGTTCTCCGACATGGCGACCGACATAACGGCGGTTGGTTCCGGGCCGCACGACGAGTTTCGGATTGTCTCGCCGACGAGTGGCCTCTTCCGCACGGAAGGTCGTATCGGCCCGCCCGGTGGACTCTATGAGGGGATTGACCGCGAGTTCACCGGAATGGGACACGGCGACGGGGCGGGAACTTCGATCCCGACAATTTGGTCGGTGGAGATCCTTTCGACGGGCGAAGATATCGGCACTCCAGTCCGTGTGGACGTCACCGCAATCATTCAGGGGCGGCTGTTCGCGAACAAGCTCACCCACACGCTGAAGGACGATGCGTTCGCCTCGTGGAAGGTTTATGCGGAAGGCCTGAAGGTGATCGAAGGGTCATCGGTCATTGTTGACGGCCCTGGAGACATTGAGTTCCATGATGACAACCTCTTCAGCCCCGTCACATTTATGTCGGCGGTGGGTGACACTTTCAGTCTTGAAGTTCTTTATGACCTGCGCGTGAACGGAAACACACCCAATTCCCTCTCATTCTCCGAAGTCAACTTATCGGAAGTTCACGTCGGTGCGACGGTTGTGCCTGAGCCCGTTTCCGTGATTGGTCTGGCGCTTGGGACGGGGCTGTTATTGAAACGACGACGAAAAGCCGTCGATTCCAACTGATCTTCGCAAACAGTCATTAGTTTCTATGACTTGCCGTGCGATCGCTTCGCTCTCCAAAATTGTGAGGTTCTTTGGAGAGAAATTCACATGATCAACCGACTTCTTTTGGTCGCGTTTGGCGTTTCGCTCGCATCTGCGTCGGCGCTAGGAACAAATCTGACACTCACCGCCGTCGCGGATGACACTTTCGTCGCGTACGTCTCAACCAACCCTACCGTAGAGGGCACGCAGTTTCTCTCTCAAGTGAGTACGTGGCAAGCTGGCACGGTCAATGGCTCGGTTACTTTGACTCCGGGCGTAACAAACTACATCAATATCCGCGCGTTTGACGTTTTTGGGGCTCCCTCGATGCTAATCGGCCAGTTGTTGCTGGACGACAACGCGTTTGTTTTCAATGACAACAGCAGCAGCATTGTTACAGCGAACGACGTGAACTGGACGGCGAGCCTTGCTGGTTGGGGCGGCACTCCCACTAGCATCACGGACATCGGCCCGAACGGACAAGGCCCTTGGAGTTTCTTTAACACGTTGCCCGCGAATGCACGGCAGATCTGGACCCCCGGTGGCGTCTCCGAAGTACGGTACTTCCAAGTACAAGTCAATGCGGTGCCCGAACCGGCGAGCCTCATAGCTCTCGGTCTTGGTGCAGTAGCGCTTCTCCGGCGTCGTAAGTAAGGACACTGTCCGCACTGGGCTCGCCTTATCAGTGGATGAGGCGAGCCTGTTTCTATTAGGGAGTGACGATGTCGCCCATCTGCACGACTTCGAAGTTTGATCCGGCGATTCCTTTAAGCGAGTTCAAATCGTCATCGTTCCAGCGGGCATCTGGAGCACCCGAGATGAACCAATTGGAGCCATTGTCGGCGACCATCATTCCGTACTTCTTCAGGGCCCTTAGGATTACTTGCGTTTGTGCCGGATACGCCGAAATGTCAAACGATGCCTTTAGCCGAACGCGCATTCCCATTGGCGGGAGATTGGGGTCGGGGTTTGAAGACGCCCAGTGCCGTGCGGGGTGAACGTAAGCCCGCCGAGTTCGCGAGACGGTGAAACGGAGCGCGTGTTTGATTTCACCTCGGGAAACTTCGTCATAGCGCACCAATCCCGGCAGAATGGGTAGACCCGCCGCATCTGCCGACGTCCAACCCGCCGGACGCAGAGCGCCAGTTTCGAGGTCGAAAATTGCACCGCTTCCTGCCCGCCAAGTGCCATCCGATTGCGGGTGAGCGTCGAACAGTTCATAGAGTTTGAGGTTGATGCGATCGAGTACAAGGACGTGACGGTCTCCCGTGGCCGCGGCCCCTCCTTCGATGGGTGCGTTTGCGGGGATCGGATAGGGGCCAAGGTCACTCTCGTCCTCGTATTCAAACGTAACTGTCTTTCTTCGTTGGGAGCCGGGAACAACCACATACGGAATGCCGAACGGTCCGCCGTTCCAGTTCGCGCCGAAGTCCGCGTGAAGATTGATGTTTAGACCGATGCTCGCAATCAGGTTGTCGCTGTTGGGATCAACAGGATTGGCTTCAATGGGTGTATTCCAAGCGTTCGCTGCGGGGAAGATCGTAACGCCTGCGAGATCGGCATTCGCTTCGCCTTGATCGGTGAAGCCGCCACCCGTTGTTGACGTGGTCCCCGTTGTTGATGATCCACCAGTGTTTGAGGAACCAATGGAGTTTCCCCCACCTCCACATCCAAGAATCAAAGCAATCGCAAGAAGAACCGGACCCGACACTTTCATATTCTGCATTTTCGGACAAGGGTGGCTCTCCCCCTGTGATACAGTTCACATTCCGCGAAAACCTCGCACCGGCCCAAGCAGGTAAACCTAAACATGGCAAACGATTTCACACGACGTGGATTCCTTGGGCTCGTCCCCATGTTCGGCGCCCTTCCGTCCATTACGTTGGGTCAGGACGCGCCTGTTGCGCACACTCAGTTCCCCATGCAGGACCCTGCGTTGGTACAGGAGATCGTTGGGATGTCGCACGCCAACATCGACCGGGTGCGCGAGCTTCTTGCCATGGCACCTGCGCTTGCCCGATGTTGCTACGATTGGGGATTTGGCGATTGGGAGTCTCCCTTGGGGGCCGCCTCACATATGGGACGACAGGACATTGCCGAACTGCTGATTGCTCATGGCGCCCGACCGGACATCTTTGCCTACACAATCCTCGGACAAGTTAGCGCCGTTCGGGCGATCATTGAGGCAAATCCGGGTATTCAGAAGACGCCCGGACCTCATGGGATTACCTTACTGCGTCATGCCGAGATGGGCGGCGAGATTGCGAAGCCCGTTCATGAGTATCTCACCGAATTGGGTGACGCGGGCATTGGCTTGAAGACTTTGCCAATTACCGACGAGGAGAAACAGGTTTATGTTGGAAAGTACCGTTTTGGACCGGGTGAAACGGAAGTGTTAGAGGTCGTAATCAATAACCAAGGCACGCTCGGAATCCGTCGAGGAGATGGCTTTGCGCGGACTCTCAATTATGTTGAGACGCACGCGTTTTCGCCATCAGGCTCCGCCGAAGTTCGCGTCCGATTTGAAGTTGAAGAGGAGAAGGCCACGGGGCTCAGTGTCCACTTCCCCATGCCTGTCGCCGTCGCTCGTCGAATCTAAGGTCCGTGAGGCGAATCGGTAAGTGAAGCAGGGTTTCCTCAAGTCTCCCGCACGATGGGCAGTTTTTGGTTTCTTCTTCGCGGCAGTGATGCTCGCTGGCTGGAAGACTCTCGGCCCGAAACCTTTTCCAGAAGAAAACGGGATTGAAGAATCAACGGTCATCGTTCCTCAGGAACAGGCCGCTATGAACGTTCTAATGATCGGGAACAGCCACACAGGATCGGTCTCGCAGATTGTGAAGAAGATTCTTCAAGCCGAGACCGGCGATACCGTTCGACTTGACACTTACTTTGTGGGGCATCTCGATCAAGATGTCTCTCAAGAAGAAATGCACGAGTTAGTCGCGGACCCCAGCAACGAAATCGTCATTCTGCAAGCCCAGAAGATCAGTTCCTCCCACCAGATCGACTACAGCACTGAGGCGGCCGAACGACTCGGGCGGGCGGTAGTCGCGAGAGGCGGTCGGCTGTTCTATTTCTCGGAGTGGAAACGTAAGGGCGTTGAAGAGACCAAGTATTACGAAGACATCTACCAGGGGATCGCAGACCGGGCGGGGGGTGAAGTCATTCCGGTCGGCCGCATATTCGATGCTGTCCTTACGAAGTTTCCAGACCTTGACTTGTGGATGTCGGATGGAAACCACGCTAACGAATCAGGGAGCGAGATCGCGGCGATTGCGATTGCGTCTTGGTTGATTGGCGAGAAGGTTCAGAGCAAGTCCGATCTAGCCCTTCCAGATCAGGTGCGCATCGAAGCCCAAAATGCGGTCCAACAGACTTTGAAAGCCAATTCCCACTCCTGAACTTGATATTGACAAGGTCGACCCAATTCGACAATAATGAGTTCGCTAAGCGAGAAACTACCACTAAGTGGCTTTCAGTCACCATTAGTGGTTTTGGATTCACATGAAAGAGAATCTTGTACGAATGGGACTTGACATCCCACCAACGGTCGGCCCGATTTCTGGAGTCGAATTCATGCGCGAATCCATGGCGTTCACTCAAGCCGCTCAGTGGTCTCTACTCATCATCTTCCGTTTCTCCGGGGATGTGGTAATCAACGGTCGTAGGATACTTTTTGAACCTGGCACCGTGATTATCGTTCCTCCGAAATCACTCGTAAATATTCAGCGTTTCAGTGAGCCAGGGGCGATCTTCTTCTTAAACTTCGCACCTAGTCCAGAGGCGGAATTTCATCTTGGGGTCCCTATGATTAATTTCATACCGAAAGATGTTCCGACCATCGATTCTTGGCTGAGGATTGCCATTGATCGCTTGCTGTTCAATCGAGTCACCGTTCAAGCAACGCTGTGGAACCTCCTTCTCACGATTGGAAAGGACTTGACGGAGTGGGAAGAGAGCAATCATGTTCATCGCTTCCGATCGTTCGTTGAAGCGAATCTTGACCGACAGTTCAGTGTAAGTGAAGTCGCAGACGCGATAGAACTGAGCCACAATCACATGATTCGAATCGTACGAGAGGAACTCGGCGTCACGCCCCAGCAGTTCATTCGGGAGACCAGAATGAGTCGAGCAGCCGAAATGCTCGTTGCCAGTCCCGCCTCAATTAAGGAGATCGCGATCCGCGTCGGGATTCCCGACCTTCAGCGATTCAATAAGCTAGTCCGAGAAACATTCGGTGTTTCTCCGCGCACTCTGCGGACTGAGCGATCTGCAGCGAGTCCGTTCCGAAGTGCTGAGCCGAAGAGGTAGTTACTGGTTTCAGTTCACGTTTCGTAGTCTCTGTTGGACCCGGAGTACTTGCGCAGGTCAACTCTCGCGCTTAATGAAGACTCCAGTTGGCGGTCGATCCATTGTCACTGCCCCGGAGAGAAAAAATGAACCGCAGACCAATTGTCGTCGCTGCTCTCTCACTTTTGTGTGCTGCAGCTTTTGCCACCACTTCAACACTGGGGGCTTCGGCCGATACTCGCATTCTGGAATTCAATCCGACCCAGAATTTCGGGGCGAGTTTCCTGAGCACGTATAACGACTCCGGAAACGACCAGCGAACACTCATGTCCTTCAGTCTCGCGAGCATTCCATCAGGCAATGCCATTAGTTCCGCGACCTTGAGGATTTTCGGAGACAACCAGTTTGGTACCGGTCAAACCACAATTTCCGTTTTCCGACTCACACGATCATTCACTGAGGCTCAAGCGACGTGGAACATTGCATCCACGGGAAATTCGTGGACGACTCCTGGAGGCGATGCAGTTGGCACTACCGGGGTATCGAATACTAGCCCCTACGCCTCACTTAGTACGAACCAAATGAGCGATACGTGGCTTGAGTTTGACATTACGCAACTCGTAACTGAGTGGCATATGGGCACCCATGACAACTATGGGATGCTTATTCAAAGCTCCGTAGGCGGGCGCTATCTGTACACTTCACGCGAAGGAGTCGCCGGTTCCACAGAGTTTGAGAGCAACCTTCCGGAACTCGTAGTAATTCACGACGCAGTACCGGAGCCCGCTACGATGACAATGTTTGTCATTGGAGCGTTAGCGCTACGGCGACGCATTGTAACCTCGAAAAAAGCGTAATTCATCGTCATCTACCTGTCCCGGTATCTCGCAACTGGGACAGGTAGATGAGGTAGGTATAGGCTCAGTCTTCGTCAAGCGGCTTTAGTGGACGCCCTTCCGCCGCGCGGATGGCGTCTTCTAATGCCTGATCGTTCTCGTCCTTATGGTCGGGAGTATGGATACCAGTTACGGTGTCGTCATCATCATGCTTATTGACTTCTTTCGTGGCGGCCGCACCGGCGGCGGTACCAAGAGTCGCGCCTGCAATCGAACCCGCAATTACTCCGACTGGTCCCGCTGCCGCACCGGCGATTCCGCCGATCACCGCACCACCGACTCCTCCCGCGAGGCCACCCTTTTGAGGGTCTCGCTCCGGGTCGCCGTCAATCCCGTGCGGGCCCGGCTCAAGAGTTACCTTATCCACCGGAGTGTGCGGGTGCATGTCAGCCTCGGTCATGATGTGACGTTCCTCGTCATCACGTAACCCGGTAACGGGGTCGGTGTGTTGCTCTTCATCAATCTCGCTCACGGCCGCCCCCGAGGCAACCGCCCCGACAAGACCACCGACGGCGGCCCCAAGAACGGTTCCCGCAGGGCCCGCAAGGGAACCAGCGGCCGCCCCCACGGCAGCGCCGCCGATTGCGCCTCCAGCGGTGGCCTTCTCGGCATCATTATTCTCGTCACCGTCAATTTCGACATCAAGGATGCTTTTTTCTTCGTAATCTTTCATGATCTGCCTCCGGGCGCAATGCCGAAGCACCGTCCGTGCAAGGTCAGACGACAAGATTCATAAGAATGAGATAAGAGTGGGACCGAATTCTTGGTCTGAAGCAGACGGAATCGTGAAATTTCACGATTGTCAGAGGTTCACTTCGTATACTTGGTCATTCCTCCAGTTGGACGAGGAGATTTGAAATGAATCGATACATTGGATTGGGCATTGGAGTCGCGATGTTGACCCCTTCAGCATTCGCAATCTCCTACTTCACCGACTTCGAAAGCGGTGTCGGGGCAGAGTGGTCCACGAACTCCACGTTCGTTTTCAACGGTACTACTACCCTCGGTAGATTCAGTACGGGAAGTACGCAGTTAACTCTTACAGGGCTGAATCTCGGAGAGGTCGTGACCCTATCGTTTGACTTTTACGCGTTAGATTCCTGGGACGGAAACAGCGCTGGCACTGGACCAGATCGGCTCGTCGTAATGATGGATAGCACCACGGTGCTGGACTCCACTTTCTCAAACGTAGGGTTTAACAACCAGGACTATCCACAAGCAACGGGATTAGGCAACAACCCTCGGTACACTAATGCCGATGACTGGGCAATGGACGCTGGAGGAACGTTGCCGAACGGATACTACGGAAATAGCCTTTACCGGTTTGGCGGGTCGCTAAATCCGTCCTTCTCCACTGTCGCGACCAGCAGCACAATGGTGATCAATTTCACTGACTTTGGGTTGCAAGGAGTTGGGGATGAATCTTGGTCCATAGACAATGTTCGTGTGGCCTCGGTGCCTGAACCGGCATCTCTCCTCGCGTTGGGACTTGGTGTACTGGTGCTCCGACGACGCAAAAGTTGAACGACAGAACCGAATGAAACCGGAGGGCGAGCCATCAGGCTCATCCTCCGGTTCGCTTTTGTCGCTTACCCTCGATCGCCGACTTCGGGCGGGGGGTTCTGTGTGGGCGGGTTGGGTGGTGTGTCCGTCGGACGGGTCGTCTCGCCGGGGGAGTGTCGGTCCGGTACCTCTCGGTCTGGCATATCTTCGTTGGGCATGTTCTGTCCGGGGATGCGATCCCCTTCGTCTCGACGGGGGTCGTTCGGATCCATCATTCGATCTTCCATTTGGTTTCTCCCGCAGTCGCACTGGCGATCTGCTGTACGAGAGGAAACGCATTGGAACGTAGGAAAACAATAAGCGTGTAGGACTCGGCAAAAAAAGCTAGTTTGCCGCCCCCCGCTTCATATGCGGATTGCGCCCCGCCAAAACCCAGCGATCGTATGGATGACCCGCCGAGTTTTCGAGTTCGTCGTCACCGGCATGCATCTGAACGAGCACCGTTTTTCGAATCTGATCGCTACGGTTGGGCATGCTGCCATGCACCGTGAGGTAGCTGAAAAAGACAACGTCGCCCGGTCGTGCTTCAAGCGGAACGGCGTCTACGAGAGGAAATCGATCTGCCATGGAAATGTCCGAACCGCTGCTCTCGTTCAGTCTCCCAAGTCGGTGAGTGCCGGGAACAACCCGTAAGCATCCCATTTCATCGGTCGCTTGGGAAACGTGGATTATCGCCGCCACCATCGTATCCCCGCGACTGGGGAAGTAACTCCAATCTTGGTGCATCGGGAACGGTGCCCCATTCTCAGCCGGCTTCTGGAAGAGTTTCGTGTGATGTAGCACGATATCCGGCCCCAAAATCGCGGTGGCCGCCGCCAAGAAATGTGGATGAAAGAGTGCCTGCGCCCACTTGGAGGAGTAGTACTGGACATTGTGGGTGTGCAAAACCACCGTGTCGCTCACGCTCATCTTGTCCATCGCTTCACCTCTCCATCGGGCATTGACATCTTCCCCACTTGCGGTTAGTTGGCGGACGATAGAGTCAAACTCATCCTCTAACACCTTGACTTCTTCCGAAGAAAAAACAGACTTTGCAACCGCGAATCCGTCACGGTTGAATTGCTCGCTAAGGTGTTGGAGATCACTCATCGTTGGTCTTCCACACTATCGGATTGGACACCCGGCTCTTGAATAACGGCGCTACCATGCATGACTTCTTCATCTCCCATTTCATATCGTGATTGGATCCGCTGCACGATGCCAGAAATCGTGCTCGCGGTGTTGCGAGACGACCGATTGACAACTGCCCTTGTGGCGGCAAAGAGTGCCCCGACAACGCCTACTCCAATCGCAAGTTCTGCCATCGGCGGCAACACAAGCTGTTTGAGAAGAATTGCATTGCTCATGAGCATTGCGGTCCCGCCTAATGTGTGCGTGATGAAAGCAAGTCCATTCGTACGGGAGTGCGCGGTCACCTTCACGACATGATTGCTCTGGGTTACGGTGATTGTCGTCGTTGCCACCCCTCCTCCGGTAGAATTCCACTCGAACGTGGAACCACGGGTCGAGATCTCTCCCGTTTCACCAAGAGCCTTTCGTATATCCGCAACAATTTCTTCCCAGTCGGCTTCCGTAATCGTGCCTTGAAAGGCAACCTCCGAGTGAGCCGCAAGCGGTCCACCCCAGAAGCCCTTTCGCCTGACTTGCGGTTCTCGATCAATTTGGGCGATCGCCTGGGCCACGACGGACGCATCAAGCCCGATCTCTCGGGCCGCATCCCTCAGGTTTGATTCGGTGATTGATCCTGCCGAACTCGTTTGAGATGCCCCTGCTTGGATCTCGGTGGCTCGCCGAATCACTTCGGCAACTTGCTTCTCGGTGAATCGGCGTTCCATGCAGACCGCGCTACCCGCGAAGGACGAGGGCAACAGATATCATCATGACCTACTCGCGCAACCCACCGCTACCGGGTAGCGTCTGCGGGATATGGCGTCGCCATCAAAGAATGACCGGTATCTTGCGGCGGCAATTCACGGACTTGGCATCCCCTTTCCTTGGGGAGCCGCGATCATCGGATTTTTTGTTGCCGGAGCGATGGGCAATCGGTACGCGAAGTACCATGCCGCCAAAGCATTCTTGGGCGAAGTGGGTGCATTCTTGCTCACCGCAACGATCGTCATCATCTCGCTCGCAATGAGCATCCCGAAGATGGGTCCGATCCTTCAAGGACAGTGGGATCAAGTGGACTGGTGGGGCATCGTTATCAAATCCGTCGTCGTCTGGCTCGGATTGGCTGCGTTCGGACTCTGGAACACCATCACCTCGATTCGTATGGCGATGCGATGCCTACACGACGAGGACTGGGGCAAGAATAAGGGAACCGACAGATGGGCGCGACGACTCGCGGGTGTCTCCGGTGAAGTCCCCGTTTCTGGTCTCACACCTACGCAATCGAGGGAAACGGTATGAGCGACTTAGAGCGGATTCGTTCAATCTGTCTTGCGCTGCCCGGAGCCTATGAGAAAGTCAGTCATGGCTCTCCAGGGTGGTTTGTTGAGAAGGGCGGTCAGTTCTGTATATACGCGGACAACCATCACAACGTCGGCTTCGTGGCGGCATGGATTCCAGCGCCGCCTGGGATTCAAGAAGTCCTCATCGCGGAAGATGTAACTCGGTTCTTCCGTCCCCCCTATGTTGGGCCGAGCGGGTGGATCGGGGTTTATCTCAACGAAAGAACAGATTGGGAAGAGGTGGAAGCCTTCTTAGAAGAAGCGAATCAGATGAAGCAACCGAAGCGACGTTTGGCACCGAAACGGAACTCATTGTAATCCCTGCGGGTTGCTCTCCTCAAGATGCGAGAGTTTGGGCTCTTCGTTTGTCGGCAAATGCAGTGCGCTCAGTTCGCCATCTTCATCATCCTCGCGGGCGCAGTCGTTCCCTATCTCCCACTCGGGCGGTACGACTCGTTGCTCATTCTTTGCCTCTCCTATCAGCTATGGATGATCGTCAGCAAACAGGAGACAGGAAAGGAACTCGTCGCGCTATGTGGCTTTCATCTCATCGGGATGGGGCTTGAATTTTATAAGGTTCGTCATGGTTCATGGCAGTATCCTTGGCCATCTCTCCTGAAGTTCGCTGACGTCCCAATTTTCAGCGGATTCATGTACGCTGCCGTCGCGAGCTATATGCTTCAAGCGTGGAAGAGGCTTTCTCTCGGTTTTTCGGGTTGGCCACCAAAGTGGACCGTCATTCTGATTGGATGCGCGATCTACGCGAACTTCTTCCTCAATCGGATGTTCGCTGATCAGCGTTGGATCATCGGCGCAGTCGCTCTTCTTCTCTTCTGGAGTACCCGCGTTGAGTTCACGGTCACTCGCCGTTGGAGCATTTCTTTCCCGATTGCCATGTTTCTCATCGGCTCATTCATCTATATTGCGGAAAACCTCTGCACCTTCCTCGGCATTTACCGCTACCCAGACCAAGCTTCGACGTGGTCGTGGGTCGGGGCCGGAAAACTGAGTTCTTGGATCCTTCTTGCCACGATCAGTGTGCTTCTTGTTGCGTCCGCAAAGCGGGAAACAGTGACAAAAAAAGTAATCGGCCAAGCCACCCGAAATGAGCGGCTCGGCCCGTGCATCCCCCTTGCCGAATCGGCTAGCGCATCGGTTTCGAGTAAATGATGAGGGCGATGATGATGTTCCCCTTCACCTTCCCGCTCTCGAATGGGATCGTGCCGGAGGCGCGAAGGTACGTTCCATCCCCCTCCCCGGGGAGTTCCTTTTCTTCCCGGTAGTCAAGCGTGGGAGTTCGCATTCCGTCCAGCAGATTGATGTTGGTCATGATTCCCAGTGAGTTCTGGGCTTGCCCCTTCACGGCCGGGGTACGAAGTGCCTTTCGTTCGAACTGGTACAGCACATCAAAGACGAAAGATGGACTGAGTTCAATCTTCTTTGTCGTCGTATCTGCAGCGAGCACAATACTGCCATTGCCCTCCTCCATGAAGTTTGCGGTCAAGTCAATCTGACCTCCCCCTGTCCATGATTCCACGATCTTCATGCGATCTTGTTCGCAGTCCGAGGTATCAAGGTCCGAGACGTTCCTGTCATTGAAGTGCCACAACAATTGACCCGAGCCAACGGCATTGTAGATCCGTGTCTTCGCGGCTTCCTCCATTTCTCGGCGAGCGGCTTCCATCTGGCTTCGGATGAGTTCCCGCTGGGCTGGCGGAAGGGCCGCCAGCATCGCTGCATCGAATTCGGGAAGAGCGATCGCGCCCGTTCCTGACAATTCTAGGCCCGTGATATCAATCTTTCGGTCGATGGATTGTCTTACGAAACCGGTGTTCGTGAAGTACGAGTAATCACCCTTCACCGTCATAGACATGGTCAGGAACTGATCTGCCGCTTGCCAATCCTTGACATCAAGCGGGAGCGGAGTCCGCCCCTTCCACTTCATTCGGTAGAGGGTTTCCATGACCGGCGTGATAAGCCCGACGCCACCGCTTTCAATCCCGATCGCTCCGAGAACGGCGTCCACGAGATCCTGTTGCATCTCGGTCGCCTTCACCTGCGGGGTCACGTAGATCATGACCTTCTTCATGATCGGCTTTGCCTTGTTCGCATCCAGTGCTTTGGCCCTTGGTCGTCCCTCAACATCTACTCGCGCGACGCCCTGCGCATCGGTCTTCACCTTCGTGAGATCAACACCGGCGCCACGCGGCAATTGAATCAGGTTCTGGGTGATGTTCCGTTTGTTTTCGCGGATATCCCAATCTGTTTCGATCCCGGCAAGCGGTCCGGAGTGAGGCATATCAAGGTCAATTCCGGTGGACAACAATAGGAGCCGATTCTCTTTCAGCCAGTCCGTTGCCTTCGTGCCATCAATGAAGAATTTCATGGCAAGCCGTCGTCGCTCACCCGGCTGAGTGTCAAGCCGTCGGGGCAATGGCCCGCCGGGAGCCTCTATTGATCCTTCACCCTTCAAGAAAGAGTAGGTCGCGACAAATTTGCAGATGGAGGCAACGGCGTTCGTGTAAGGATCTTGAATGCCGGCTAGCTTCTCGAGTCCCGTGAGGAAAGTCCCCACCGTCGCATCTTCCGCCCATCCTGGCATCAGCGTGCCTTGCTTCGCCTTTGAGTTTGAGGAGGATTGCCCTGTCGCTCCGGCTCCCTTCTTTGCGGCGACCCGGATCTCTTCGCCGACACCACGCATGATCAGGAGTGCCTGAATAGCATCTAACTCCGTGTCCGCCGTAAACAGCAACGAGTTTTCGTGCACCTTGCCGTGCAACTCCCGAATGAAGGTGAGGAATGGCTCGGTTTTTGTGCTGTAAGGGCGCTCGTTATTCAGTGCCGCCAGTAGAGGCGCCTGAATCGATGTGTTCGGTAGAAGGTGGTCAATCGCATCTGTCAGGTCACCAAGACGCACAGAGTGACCATTGACGAACATATCAGAATAGGCTCGGACCTCATAGTCAGTCACGGCCAATCCGATTGTTTGGCTGACGGGCGGCTTGATGACATGTCGGTCTTCGCCCCAGATCGCGATTCCACAGAGCCCCACGGCTTCTGTGAGCAAGGGAACGGCTTCTGATCCTTGTCCGGCATCATAGAGTTTGTCAGCAATTTGGGCCAGACGATTGACGGCTCCCCCTTCATCGGTGGGAGCTTGGGCGAGAGAAGGCAGCGCCGCGACAAGTGACGCGGCCACGAGAAGTAAGGAGCGATGAAGATTCATGGGGCTTCCAACCAGATACCCGTGATTATGCGAGGATTGAGAAGCTAGTTAGCGCAAAATTGACTTAGAAACTGCAAAAACTGAATCTACAAAGATATCCATTTCTTTCAATGTCATAAAAATATGGGGCGAAACGCGAATCCCGTCTATTCCCGCATGAACACTGGTTGTTACATGAATGCGATGCTCCCGCAAGAGGACCGAAGCAAAGTCCCCCCCCGACAACCCTTGCAAGCCAATCGTCATCATTCCGTCATGCCTTGAGCGGTCAAGCGAACTATAGAATCGAATACCCTCCATTTCGCGCAACCGATCTTGGATATGTGTTCGGAGGTGAAGCAAGCGATCTGACTTCCGTTTCATCCCGATCCAATCGTGGAAGTCAAACGCTGCTTCGTACGCCAAGAATGTCGCGAAGGGGAATGTCCCGAACTGTTCAAACTTAGCGATCTGCTCTCGGAACGCCGGGTCGGGCGGCGCAAGCGGCCACAGATCTTTGATCTGATCTTTGCGAACGAGAAAAACACCAGACCCCACTGGCGCCATCACCCATTTATGAAGGCAGGCCGTCATGAAGTCGGCGTTAGAAGCTTTGAAATCGAATGGACGGAGCCCGACGGATTGGGCTGTATCAATGAGGACAGGAATTCCCCGATGGTGGCAATGCGAGATAACTTCCTCGAAGGGGATCACGTGGCCCGTGAGGTAGGTCACCGAGCAAAGCACAGCTAATCCGACATCTGCGGTCAATGCTCTGAGCCACTTCTCCACATACTCGTGATCGGTGATTCCCCCCGGGGGTACTTCGATGGTTTCGAGTACCACACCGTCTCGGTCGCGGCGTTGCTCCATCGCGTTCCAAGCCCGAGAATAGTCGTGGTCGGTGCTTACTATCTTTTGACCGGCCTTGAGGGGAACGCCGAGAATGGCCGTGTGCAATCCGTATGTCGCGTTCGGCGTCAAAGCGACGCATTCAGCGTCGGCGCCCAAAAAAGTTGCGACTCTGGCCTTGATTCTCGCAAGTTCCGTCCTCTGTTCTCGATACACGTAAAGGCTAGGGGCGCGGGCCGCCCTTCGCTCCTCTGCAATTTGGGCGTCTAATACGCGATTCGGAGTTGCGCTCAGCCCGACATGATTCAGAGACAAAACCTCATCAGGAATCGTGAAGGCTCGGCGTACTTCTTCCCAGAACTCTTCGTTAGTAGGCTCACCAACTTGGGGTGACAGACGTTCCAGATGGCTCCAAGTACGGTCGCCGAAGAAAGCAAAACCTACTCCCGCCGCTATCAGTTCTCGCCTCGTCATACTTGCCGCCTGTGCTTAGCCCGGAATCCGCGCTGGGTCCGCAAAGAAGATAAAGTCCGTATCGGGGAAGTCTTCCCATCCCTCTCGCTCAGCGAGCCCACGAATGTGGCCACGATGGTAGTGTCCATGATTCGAGATGTGCGTCATCACGCCCTCGCAGGTCCGCTCGAAAATCTCACCTTCCCAGTTGCCCCGCTCCATGACTCTGTCCGGCCCAGCACTCGCGAGTGTTTTCGCCCACCAATCGTAAGTCGCTTGGAGAGCTTCCAACGTAGTTCCCGTTGGAGGTGGTTCGAGCCCCCATTGCGCCGCCGCGACTTCACCCCATCTTCCTGGACAACCACAGGAGTGCTCCAGAATCTGTTCGGCTCTACCAATGAATCGTGAACTTAAATCGTCGCGTATTCGCCAAGCATTCGCCAAAGCCATCCATCCCCAAAGGTCATGGTGACAGCGAGCATTCAAGAATTGATCTTCCGGCGATGCAACTTCTCCCGTTTGCTCGCGGACCCAAATCGAGTAATCCGTATCCTTGAACTCTTCGAAGTCGTCGGCGTCGCAGAGGCCGCGCATCTGCCCCCGGTGGTAAGTTCCATGCAGAACAAGGTGCGCAAGTAACTCCTTGAGGGTGGTCGTTCGTGTGATGCCGTCTCTCTTGCGCACCCACTCAAACTTTGCATCCAAGTCTTCCGACTGTGAGACATCCTTCCAATAACCGAGAATCCTGCGGTAATCGCCCATCGGCGAGGACTCATGTTTGCCCTGACTTCCTTCCCATCGTGCCCTCCACATTTCGGGCACATCTTGAATATGACGGAGGATCTGATTTGCTCGGTCTGGGTCGGGAAGTTCAGGAAGGACCTGTTCCCAAGCTTCCGTCGCCCAAAGATCATAGTCAAACCCTCCGGCCAGATGGCGTCGCAGATTCACAGTGCAAGGTTACTGTCTTGTCAGGTAGGTTTGAGCAAATGGCAGACCTGAAAACGAAACCGACTAATGTTTCGCCCGATGGATTCTTGGCCGACGTACCAAATCCGAAACGGAGAGAGGATGGCAAGAAAATCATGAACCTCCTCCGAGAAGTGACCGGTGAGGAGCCCGTCATGTGGGGCCCAAGCATCATCGGATTTGGTTCATACAAGTATCGCTACGATTCCGGTCGAGAAGGTGTCATGTGCCGCATCGGGTTTTCGCCGCGCAAGGCCGAAACCGTCTTGTACGTTGGTGGGCTTGGCGATGATCGTGAAGCCCTTATCAACGCAATTGGCGATGTGAAACAAAGCGTTGCTTGCATCTATGTCAAGCGCGTCGACGACCTTGATATGGATGCCCTCCGCGAACTGTTCCGCCGGGGATGGACCGGACGGATTGAAAGCGAAGTCACCGACTAAGCAAACGGCTAAACTCACGGTTCGTGCGTTCGGAATCGTTTGACTATCTTGTGATCGGAAGCGGGCTCGCGGGCCTGACATTTGCGCTACATGCGGCGAATCACGGGCGCGTTGCCGTTCTCACAAAAGCCACCGTAACCGACAGCAACACTAGTTGGGCCCAGGGGGGCATCGCCGCTGCCGTTGGCGAATCAGATAGTTGGGAACTGCACGAGCGAGATACGCTGGTTGCGGGCGCCGGGCTATGTGATCCGGCCGCAGTTCGTTTTCTCGTCCAGCAAGCCCCAGAGGCAATTGCATGGTTACGCAATCTTGGCGCTAGATTTGACTTAGAATTGGGACGCGAAGGTGGACATAGCAGACACCGTATCGTTCGCCATGCAGATAAAACAGGTTGGGAGATCGAGCGTGCGGTCGCGGCAGCAGTTCGGTCTAATCCTGCGATCACTGTCTATGAGAACGCTTTCGTCACCGAGCTCTTGTTGAGTGACGGGCGATGCTCCGGGGTGGCGGCAGTGCTTGGCGATATGGGCATGCGGTCGTTCAGTGCGCGGGCCGTTATGCTTGCTACTGGAGGATGCGGCAAGGTGTACGCGAAGACAACCAATCCTCGTGTTGCTACCGCCGACGGAATCGGGCTTGCCGACAAGGTAGGAGCCGAGATTACGGATATGGAGTTCATGCAGTTCCACCCAACGGTGTTGGAGCATCCCCAAATGCCGGGATTCCTCGTAACCGAAGCCGTGCGTGGAGCCGGCGGCACACTACGTAACCACCGAGGGGATCGGTTCATGTACGACTACGATGAGCGACTGGAACTAGCCCCAAGGGACATCGTTGCCCGGGCAATTGAATCAGAAATTCAGCGCCGCGATACGTGGTGCGTCTACCTTGACGCCACTCACCTGCCGGCTGAAGATCTTCGCGAGGAGTTCCCCACCATCTGGGAAAGGCTTCGCGAACTCGGGATTCGGATGGAGCGCAATTGGATTCCTGTCGTGCCCGCCCAACATTACTCTTGCGGCGGCGTCGTAACTGACCTGAACGGAAGCACATCGGTCCCTGGCCTTTACGCGGCCGGCGAAGTTTCTCGAACCGGCGTTCATGGCGCGAACCGACTTGCGAGTAACAGCTTGTTGGAAGCCCTCGTGTTTGCAAAGTCGGCGGCAGCCCATGCGGAGTCTACGCGGGAACTGACTAATGAGGCACCACAGGCGAGGTCTTTCCACGCGATCCAGGAAAACGAAGCCATTCGAATTCGGCACCGCCTACAGGCGGTGATGACCAAGCATGTGGGCGTTTTCCGGACCAATGCGGGCCTCGCTTCCGCAAAAGAGGAAGTTGATCATTTGATCGCGGATTACGCTGGACAGCCGAGCGCTCCATTCTCTGCCTATGCGATTGAATGCGGCAATCTATTGACCGCGGCAAAGCATGTGGTCGAAGGTGCGATTCGAAGAAAGGTCAATGTCGGATTGCACTTCAACGCGGACCAGGAACGCGCCACACCGGAATGGGAGACGCCGCTCCCGTCGGTCGAATCGTAACTGAAACCGGCCCCGATTCGGTGGCCGTTCCCTTCAGTAGCCAGCGTCCAGGTGAAACGACGGTTTCGGCATTCTCTATCTTTGCCGTGCCAATTAACCGAATAGAGCCAGGGTAACCGAGTAGAAGTTCTACGGGGCCAGGTTCTGCGTTCCACGTAAGCGTGACATCTCCACCGACCACGCTCGTTTCAACCGCTCCGGAAGAGAGGAGTCGTAACGGCGAGAAGAGAGCACGTTCGAGGCTGGTCTCCGACGGAATTGCCGATGCCCAATCGAAAAGCATCGCCCGCAAGAAAATGAGCGGCGTCTCCCGTTCGGTCGGCTGAGGTTCAATGCCTCGTTTCCGTGCATATACCGGCAGAACCGACTCGGATGCTAAACCTGCTTGAAGAAGTGCCGCAAATGCGAGATCCATCGGCTTTTCGGAGAGGGCAGCAGCAGCCGAAGTCGCAGCAGAAGCGTTCGCCCGAATCTTTGGTTCATCGACGGATAGTGTCCAATTTCGTTGGTCCACGCGCCAGAGCAATCCTTCAAGATAAGGATTCGGTGTGTTGCCGGTCACCCGGCCAAGGGCCTGATGAATCCAGGCAGCGTTCGCCGCTTCCGCAAGTCCTTCCCCTTTCGGGCCAAAAGGAAACATTTGTCCGGTCATCGGCTCTTTGAACATCTCTACTGAGTCCAAATAGTCGTCAAGGTTCTGTTGAGCCGCCGCCTGTTCGGCCACACCCGCGCGACCGAGCAACAAGCGGAGCGGTAACTCCGCCGGGTCGTTTGCGTCGGGCCATGGCCCATTCCGGCCCGCAATTGCTCTCCCCTCTCCGGGTGGGTGAACCGGAAACCATGCCGACAACGTATTTTCCTTCGTGAACCACTGAGGGCCGTCGCTCAGGTCACCCGCAGTGGAAATGATGGCCGACCGAACTTGGTATCGGGCACCCGACTCGCGGGCTAGAATCAGTGGAACCGGGACGCGCAAAGGGGCCGCCGCCTCCCAACGCACGAGAATGCCATCATCCTCCGGTTCGGCAGTCATATTCACTGGTCCAGGATACGGCGCAGTGTAAATAGGGGCGGATTGCTCTACTTTCTCCGCCGCACGCCCAATCACGTCAAGAAAAGATTGAACGGGTTGGACTCCCGTTGGGAGGCAAAGCCTGAGCCATCCTCGGTAGGGCTTGACCGTCTCAATTCGCCAATCTCCGCTTTGACCAGTGACAATCCACTGCGTATCCTCGTTGGGCGTGACGAGCATAACTCCCGGTTGCCTGTCGCGAAACGTCACATAAACCCAACGCGATGGAGCGGATGGAAGATCATGTTCTACGGTCCCTTTTCCCGGGAACGTCAGCCAAGGTCCGGCGATGGAAGAGACCTTAAACTGAAATCCCGACTCAGAATAGATCTCTGGCCCTGGCGCGAAGACGTTGATTCGAATCTTATCCACCGCAGCCGGTGGGCCCGAAACCAGATAAATGGCCTCTTCGGAGCGAATCGAGACCGGACGAGTGGTCGTGAACGGTGTGTCGAACTTGAACCAGTCTGCGCTGGGAAACCGAGCACGAAAACCCGTCGGTGTGATCTCGAACCCGGCATCTAATGCGATGGGTGAGTAGCCAAACCGTCCGAACGGTTGCGCAATAGAGAAAACGGTGGCGAGAAGGAGGGCCGCGCTAATCGATGGTCGTGCCCAACAGTTCAAAGCCAATCCGCCGCGTTCTCCCGGAATAACTCAGTCCGATTTCCCGGAATCCCAATCGGTAACTCAAGATAAATGAGTCGTCCTTGTAGGAAGATCCGGCGAACTGGTCGAAGTAGTAACTGTAGTTTAGCCGCCAGAGGGGGGCGAGACGGTAACTCGCCCGTAGGCTCATGTTGTAGCGATCAATATCGAGGCTCTGCGAAAGATATCCAAGGGCATTGAATGAGCCATAGCGGAACAATCCATCGAAAGTAACCCGGTGTCGTCCAAGAGCCGTTCGTGTAAACGGGTCGTCGCCGTATTCGTATGCCGTATTGACTGAAAGTGAGTTGCTCAGAGTCGAGGAGAGGTTCAATCCGAGTGTGTTCGTAAACGGTGCGGTGACCCCCTTGCCACCGAGATAGTTGGCCTGATGGGTGACGATGAATACGCTGCCTGGGCCGAGGATAATGGGGTCGCTCAGCGTTCGAAGTCGAAGCCCGGCAGTTTCTTGCGATTGGCTGATCACGCCGCTGTAACGAGACTGATTCGCGCTGAAGCCGAGGAACGAACGAAATGGCAATCCATCCCATCGCCAGGGATCGAGTTCGCCGACGACCGAGTTGAACCAACTCGTGAGCCGTGCGCCACTCAAGTTCTGGTTATAGGAACTGGTGCCAGAAACTTGCAAGCCATTGAAACTGTGGGTGAGAGAGAAGTTCCCAACAAGGCTCCGGTGCGCCGGCGAGGTGAATTGCGTTTGGATCTGGGTGCGGTCGCTCGGGCGGAAACTCTGACGAAGACTCACTCCCCAATCATCTCTTGCGAGCCCGGTAAAGGTTAGACCGCCTTCTTCGTATGTTCCCTCATTCCAGCGCATTTCGTAATCGAGGAAGGTGCCACCACTGCCGCCAACGCCTGTGCCGTACCGCTCGCCGTAACGGAATCGCAAGGCACTTGACCTGCCGGGCGAGAGCGACAAGTAATGGGGATAGTCCACTTGGAAGCTGTTGTTGCTCACAGTGACGTATTGTTCGGTCACGATGGGGTTGGTGGCAAAAACACTGAGCCGATAAAGGGGCAATCGAAGAATTGAAGTCTCCTCGATACGCACGTCGGCGTTCTGGAACTGAATCTCTCGGGCCGGGAATGCAACGATGTGGGAAGCCCGAACCTTCGTTATTGAGTTGACTACGTCCCGAAACGCTACTTCGCCTTGATCGAGCCTTCGTTCCCGTTCCCCATACTCAGACCGATATAGATCGAAGGTGCGCACGACCCTCGCGGTCTGCTCAATGGGAACCACGAATCTTGCCGATGGGAGGTATCGCACTTCCGGCACTTCGACCATTGCGCTGGCAACTCCACGGCTTCGATTCAGCACAAAGTTGATCTCGCGAAACTCGAACTCGTAATCCTTTGTTTTGAGCACGCCTCGGCGAGCCCGGACTTCATAGCTGGAAACATTGATCTGAAGATCTTCGGCTTCGATAACCGTGTCGCGATAGCGCACCCTTGCGGGCGAATCGCTCGTCCCCGTAGCCTCAATAATCCTTTCCTGAAAGGCATAGAATAGGGAACCATCGCCGTCCACTTCAATATAGTCGCTGCGGGCGTCTAGCGTTTCCTTTGAGTCTAGAAGTTCAATCTCGAAGATCTGGGCAGCGCTGTAGCGTAGAGCAGATGCCCTTACCCGAGCGGTGCCGGATACACCACCGGCGCGAAGAATGGTTTGAGCGAGACCGTTGCGGGTTGTGACGAGTGATTCACGAAGTTCCCCAAGGCTAGCCTCGAAGACGACCTGCGTACCGTCAGGCACCAATCGACCGACACCGTCTCGAATTTCTGCACTAATCGTGGTGGTGGATCGCCCGTCAGCGACCAGTGCGCTAGGAAAGGCATTGAGATGAATTGTCCCCGTTTGCGCGGCGGCGAGAAGATGGAGGCAATGTACGGCAAAGGCAAGGAGAAGACGACTTCCCCCCTTACCTTTGCCAACTACTGCCCAATTCGTCATTTCTTGAAGTAAGACGGGCCGGAGCGCTTGAACGCCCCGGCCCGCCTGTCGTTGTGGTGCCGCTTTTTAGCGAACCACGTTGACCGGCACGATTCTTCGGACTCGTTCACCCGAAGACGTTTCGGCCAGGATCTCTACCCGATAGACGCCGGGAGCGACCGCTCGGTTCGCATTGTCGCGCAGTTGCCACGTCACCGTGTTTTCACCGGCAGACTCAGCGCGACCTCGGGAGAGCGTGAACACTTCACGTCCAGTCGAGGAAAGGATGCGGACCGAGACCTGAGCATCAGCCGAGAGCGCGTAGTTGATGGTCAACGGCGCATTGGCGTCTCGCGTCGGTCGGGTCACGACCACGTTGCCGATGACGGCGCGGCTGGAACCACCCGGCTCAGCAACAAGCGTGAACGATCGGGTACCCGCTTCATTCGCTCGGAAGGTGTAGCCGCTGAGCGATCGTAGGTCACGAACTTCACCGGTTGCTTTGTCTTCCAATCGGAATCGGACGCCTCGCGGCAGGCTCGGCAAGTTTGGCCACGTGATGGTGTATTCGCCGGGCTCGGTTGCCTTGACTTCTACCTTCCACTCTTGACGACCGACTCGGGCCGAGAACGCTCGGGAGAGGTTCATCTCCGTGCCATTGTAGTCACCACGAATGCGGATTTCCGCTGTCTGTCCCGGAGCCGTCGGTGGCTTGGGCATGGACATCACGCGGGCATCGTTCGTGTCTCGAAGTTGGCCCACATAGTTCTGGCTGTCAATGACACCATTCCCTCGAACCGCGAGTTGAAGCCGCCAGTTTCGATCGTTTTGAACGAACGGTTCTTCTTCGGATCGACCGGTACCCGGCAGACCTTCAGCGAACACGGGCGGGAAGATCAACCGAATCGGTTGGAACCCGTTGTGATAGATCCAGTATCCAACGTGCGGGAGCAACGTACCCGTCGAGGTAGACGTGTAGGCTAGCTGACCTGCGCCACCGTCGGATCGATCCCAAGACACGAGGCTACTGGAGACGATGCCCTGGCTTACGATCTCGGCCAGCGAGAAAACGGTGCCCGGGTCGTCTGCGTAAACCGCATTGAGTTCTCGTAGCGGCACGGCATAGGAATAGGGGTTACCGATCAGGTTCCATCCGGTCTGCAACGTAACCGATGCTCCGCCACGACCCATGTCATTGGGCTGGCGAGCATTCGACAGAACGTAGTTTCCAAGATCACTCGTCGGCACCACCCAGTAACCGCGACCTCGCTCTGCACTTTCCGCCGGGCGGAAGGTGTCGGCAAGAGGATCGAATCGGAATACCTGGAAGTCGATGCCCGTTTGGAGACCAAACACTTGGTCAAACGAACTGTCCTCAAAAGTGTACGGCAGGGTTACGAGATTCGCGCCTACTGGGAGATCAAGTCGCGGAGTCGCCGATACGTTGATATCGGTGACTAGTTCCTTGTTCTCGCCTGGGGGAGCCGTGACCGTGACTCGAATCTGCTTCGTACCTACCGTCTCGTTGTCTACTTCGACGACGTAGTCAACGAAGCCGAGCGCGTTGGCCGCGATCGAACCAATCGTCTTGGTCTGAGTTTCGCCGGGGGCGAGGGTCATACCATCGGGAAGGAAGATGCGAACCTGAGCATTGTTGAGCGGGACTTCCTTGTCAACGTTCGCGTATTGGTTGTCGATCCAAACGCGGACGGTGAACGGATTCTGCTCAAACGATTGAGGATCGGCAGGATCGGTGCTGATCAACTTCGGCGCATCCACACAGACGGTGTACGAACCTGAGTAATCACTGACAAACGACGTTTGCCGGACGTAGTGGATGACTTCTCGAGTCAGGCCAGCGCCGACCGATTGCGTGGGGAACCGTTGCACGAAGACCAAATCACGCAAGAAGATGTCTGCTTCTTCAGCTGGATTCGGATTCGTCGGCGGATCACCGAACACGCGCAGGTTGATGTTGTTGTCAAACGATGTGTAGACATGGTTTCCGATTCGAACTAGATCGGTTCCCGTCGCGTCCGGAGTTTCTTCCGGCGGTACGTTGTCCACGTGCATTCCGAAGTTGGATCCTTGTCCAAACATCAAACGCATATTGTCCGGGAAGCGAAGGCTGTTCGATGCATACCGTCGCTCGGTCCGGATCGGTCTTTGACCGGGAAGAATCGCCCAACCGATGTAGTTATCGGCGGTGTTCTTTGGGTTACCCGAGAGGCTGCCCAGCAAGGAAAACGCTTGGTTAGCTCCCGTCTCCGGGTCGCGGGCAAAACCGCTCATGTGCATACCGGGGTAGCACGCGAACAGGAGGCCGAGCGGGGCCGCGTCTTCTTGCAGATTGGTCATTCGCCATCGCAGTCGGGCGGCGTCGCCCAAACCTCGAACTTCCAACTCAACATCTACATCGGCATCGTTCCAACTCGCGATGATGTAGCGTCGGCTAGCACCGACGAATGTAACGCGCAGGCCGCCATCGCCGAACAGGGCCGAATCGCCACCGTCATCATCAGTCTTGAGAATGCGTCCGAAAACGTAGTCGCCGACCGGGTCAAACGGTGCGCCCACCGTCAAGGCCATGTTGTTGTCGTTGTCGCTTTGAATCGTGCCAATATTGCCCACTTGGAACGCCAGGCGTCCCGCCGCATCAAGCGTTCGGGAGTTTGGCGCGTAGCAGGGACCGTTTTGTCCGCCGTACGTTACCGTTCCACTAGCGCCGACTGAAATCCGCATGAGTTCGGTTTCAACTTGGTTGAAGCCGTAATCAGGGGAGTACGGGGCCGTGTTCATGGGGTCAATGCACTCAAAGAACCAGCCGTTGCTTTGGGCCGATGAGACGACCGCCAACGCCAGCGATCCGAGCGCCACACCTAACCTGAAATTCATCCTGTTCACCACTTTAGTTCGATCTGGTAGTCAATGGGGGATGAATGAATTTCGTCACTCATCCCCCGGTGTCTTCGTCCTTGCTGCTCTCCCTTTTACGGAATGAGCGGCCGATTGATCAGGCGGACTCCGCTAAACAGATAGCGGACACCTGACGGATCTTCGACCGGACCTGGGAAGTCGCCCTGGGCTTTGACACCGACTCGCCAATAGAGACGTGCCGAACCTGGGAAGACGTTCGCGAGGTTGATCGGGGACGTGCTGATGGTCGCATTTGCGGGCGTCTGTCGGTCGACATCCGTCCACACGATCTGCGTGCGACCGCGCGGGAACGTGTTCACATCGGAGATCTGAATCACGTATTCCAGTTGAATGACCGGGTTGGCTCCCCGGACCGATCGGAACTGGAACGAGCGCGGAACCGCAACCGTGTCACCGTCAGCCGGTTGGAGTTGCTCCACTCGGTTCAGCGGGGTTGCGCGTCCTGAGGACGGCGTTCGCTGAGTCACGAAGTAGCAGAACTCGCTACCCGCCGTACCACCCGTCGTGGTCGTACCCGTTGTTCCACCGGTTGTGGTGCCACCCGTTGTGCCACCAGTGGTCAAACCACCGGTAC
>JAHBTC010000060.1 GCA_019638835.1 Fimbriimonadaceae bacterium
TGCGGCTTCTGTGCGATCAAAGTCGGGCGCGGTGAAGAACTGGACCCGTTTGAACCTTTCAACATCGCTCAGACCGCAAAGAGCATGGGGATGAAGCACGTAGTGGTGACCAGCGTTGCCCGCGATGACCTTGCGGACCAGGGCGCATCCCAGTTTGCGAAGACCATTTCGCAACTCCAGCGACATTGCCCAGAGATCATCGTTGAGGTACTCACACCCGATTTCAAAGGAAACGAAGAGTGCATCCGCATTGTCTGCGAAGCACGACCGGATATCTATAACCATAACATTGAAACTGTGGAGCGATTACACACGATCGTACGCCCGCAAGCGAAGTATCACCGCACGATGGAGTTGCTCCGTATGGTGAAAGAGAGTTACCCCGGCATTTACACAAAGTCCGGAATCATGCTCGGCCTTGGAGAGACGAAGGATGAAGTCGTCCGTGTGTTGGAAGATCTTCGTTCAATTGGAGTGGATGCGGTGACCATCGGCCAGTATCTACGTCCGACCATGAAGCACCTTCCGGTGGTCGAATATGTCCATCCAGACGTCTTTAAGGAGTACGAGACGATCGGAGAAGAGATGGGATTTGCATTTGTGGCTTCCGGGCCGTTTATCCGCAGTTCTTACAACGCCATTGCGTTCAGCGAAAAGGTGATGAAGGAACGCGTGGACCGACTCAACGCGGCTGGCGCATAGCGGACTAGGCGAGGCGATGCGATTTCTCCATGGGCTTAGCCGGCTGGCTTTGCGCATGGGTCGCCTCAGCATAGAGTGGTTCCCGCCGTTGCTCATCTTGTTCTTCGGCGGCCTCTACCTCCTCCGGCTTTACAACTTCTTCCTCGCGCCGGGCATGCCCATTCGGATTGAGATCCCTGGGGGGCCAACGCCATCGTACGCTCGGATCGGGTCGTACAGCGTAGACCTCGACGCAGGTCGCATCTATGCGGAGGACGTTTCTTGGTACGAAGAGGACAAGGACGACATCGTCGCGGTGGGGACTCTCAATGCCAAGCAGGTAGGTAAGAGTTGGAACGTCACGGTACGTGATGTTACGGGGACAGTTGAACGCGGCGAGGACGGACGTTTTCCTTGGGATCGCTTGTTCCCTGCGCCGAAGCCAGATCAACCGCCCGGTCCACCTTGGGTCGCTGTCGTTGACCAGGCCAGAGTTCGGATCATTGATCGCACTGTAGAACCCCCTCTGGTTGGTCTGATCACGCTGAACAATATCTGGGCCGAGCAATCAAACCGCTACACCACTATAAGCGGCTTTTGGCAAGGAGGGCTGGGGATTGAAAGGGCTCCACTTTCGGGGATCATCCACGAAAGCGGCGACAGTTGGATACAGATTAAGGGCGACAACTACGATGTAAACGAAGTTATGGCCTGGGCACGCCCTTGGTTGCCACCCGACCAGATTGACTTAATCGACCCGCTTCAGGCAGAGAGTCTAGAAGCGACAGGGACTGTTGTGGCCCAAGTGAAATGGGGACTTGCGCCAAGGATTGCCGCGAACCTGTTCGTCACGGGCAATCGGGTGAAATACCCTCGCTACCTGGATTCCGCGCTGGTGGATGGGTTAGTCATCCTTCGCGACGATCAACTCCAAACCGATTTATCCATTCGAGACAATGGCCGCTCACTGGAGTTAGCGGGCTTGGCAACGCTTGGCGAAAAACCGACTTGGAAGGGATCGGTCAATGCCTCGGTTCGGGATCGAGGCGCGCTTTGGGCCGATGCCGCCAATCTGTTGCCACAGGACATCAAGTTTTCTGGGCTGAACTATGATGGCTGGGTCGTGAGCGACGGAAAGGGAGTATCGCTCAGCGGTGACGCTAAGGTTGCCAGATTACAGGTTCAAGGAGAGTCCGCATCCAATCTGGAATCAAAGGTCGTCGGGGATTCGACGAAGATAACCGCGCAAGTTAGTCGCGCAGACGCATTTGGCAGCCGTTGGACGGGCGCAGTTCAATATGGTATTCGCAGCAATACGCTGGAAGGCTTTGCGAAAGCTTCAAGCATTCCTCTTGGCCCCCTAGCCCAAAGATTTGAAACCAACGGGCTCTCGGGCACCGCCAACGCATCTCTTGTATTGGGCGGATTCGTGGATCGCCCTGATGTGCGGGCTTCAATAGACGGTCGAGGCAAATACGTGACTGGCGACCAGAGCTTTGATGTGGAGTCGTTTAGTCTCCGGGCTCGTTTGCGAGGAAACGAACTCCTTGTTTCGCGATTCTTGGCCGAAACACCGGAAGGATTTGTGGTTGGTCAAGGTTCAGGCGATATCTCTACTCAAACCTTCAATGCTCGCTACGAAACAAGCGCCGTTGAGTTAGCGAGATTCAACGAAAAAATTGAAGGGCTTGCCGTCGCCCGTGGCGACTTGGTGTTCCGCGACGGACGGTTTGCCACATACGGGGAGGCCAGCGTCTACGGCTTCAAAGCGGGTGACGTCCTGATCCCGATTGTAACGGCAAAGGTGGAAGGCACCAACGAAACCGTTTCCCTGGTGGACCTCCGAGCCCTTGTGCGGGGCACGGAGATCAAGGGCAAGGTCAACTACGATATTGCTTCTGGTGCATTGGATGGGAGTATCGCGGGAGGAAGCGTCCTCCTCGCGGATTGGGGGCCGGAGAACCTTGGAGGCCAGGGGCAACTCCTTGCCGCTCGAATCAGAGGCACCCTTGAGTCACCGGAAGTTGCGGCCCTGTTCGCTTTTCGGAACATGGATCTTGCAGGTGTGCAGTCCTCCAGCGGAAGTCTCGTCGCGCGACTGACGGGTAACCAAGTGAACCTGGAAACCCTTCGACTAGCTCTTGGACGAGGGGAGCTAACGGCATCTGGTGTGTATAGCCTGGACACCGAAGAATATATTGTTCAGGCACTCTTGAATCGTGCGGATATCAGGACGCGACCGAACGAAAATCCTGAGCTAACGACAACGCTTGTTCTTGATGGCGTCGCCACTATTGACGGGAAAGGGAGCGATCTTACTTACGCCCTTACGAATCTCACAGCGCAGGACATCGTCGTTGGAGGTCAGTCGTTTGGTAGCGGTCCAATCACGGCCCGATGGGTGGATGAAAGAGTTGAGTTCGCCGCCGAGTTTGGAAATCTGGATAACTTTGTTGTCGTTCGAAACGGCATTTACGATCCCGCGACTAACGTTCTTGACGCCCGCTCCGAGTTATTGGGATTTGAGGCCGACTCGCTGGTTGCGGCGGCACTCCGAAGAGAGACGAGTCTCAGTGCCGATGCGCGACGAATCCTGCGGTCACTTAGAGGAGATGTCACCGTTGGCGCCGACATTCACTGGACTCCTGACGATCTGCAGGTGAATGCCGACACGGTGACCGTCAGCGCCCTCGAGATTTTTGGGCGGGAAGCGGGGACGCTCACTGCCGCGGTCTTGTATGGCGGAGATAAGTTTGTAGTACCTCGAATCTCTTGGTCCGAAGGCGTCATGGCGACCAACGCCTCCTATTCGAATAACGGTGATGTGGAGGGCACAATCACCGTTTCTGACTTTGATTTGATATGGGCACAACTCGCATACCCTGAGTTCAACTTACCTGCTGGTCGCTTCAACTTACAGGCTCGAGTACGCGGCAAGCAAGATGATTTGGAGGGTGAAGGAACGGCCGAACTCACTGACCTCGTGTTTTCTGCAAGCGATGGTGAAACATCCGATCCGGCCGCAGTTCGCTTTGCGTCAATCTCTATCGCAGACGGTGTGATATCAACCGAAGGAACTGCGGAGTACCGCGATCTCATCGCGAGAATCGGCGGAGCATACGTTCTTGAAACCGGAATTGCGACCGGAAGCATTGCCGTCGATGAGATGGCAATTGCTCAGCTGAGCCAGTTCGTTCCTGACTTGCGACCGAACGGCACGGCCGGAACGATTGACGGCGAAGTCATCGTTCGATTTGATGGTGATCGTTGGTATACGTCGGGTGGCTTTGACGTCGTTGCGGAGTCGGTTGCCCTTTCCCAAGATGAGTTTAGTTTCGGACCATCAACCGCCAAGATTGCCTTCACGGAGAACGATGAAGTTGAAGTCAACTGGAACTTAACTCAACCCGCAAGTATTGAGGGTGCAGGGAGCACTTCCGGGAATGTTGCCGTTGACATTCGTGGCATTCTGGTTGCCCCCACCGACGCGGAATATTGGCGGGACGTTATCAGCATGCGAGCCACGGCCGCGTTTGATAATTTCCGTTGGTCATATGTGATTCCGAGTGCCGACGGGGCCAGCCAAGGAGCGATCAGTGGCCAGATTCAAGCCAACGGACGCGTCGTCTCACCCCGCGTAACGGGCGAACTGATCGCCAACGCAACCGAGTTGCGTCTGCCTACGCAACCGCTTCCGGAGGGTGATGGCTCGCTGCCGCCGATAGACCCCGAGTTTGTGGGAGTCCGACTCGTGGTGAGCCCCGAAACGAGGGTCTTGGCACCTACCTTAGACCTTCGTTTACATGGCCAAGGCGTCCTCAATGGACGTTTTACCGCGCCAACCATTTCCTTACCATTAGTTGTCGATTCGGGAGTCATGACGCTTCCATCCGCCACGATCAATCTCGTTCCAGGAGGAGAGATAAGAGTATTGTTCTCCGGAGATACTTTCTCACAATCGGGTCGCATTGATCTTGACATTGAAGGAACGACGATCTTGGCGGCTCGTCGTGATGACCGGTTCCGCACCTATCGCGTAACGATTGGGATTCAAGGTGATTTGCTGTCGGCTACCGACAGGCTCAACTTTGTCGCATCGAGTGAGCCGGGCGATCTAAGTAGTGACGAAATTCTTGCGATCATAGGCCAGCGCGACCTGATTGCGGGTTTGACGAGTGGAGGACTCAGTTCCACCGACATCAGCCGCAACTTGGCCTCCGCATTGCTTCCTGCGCTGACTAACGCCTCCTCTCGAAAGCTCGCCGAGAGCCTGGGGCTTGACTTCCTTTACTTTGACTACAACCCGTTCGACGGCGCTTTCGTCACCCTTGGAAAAGTGCTGAGCCGACGACTAACGTTCTATTTGCGGCGCCAGCTGTCCCAGCCGATTGAGGGCAAACTACAATACGAACTTAGCCTTGAATACGATGTTCCAACGATTGGTGGCATTGTCCGAGAGTTGCGTTTGCAGTACTCCATTGACCAAGATGTTCCTTGGCGGTTCCGACTCGACTGGAGCCGACGATTTTGAGGCCGATAAGACCCGAATGAGACTTGACCGTACCGCTGAACTGCATAAAGCGTCTAGACTGGCAGAACTATGAGGGGCATAGCGCTGAAAGGAGCGAGGCGGGGGCTGTTGTTGGTTCTCCTTCTGTGCGCGACGACATGGGCCATGGCGCAGAATCGAACGATTCGCGCGATTACCGTTGAAGGAAATAATCGTGTTACCAGCGAAGCAATTCTTACGAGCATGCGCTGGAAAGTCGGCTCGACCTATAACGAAGCTGAGAGGGCAAGCGAAGAAGACTTGGTTCTCAGCATGGGACTGTTCCGCGAAGTAGAGATTCGCGGCGCGGTGGTCAACGACACAGACGTGGATGTCGTGGTGGCAGTCGTTGAAAATCCCGTCATCAAGGAAGTCAAAGTCGTTGGTAACACGGTTGTGTCCACGGAGGAAATTACGGCACTTGCGGTCGCCGATTCTCAAGACGACCAGGTCGGGCAGCCCCTCGGTGAAATCTATCGCAACACCCTCGGTCGCTCTCTTGCGGAGGCAATTCGCGACCTGTATTCGACGAGAGGCTATAGCATTCAGATTGAACAACTCGGCCCCGATCCCGAAAGCGAAGGAACTCTCGTTATTCGCGTTCTGGAAACGAGGCTGAACGAAATCCGCATCGTCAACGAGGACTCAAGCCGCATGCGAACGCGGCAAAGCACGTTCGAACGTATTCTTCGCACTCGTCAGACTGGTGTTGCGCTCAACGAACGGAATCTTCGCCGCGACATTGAAGATCTGTACGCAACGGGCTGGTTTGACTCGATCCAACCGACCGCGACTCCGGGCCGACAGCCGGGAACGCTTGACGTCACGCTCTTTGTTAAAGAGAGACCTACGGGATTGTTCAATATTGGTGCCGCGCTTGACCCGCAGAGTCGTCTTGTCGGTTTGCTGACCTATCAAGACACGAACTTCCGAGGTTCTGGTCAATCCGTCGGTGCAAACCTTTCGCAAGCCACTGTGGGTGGCGGTCCAAGTGTTGATCTCACTTGGACAGACCGATACTTTGACGATCGCGGCACATCGGTCTCTGCGAATGTGTACTCGAGGGTTCAGTACAACTTCACGGGTACAGGGGCCAACCCGTTCGCCTCCTCATCGGACCGCAACTTTGATGAGCGGCGTACTGGTTTGGATCTCTCTATCATTCGCCCGATCGGCCAAGACCTGTTTGGTCAAGTCGGATTGACCGCCGAGAACATACGAAGCATCGACTTGCAAAGCGCGAATAACCAAAATCAGAACCAGTTCGTGCAGCAAAACGGCGACGTGGCAATCCTAAAGTTGGGAGTTAGCCGCGATCAGCGCACCCCGCGTCTTGAGCCATATCGGGGCTCATTGGCCACGATCACGATTGAACCAGGCTATAGCAACATCTCTCGAGTAGGAGGACAGGTTGCGGGTCAAGAGAGAGTGCTGGGCGTCAATACGTTCGTCCGCTCTACCCTTGAGTACCGACAGTATTGGCCGCTGGATCGCTGGTCACAGGAGCGCCTTGACGACCCCGTAGATACGCTCCGTCCGATCATCGCGATGCGCGCCCGGTACGGCCACATCGGGGGGACGGTGCCGTTCTTCGAACAACTGTTTGTCGGTGGCTCGGGCTCCCTGCGTGGATACGACAATCAGCAATTTTGGGGTAGCCAGTCGCTTCTCGCAACCGTCGAGTATCGTCGCCCAATCCAACGCAACTTTAACGTAATCGCCTTCGCGGATTACGGCGGAGCGTGGGGTGGATACGGGACTGTTGCCGGCTTCCCGCAATCTAATACACCGCGGCTTCGACTCGCATACGGACTTGGAGCGGGCTTTGTGACCCCTCTCGGACCCATCCGACTCGATTACGCGTTCAATCAAGAGGGGAGTTCACGACTTCACTTCTCGATCGGAAGTAGTTTCTAACGACACAACTCATGAAATCAATCAACCACCGACAATCGCGCGCCTGGCTTGGCGCATTTGCCGCTCTCGCTGTACTCATGGCTGCGTTCATGTTCGGCTCGGGCTTCCAGGCGAACAACGAGAAGTTCGCATCCGTGGACATCACCAAGGTGCTAGACCAAAGCAAACTTGGCCAGCAATCCAATGATTCTCTCCGAGCAGCATTCAGTACGCGAAGTGATTTGCTTACTTTCGCCACCGAAAACTTGTGCATGACGCAGGAGCAAGGTCAAACACTTTTGACACTTGGCCTGAAAGACACTCTGACCGCCGCCGAGAAGACGCAGTTTGATACGACAAAAGCCGCTGTTCAAAACGCGACACGCCAACGCATGACGCTGGCGCAGAAAACAAACCTCACGGAAGAAGAGAAGACCCTCCTCGCCGATCTCAATCAGCGAGCCCAGACCGGCATGGCCGTGGTCCAACAGTGGAACTCGCAGTTCAACAATGACATGGATGCGCTTGGGCAGAAGCTCCGAGACGACGCAGTCACCAAGGTTCGCCAAGTGATCTCCACCGAAGCGAAGCGTCAGGGTTACACGTTGGTCTTTGAATCAAGTGTCCTGGTTTATTCGGCCAATGACTTGACGGCTGATGTCATCAAAGCCGTAGATGCTTCTTCACCGTAGTCACTCGTTCCTGATCGCCACGCTGGCAGCCATTCTCGTAGTTGGTTGCCAGCGCTCGGCTCCCTTGGTCACGGTTGACCTTAATCGCGTCCGGGCCATGGAACTTGCCCTCGGAGATTCTCCGGCAAATACGGTTCTTCCGAGCGAGGCGGTAGCGGGTCAACTCACTCTGAATGCGGAGAAGCCGCGAACCCTGCTGATTGGTGATGGAACCAATCGAATGGAGGAGATGCTCGCTTCCATCGAAGAAGACCGTCAGAACACACTTCAGCGTCAACTCTCTCGCGAGCGACGTCGCATTCTCAACGAGTTTGAGGTCCAGCGAAATCGGATCCTGAGCCAATGGCAAAGCGATCGTTCGGCGGCATACGTGAATCTATTGGCGCAAGATCAGACCGACGTCAAGGATGCGGCAGTCGCGATGGGACCGTTGCGATCCGGCATCGCATGGCGCGTGGGATGGCCGGACAACGATCCGTTTAGCCGTAGGCGCGTTTCTCAGCCCGGAATCATTCCTCATAACGAGACAAGTTGGCTGGCGGCCGCACGGGCAGATATCGCCCATGGTGAAGCCCGACTTGACCTGAACTGGGAAGAACAAAAGGGCGCCATCGAAGGTTTCTACAACGCCCGACTGCAAACCGACCTCTTTGCGCTTGCCGCCTCGGAATTCGAAGCCGTGACGCTGGCGCAAGACGCAGTGCGATCCCGATACGCCGACCGAAGTAGCGACATCACTAACCAGTTCCAAAGTTTACGTCGCAATGTTCCCGGAGAATCCGGGGCATCGGTCAACGTAAGCCAAACCGTTACGGGAATGGTTGTTCCACCGGCAACGGCGGCCCCACCCATGCCCGATGGTGACCGGGTCTTGTTGGCGCGGTTTGCCGAGTCTCGCGGCTATGATCTTCGAATGGGTCGTGCGGGTGCGCGCGACGTCACGGACGAGTACATCGAATGGCGACAAAGGCTCCTTACACTCTCGCGCATCTCGCCGAACTCACCGGAGCCGAACTAAGGGGCCCGGGCGAGTTCCTCGTTCATCGCGTCGTTTCGGCGGGCGAGAATGGGGCTGACGCAATCACCTTTGGCAGCAACGAAGAGTACATTCGCAAGGCGCTGGCGAGCGATGTCGGCGCGATCATCGTGCCCCTCCAAGCCCCCGATCTTGGGCGCCCGGCATTGGCCTGCGACGATCCACGGGCGGCATTTGGAAAGGTCTTAGCCCTCTTCATCCGCCCCGTCCCGGTTGAAATTGGTATCCACCCCACCGCAATCGTTCAACCTGGGGCCAAGATTAGCAAAGACGCGGCAATCGGGGCCTACGTCGTGGTTGAAGACGGCGCAAAGATTGCGGCCAGGAGTGTGGTAGGGGCATTCGGATATGTAGGGGCCGGTTGCGTTATTGGCTCGGACTGCCTTCTTCATCCGCGAGTCACTCTGGTCCAAGACGTTCGAGTTGGCGATCGCTCGGTTTTTCATCCCGGTTCGGTCATCGGTTCTGACGGCTTCGGATACTTATGGGATGGTGAGCGTCGCGTCAAAGTGCCGCAAGTGGGCGGAGTCCGAATCGGTAACGATGTTGAGATCGGTGCGAATACCACCATTGATCGCGCTACGATGGGCGATACGATTATTCACGATGGGGTGAAGTTGGACAATTTGGTGCAGATAGCGCACAACTGCGTGATCGGAGACCATTCGGTTTTCGCCGCCCATGTTGGGATCGCGGGGAGTGCCAAGATTGGACGGAGAGTTGTGATGGGCGGGCAAGCGGCCGCCGCTGACCATAGTGTGATTGGCGATGACGTCACGCTTGCGGGAAGGGCCGGGGTGATGAAGAAGTTAAAGGAGCCAGGCGAGTACTTTGGGGTTCCTCCGATTCCTGTTCGGGAAGCGATGCGTCAGATGGCATTCGTTGGGAAACTCCCTGACCTCTTCGCGAGGATCAAAGCCCTCGAGGAGCGGGTCAAGGAGTTAGAGGGATGAGCAAATTGTTTCCTCGTTTCACGGTGGCTGACTCCATTTCGTGGTCGGGTAAGGCACTCCACGGAGGTGGCCCCTCTCGTGTCACGGTACACCCGGGAACCGATGGCATTGTGTTTCGGTCGGGAGACCAACGAATTGCCGCGATTCCCGAGAACGTTACCGACACGCGTCGGTGCACTCAACTTGGGCCAGTTTCAACGATTGAGCACTTGATGAGTGCGCTTGCGGGTCTTGGATTCACGGACGCTGAGATTGAGGTTGAAGGCGGTGAACTGCCAGCAATGGACGGGAGCGCGCAACCCTTCGTGGAAGGGCTCAGCCAGTCGGGCAAAGCAGAGTGCGGAAGGCTAGAGGTAAGCGGCCTGTTCAAGCGAATTTTTACCGGCGAGGATGAGATCAAAATTGCGATTGCCGACGGCGATGGAGATTGGTCGTATGAATACGACTGCTCACCGAGGTGGCCAGGGCGTCAGCAACTAGAGTTACATTTGGATCCAGCGACTTACGCAAGAGAGGTGGCAAACGCCCGGACCTTCGCTTTTCGGGAGGAAGTGGAACCGATACGCGCTTTAGGTTTGGGTTTAGGATTGGATGAGGACTCATGTTTGATTCTTGGTGATGCGGAATACGACTTCCTCGCAAGATTCCGCGACGAACCAGTTCGTCACAAACTCCTTGATCTGATTGGCGATCTCGCGTTGGCGGGGGTGCCGGTTTCGGCGCTGGACGTCTCCGCTCATCGCAGTGGCCACCGCATGAATGTGATAGCCGCCACGAGATTGGCGGCTAGCGTGACTGTCACTCGAAGTTAATTATTGGAAGACCTTTATCCGTCCTTCCACAACAGGTGTGAGAGGGCGTCCGAGTTTCGCGATGTAATCCACCATCGCATCGATGTCCACGAGTCCGGTCTCATACCGATATCCGTTCGCGGCTTTCAAGACCTGATGATCGTCACCCCCGCTTGCTGTGAAGGAGTTGAATGCAATTCGATAGGTTGCTTGAGGCTCTATGGGCTCTCCTGCCACGACAATGTCGCTTACCCGCTGCCCGACCGGACGGTTTATGTTGATCGCGTAAGAAGTGCCGTGGGAAGGGTGTAGCAATGCTCCGCTGGCCTCGGGGAGCGCGGCAACGCCGTGTTCAAGCGCCGCCTTGAGTTCTGCGCCCGTCAAATCAAGAACGGCAAGCGTATTGGCAAAGGGCTGCACCGTAATCGCCGCGCCAAAAGTAAGAGGGCCTGCTTCATAACTGGCACGGACCCCGCCACCATTCATAAACGCTGCAACACAACCGTTGACCTTGGTCGCCTCAAGCATGGAATCCGCAATGAGGTTTGCCATCGCCGATTCGCCTTGCAAGTGATTGCCTCGCTCAATCGCGGCTGATACGGTTCCAATCTCCTTTTCCGCCATCGCTTGAATCGGTTTGCGATAGGCGGCAATCAGGGTTTCAACGTACGGATCCTTAGGGATCGTGTCATCAATCACAATGGGTTTGGATTCATTGCTCACAGATTCAATGCGACCATTTGCATCGAATGTGAAGATCAGTTTGCCTAGAACCTTGCTCCATTCGAAGGCGGTTACGTGGAGGACGGGGGCTCCGTCCGCGCCGACGCGGCGGACAGGATAGCCGTCAATTGCTGTCGGGTTGCCAGGGATCGGCATCGTAAATGTTCCGAGAAGGCTATGACTATGCCCACCCACCATCACGTCTATTCCGCGGACGGAAGCGATGAGTTCGGCCTCTTCTCGCCAGCCAACGTGGGCCACGACGATGATCTTGTTTACGCCTTCGGTTGCGAGGCGGTCGATCTCGCCCTGGATGCTTGACCGCAGATCGCGCATTTTGACGGTATCAGGCATGGACGAGATGGTGGGCAGGGTTGCGGTTACCGCCCCGATAATGCCAACTTTCTGGCCCTGCACCTCAATCACCGTACTTGCTTTGATCAAGTCCCTGAGCAACTCGTTGCCGCTAACGTCCAAATTTGCGGCGAGCAGCGGAAACTCGGCGTGGCGGGCAAATTCGGCGAGTGGGGCATCCCCTCGGTCAAACTCATGGTTTCCGACGGCCATAGCGTCATAACCCAGATGATTCATGACGGCGAGGTCAGCAAGTCCCTCGTAGACGTTGAAGTAAAGCGTGCCTTGGAAGACGTCACCGGCATCCAAGACAATCGGGTTTTCGGCCACGGCGAGTTCAGCCTTCGCCGCAGAGACAAGGCGCGATCGGCCACCGATTTCGACACCGCGTACAGCGGCCGGTTCCATCCGGGCGTGGGAATCGTTCGTATGGAGGATTGTCACGGTGAGAGGTGATTGTCCCCATGCGATTGCGGCCAGGCCAACCGTTACGCCGACAAGGTTGAGCCGAAAACGACAAAATTGCATACCGGAAGAGATACCTTCTTTACCCGTATCTTAACCAGGCAGATCTAACTGGGTTCGAACTCAGGTTGCAGTTGGTCAATCAGTGGCTCATTGCCGTCTTCGGCGGCGACGAGGCCAAGATTGTGAAGGCGGGCGTAATGACCGTTGGCAACGATGAGATCGTCGTGGCGTCCTACCTCGGCGACCTGACCGTTCACCATTACGGCGATTTGGTCTGCGTCTTTGATCGTAGACAACCGGTGCGCAATAATCAATGTTGTACGACCCTTTTGAAGTCGATCTAAAGCCTCGCGGACGAGCGCCTCACTACGGGTATCGAGCGCACTGGTCGCCTCATCAAGCACAAGAATTCTGGGATTCTTCAACAACGCTCGGGCGATTGCGACTCTTTGGTTTTGGCCACCCGAGAGAGTGACACCACGCTCACCCACCAGTGTATTGAAACCGAACGGAAGCTTCTCAACAAACTCGGTTATGTTAGCGTCACGGGCCGCCGCTTCAATCTCTTCGTCCGTGGCGTCTAGTCGACCATATCGAATGTTTTCCCGGATCGAAACATTGAAGAGAACGGGCATCTGAGGCACGATTCCTATGTGCTCGCGAAGGTTATTCCGCTGGATCTTGGTGATCGGAATGCCATCGATCGTGATCTCACCCCCTTGCGGCTCATAAAAGCGGAAAATGAGGGATGCCAACGTGGTTTTTCCGGATCCGGACTGCCCTACTAAGGCCGTCACTTTTCCCGGAGGGAGCCTAAGATTCATGGACTTGAGGACTGGTCGCTCGGGGTCGTAACCGAAAGTCAAGTCGCGGACTTCAACATTGGTTTGTCCATCTTCGGGAAACGCAACGGAGTCGGGTGGATCAATCGGCTCTCGTGTCTCATCAAGAATCTCGAAGATACGATCGGACGCACCGACAGCCTTCTGCAATCTCGAATAGAGCGAGGCAAGCATGCTCATGGGACTCCCGAGAATCGTCACCGCAAAGAAAAAGGCGATGAAGTTCTTGGTTTCTAGATCGCCAGTCAACACTCGCCTTCCCCCCCACCAAATCACGGCCACCGTCAGCAAGAGGAACCCGACCATCGCGGTTACGCCAATCGCAGCCTCCCAAACCGCTGTTCGGTCGCTGAGTTTGAGCACACGGCTCAGATGTCGCCCTGCCCGATGATCTTCGTGCACTTGTCGAGCAAATGCCTTGACGATGCGGATGTTGGCGAGTGCCTCACCGATACCGCCCATAGTTTCACTCAATGCATCCAGGGTCAAGCGATTGAGTCGGCGGAGTCGCTTTCCTGCGTAAATGATGACGAGCGACATGAGCCCAATCAGCACGATCACAGACAGGGATAGTTTCCAATCAATATAGAAGGCAATCAGCACTCCTCCGGTGAGCGTTACAACATTCGCGATGACATTGACAACGTCTAGCGTCAGAACTTGCTGGATTTGAGTGACATCATTGCTGAGGCGCGTGGTAAGTTCGTTTGCCTTCGTTCGGTCAAAGTATGAGACTGGCAGTCGCTGTAGGTGATGAAAAACCCTTGCCCGGAGATCGGTCACGACGGCGTTGCCCGCACGAACTGTAATCACCCACTGAACGAACTGAATTGTCGCGGCAACAAGCAAAATGCCGCCAATAAAAAGGGCGACGCGGTCCAAAGACGAGACTTGTTTGCTGCTGACAATCCGAGGAAAGTAGGTCTGAGCAACTAGTGGCAGTGAAAGGTTGAGCCCTGATGAGACCAGAGTCATCACCGACGCAAGAATAAAGACTTGGCGGTAGGCGTGTGCAAGGCCCAAGAATCGTTTGATCGCCTGCCAGTTCAATTGCTCTAGCTTGGCGTCATCTCTCCTTGGAACCGGCATCTGGCTCGCCATGCGCTCTTCATCATACGGTATCCCGCGCTTCGCCGTTGAGTTCATGCTCGGAGGTGCCCACGAGGGCTTTCTCTGCTATGACCGTTGGCATGGACGAATCGGGTGCCGGATGTAACCTCTCACTATTCCAAACGCCGCCGAGTTCTTTCAAATGCTCGTGCACCTGGACACTCGTCTCGGTGAGGTTGTCCGGCATTACGGCGTTTGGGCCTACGCGATTCTTTTTCTCGCCACGTTCGCGAAGTCGGGGCTCATCTATGTGCCGCTGATCCCAACCACTACTTTAGCCTTCACTGCCGGGTTCCTTTGTAGCCCCATGGTGAACGGGATGGAGCTAGTGTGGGTAGCCCTCACCATCTTAGTTGCGGCATGGCTTGGCGACATCGCAAACTTTGGCTGGGGTTATTGGCTCGGGCCTAAGATCGCCAAGTCTCGATTTGCGAAATGGGTTCGATTGGACTGGATTGATCGAGCCGAAACCGCGTATCAGAGGCACGGCCTCCAAATCTTTTTGGTGGCTCGCTGGGTTTCGGTTTTTCGTTCAACGGTGCCTTTCGTTGCGGGCAGCAGCCGCATGAACTTTGCCTCGTTTCTCGGAGTCACGTTTGTCAGTTGCTTGTTATGGATGGGCGCACTCGTTGGTGCGGGATACGGCCTCGGGCACAACCCGTGGGTGAAGGAGCATCTCTCTTCCATTTCGGGTGGTGTGCTTCTAGTTCTGCTTGTGCCATTGGTCGTTTCTCTTTGGCGAGAGCGGTCGCGACGGCGAGACCAAGCAATTGAGCCAGATAATCAGGACGTTGCAACGGACGGCACGTAATCTGCGACTGACCTGATTGTCGGGGTCACAAACCCACGCAGGTCATCATGAATCGCAATCTTATCCTTATCGCCTCCGCTCTCCTCTGCGGTTCCGCGTTTGCCCAAACCGAATACAACTTTAGTTGGCAACGAGGGGTAAATGCCAATCCGGAAGGATTGAACGACGCAGCCGGTCGCTTCGAAACCATGCAGGGTAGCTTCAACCGGGCGACGAATACATTCTCGTTCTACGGTTCCTTCTCCGCCAACAAAGGCGTTACGCCCGACGGTTTCTGGCTCGTCATCAGCCCTGGCCCTAATCCCAAGGGCCACTCATCCGAGTTGGCAATCTTCTATCTCGATGCATCCGCCGGAAAGAAAGATGTTTATGCCTATTCCTACAACGGTGCAAATGGTAACAACTCATTCAAGGATGGATCGGTAGCATCAGGAACGCAGGCGCCGGACAAGATCTATTCCAGCAAGGCCGATCCCTCGAAGATGTTCGACGTAACGTCTTACTATAACAACCAAACCAAGACGAAGACGCTGGGATTCTCCATGGACGCGACGGTCATCCAGAATCACGTTCCCAAGTACGGAACTCAAGCCCAGAAGAACGATTGGACAGGGGCAGCATTCGGTGAGGAGGTCGGCATCTGGTGGCACCCCGTGAATGGGCTCAGCACCTCCACCTCGTCCAACTACCTAACCAAGTTTGAGTTCTGTGAGCAGGGTTGGTTTGACGGACAGAAGATGCCGACGAACCCGGTACCCGAGCCGGCAACGATGGTCGCTCTCGGCGCGGGCTTGCTCACCATCTTTCGCCGCCGCAAAGTAACCGTATAACGGATCCTGACCCCGATTACCCTCGCAGGCCCGTAACCTTGCGAGGGTATTTTGTTGCCTATCTTGCCTGGTAATACTATCGGTTAATGTATGGAAAGCACAGTATTTCTTGTAGACTTTGCAATGTTCGTTAGTATCCACAGTTTCATTGTTTCATAATGGAACTACTACCGAGGCTTGGTCTTCGGAGAGGACGAAATCATTATGCGAATCACAAAATGGGGTGCGGTTGCGGCCCTGGCGGTTGCATCAGCGACATCGTTCGGCCAAACCTACCAGTGGACGTTTGATCGAGCAGTCAATGGATCGGCAGGAATCAACGATACGGCCGGAAAACTCTTGAACGCTACGGGTTCATTCAACACCGTCACCAACCAGTTCAGCTGGTACGGAACTTATCAAGCTCAGAACGGCGTCTTGCCCAACGGCTTTTGGCTCGCGGTGAGCCCAGGACCAAACCCCAAGGGGCACCCGGCTGAACTCGCCATCCTCTATCTTGATGGTTCCAGCAACGGAAATCATGTCTACGCGTACGGCTACAACGGCGTGAACGGCGACAACTCTTACCTAGACGGTTCCAACGCCAGCGGAACCCAGGCCCCCGACAAAATCATGTCGAGTAAGTCGAATCCTGGTGCTTTCACAGACATCACCGTGCAAGACAATGG
>JAHBTC010000061.1 GCA_019638835.1 Fimbriimonadaceae bacterium
GCAATGGGAGGCGTTGTGATTTCCACCAAACGGATGAATCGCATTCTGGAGATTGACCTTCCGAACCGGAGACTCAGAGCCCAATCCGGTATCGCGAACATCCGGCTCACGGAAGCAGTCCGCGCCGATGGTTTTCACTTCGCACCCGACCCAAGTAGCCAGACCGTCAGCACCCTTGGCGGCAACATCGCCGAAAACTCTGGGGGGCCGCACACACTCAAGTACGGAGTTACGGCGCAACATATCCTTTCCGTGACGATGGTGGATACGGAGGGAGCCGTGCAGGAGATTGGCGACGGCGTCCCGGAGGCACCAGGGCCAAATCTTCTTGGGCTCCTTGTAGGAAGTGAAGGAACTTTGGGCATCGTTACCGAAGCGTGCGTCAAGCTCACCCCGCTCCCCGAGAGAGTGGCGACGATGCTGGTTTCTTTCCGTAGCGTGCGCGGAGCCACCGAGGCAGTTGCATCCATCATGGACACCGGAGTTGTGCCCGCCGCCTTAGAGATGATGGATCACTTCATTTTTGGTGCTGTGAAGGCCGCTTTTGGACTCGAAGTGCCTGATGGTGCTCAGGCAATGCTCCTGATTGAGTGCGATGGCGACCAAGCTGACGAAGAGATCCTCTCGGCACGTGAGGTCTGCGAGCGATTTGACCTTTGCGGCGTCAGAATCGCCGCTAATGCCGAAGAGCGAGCCCACCTCTGGACGGTGCGCAAGAAAGGGATCGGAGCGATGGGTCGGCTTGCCCCGACCGTTGTCACCCATGACGGTGTGATCCCCCGGAGCCGATTGCCCGAGATGCTAGAACTGGTGTACCAAGTCGCCGAGCAAGAGCAACTCGGGGTCGCCAATATCTTTCACGCAGGCGACGGAAACCTCCATCCAATTTTCTATTTTGATGATCGGGAACCTGGAATCGTGGATCGAGTGGTGCGAGCAGGTGAAACCATCCTCCGCGAATGTGTCCGGCTTGGCGGTAGCGTCACCGGCGAACACGGAGTTGGCGTCGAGAAAATTGATTTCATGGACCTGATGTTCTCGCCTGATGACCTGGAACTGATGCACGATGCGAAGGGGCTGTTTCCGACATCGCCTTTCTCCAATCCGTGCAAAGTGCTCCCAAACCAAAAAGGCTGCATTGAGCACATGCGCCGATGGAAAGGGGCCGCCACATGAGCCGGATTCGTGGACTTGGCACCAAGCAAGGCTTCCTTTGCCTAAACGACTCTTGGGAAAGCCCAATCGAAGATGCGGGCATCGTCGAGTTCCGTTCCGAAGATCAGATCGTCGTGGCTCGTGCCGGGACGCCAATCGCCGAACTGCAGGCTGCTCTGCGAGAAAGAGGTCAATGCCTTCCTTTGCCGACGCCCGACGAGTGGGGGCCGCAGCTGGCGGGATATCCGGGAACCGTTGGCGGTTTGGTGGCAGCGCACCTTCCGCACGGACTGGAAGCCAGCCACGGCCCAGTTCGCGATTGGGTGCTTGGGGCAACTTTTCAGCGACCCGATGGTCGCACGGCCAAATCCGGTTCAAGGGTCGTCAAGTCCGTTGCGGGTTACGACATCCATCGGGCGGCTTGTGGCACTTGGGGTCAGGGGCTCCGCTTCGTAGAAGTCACCTTTCGCACTACTGCCCTTCGCGGACTTCAGCCTGTTCGGGCTCATCTTCTGAAGCAACACGATGGCCCTGTCTACATCACGCGTTGTTTGCCTACCGCATTCGCTGACCTGAAGGAGCGCGCCCGTGAACCCCTTGCCTACTGTGAAGATACTTCCACCATTTGGTCACTCAGGAAACCGGAACTGAATGAACCTGGTTGGATTGTCGGCCCGGGCGGTGACTGGACGCGACCAATCTCCCAGAGCGACGTCGTTGAACGTTGGCGAAACGTATGGGATACGGGATGTCGCTGGTCATGAACAACCTCCTTCTCACCGATCTCAAGTCTGTTTTGGAGCAGGAGATCCGCCCGCTTGCCCAGGAGATGGACCACGACCCCACCGCCCTCGCCAAGGGCCTGGCTGTCCTCGCGAAGAACGGATGGCTCGCACTCCGTCGACCGAGAAAGTTTGGTGGCCCCGCACTCCCTGACCTTGAATTCCGGCAATTTCAAGTCGCTATCGCGCGGTACTCGGGTGCCCTCGCCTTCCTACAAACCCAGCACCAAAGCGCGGTTTCCATGCTCAGTAAGAGTAAGAACTCGGCCCTCAAAGAAGCAGTGTTGCCGCACACCCACAATGGTGAACGGTTGATCGGAATAGGATTTAGCCAGTTGCGCCGCCCCGGTCCGCCTCTTATGAAAGCGGCGGCCGTTCCGGGAGGATTTCGACTTGATGGTCACGTGCCGTGGGTGACAGGTCACGGCTTCTATCCCGAGTTCCTCGTCGCGGCAGTCCTTCCGGATGGTCAAGCGGTATTCGGGCTTGTGCCCCTGGCCAACACGGTCGGGATCAAGTCAAGCGAACCCATGAAGTTGGCTGCCATGGAAGCCGCGCAGACGGTAACCGTGGACTTTGATGGCTATCTTCTCAGCGAAAAAAACATCGTCTTCTTCCAACCCCCTGACTGGATCGTCAACAACGACCTGATCAACATCTCGCTCCAAGGGTTTTTCGCTCTTGGGTGTGCGTGGGCGGGCTACGACTTGGTCCAGAGCGCGGCGAACCGGCGAGACACGGAGTTTCTGCACACAACCGCGCGGGCACTCTCCAAAGAGATTGAATTGTGTACCGCCGCCCTAGAAGAAGATCCTGAGTCCGTACCGATGGAGGAGCGGTTACGCCGCCGCGCTTGGGTAATCGATCTGATGGCCAGATGCGCCCATGCAGGTGTGGTTTCCAGTAGCGGGGCCGCCAACACCGCAAACCACCCGGCACAGCGGGTCTATCGCGAATCTATTGTGTTTAGTGTTTCTGCACAAACCTCCGCAATCATGGAAGCGACGCTTGACCGGATCGTGCAACGTGCCGGCACCACACACGTCGAAGGGTAAGGTCCGGTTCTCAAACCATGCGCACGTTGTTTGCTCTGCTCCTCGCCTGCCCAACGATGGCGTTCGCCGATTGGAATCTTCGCACCCCTGCTGGACTCCCGGTTTATCGCAACGAAGTGCGAACGACGTTCGAAACCCGAAAAGACGAGCAAGTCTTTGGCAGGGCAGCTTTCGGTTTTGGCAATGGGATCGCGGTCGCGGCGACAACCTACGGCGGGCGGGCCTCCGGGGACGTGAGTTACAACTACATCGTTCCGTTCCTTGATACGTCGCCAGGAATCTCCGTAGGGGCACTGGACTTAGCGGATGAAGGACCGGGGCGGGCGATCTATCTCGCCGCCACCTTTCGGTACGGCAACTATGACCCCGCGAATCAGGACGTGCCAACTGAACTCACCGTCGGATTCATTTCTCGGCGAGGGGGTCGAGGGTTCGTTTCCGTTGCGTTGCCACTCGACGAGACGATTTGGCTCCGAGCAGAGCATGATGGGTTCACTCCGTTAGCGGCAGTCGAGTACCGCCCGGTGCCACAGTTTGCTTTACGCGGAATTGTGGACCGTAACGGCCCGAGCCTCGGAATCATGGCGCGGATTCAGTTCTGAATCACTCTATATCTCGATTCGGAGATTCCTCGGCCACTCCCTGGGGCTCACCGAGTTCTGCCGTGCATGCGCTAATCCTACGTGCGAGTTCCGCCGTAAACTCTCCTTTCCCAAACTCTTCGAACCGCATCGGCTCACCGTAACACACCCCCACCCGACCGCCCCGGAACTTCCCTCCTTTCGGGAAAGCGCGCTGGGTTCCCGAAACTCCGACGGGCACCACAACGCAACCCGAGCGCTTTGCCAGCATCTCGACGCCCGACTGAAAAGGCAACATCGTCCCGTCGCCCGGGCCACGCGTGCCTTCCGGGAACATTAACATGCAGTCTCCCATGGCGAGCCACTCGAGAGCCTTACGGATCGCTTCCCGATCACCCGATCCACGCCGGACCGGGAACACCCCCAGAGCCCGCATGAGCATAGAACTGAATGGGTTCCGGAATAACTCCTCCTTCGCCATCGCCCGCATGCGCCGCCCCGAACACGTCCCCGCCAATGGAGGGTCGAGGTAACTCATGTGATTCGCCGCAAACAGGATCGCCCCCGTCTTCGGTACCCGCTCTCGCCCTAAGATGGTGCGTCCACCCATAAGCCGAAAGAAGATTTCGCGCATTACGAACGAGGCAAAAGCATTGAAAGCGCGTACGGCGGGCCGCATTTCCACAATTATCCCGCGTCCGCTATGATGAAGCATGCCCCGGATGGATGCAATCGGAATCGTGGTGGAAGATTTAGAGCGCACCCGCGCCTTCTATGCCTTGCTCGGGATGGAGTTACCAGTGGACGGCCCGCATGTGGAAGCGGTACTCCCAGGAGGATTGCGGGTGATGTTCGATTCGGCTTCCCTCATCCGCGAGTTCGACCCCAATTGGCCGGGAGGAGTCGGTCGCACCATTGGGCTCGCGTTCCTTTGCGAATCGCCCACCGAAGTTGATGAGGTGTACGCCCGAGTCATTGCTGCCGGGCATCGCGGACACAAGGAGCCGTGGGATGCTTTCTGGGGGCAAAGGTACGCCACGGTTCTCGACCCGGACGGTCACTCCATAGACCTATTCGCTCCATTACTCTCCTCATAAGCAGTCAGCCCCACCAAAAGGTGGGGCTGAAAGTGCTTGCCACTGCAGTTACTTGGGAATCGGCGGGGGGGTCGGCTCAGTGACTTCGACGTTGATCGGCTCCGCCTTCATTGCCGCCCGGGCTTCCTGCTTTGATCGGGGTTCTGGCTTGGCCTCGCCCAACGTCTTCAGTTTGTCCACGACGTCGACTCCGAACACCTCCTTGATCTGTTCGGAGAGAACAAGCAACCGCTTGGGATCAAGGGATCCTCCACTTCCGGATCCACTTGAATCAATCAGCGTCAACTTCTCGACTCTTGTCGTGGCGATGCTCTGCGTGAGTTCGTGGATGATCGGCTCCAACTTCTGCAATAGCATGATCTCGCGGGCTTGCGGGCCAACGGTGTTCCAAGTATCCGCAAGCTTGCCTATCGCTTCCGCACGGGCTCGACCGTCCTCCACGATGTGAGCGACCGACGCCTTGGCCTCGGCTTCCTTCGCCTCGCACCCGGCTTTGGCCGGCGCGATCACGTCGGCTTCCAGTCGGCGACGCGTCTGTTCAATGCGGGCCTCCTGCACCTTGATTTCCGATTCCGCCTGGGCAACCAAGGCTGCTACCGCCGCTTGTTCTTCCGCAACAAGTGCGGCACGTCGGGTCTGAGCGTCGCGGAGGCGCCGCTCTGCATCTGCTTTCGCCACCGACATCTCTGCCTTGATCTGGGCTTCAACCTCGCGCATTCGGTTCTCCGCCGATCGCACCTTGGAGTCTGCCGTGGCGATCGCTTCGGCGGTTCGCGCCGACGAAATCAGCTCGCTATTTCGGATTCGCCCGATGCTGTCCAGATACCGAACGTCGTCAGTGATATTCTGAATCTTGAGCGTATCTACGACGAGCCCGAGGGCTGTCAGGTCAGTCTCCACCTCTTCTACCAACCGCTCCGCAAAGGCGTTACGGTCGTTGTTGAGCTGCTCCGGTGAGAGTGTCGCCAGAACGCCACGCAGGGAGCCCTCCAAGGTGGCCTTTGCGATTAGCATGATCTCTTGCCGCCCTTTCCCGAGGAACCGCTCAATGGCGTTATTGAGCACCGGCTCGAAGCCCGCGATTTTCACGTTTGCCACGCCCTGCACGTTGAGTGGCACCCCGCCTTTGGCGTATGCACCAACCGCGTTCAGTTCGATGATCATGTTGGTCAGATCGACTTGATCTACCCGCTCCAGAAACGGTTTGCGCCAGGCGTTTCCACCTTTGATCACGCGATAACCGATGCGACGATCTCCGACGCGACGGTTACTTCCACTAAAGATCAGCACTTGGTTCGGCTGACATACGTAAAGCAGGCTCTTGAGGCTGAGTAGTCCGAGAACGATCGCGGTCCCGATCAGTCCAACGGCAAAGGCAATCCAGTTCACGCTTTCACCTCCTTGTTCTCGGGGGCTTTCGTTCCGGAAATCCCCTGCGCGATGTCCAGACCGGTGGTCTTACTCACGGCATCGAACACGGAACTCAGCATCTTGGGATAGCTGGACAAGTAGTTGTTCAGCGTTTCGCCATCGCCGCCATCAATCACGGCGATCTTGTCGACTTGAATCTTTTGAACGCCTTGGCTCGCCGCCGCGATCAGTTTCTCAATATCCTCGATAAGAGCAATCTGCGTGGCCGCTCCGCCCGCCTGCTTCCAGGACTCGGCAAGTATCGCCAACGATTCGCTCGCCGCATTCCCCTTCTCGCGGATCAGGGCCGCTTCCCCCCTCGCGATGTAGGAGGCGGCTTCTCGGCGCGCTTCGGCTGGGAGCACTTGATCAGCCTGCAAACGGATCGCTTCTAATTGGGCGCGAACCTGTTGAAGTTTTTGTTCTGCGGTCGCCCTTGCCTCGCGGGCAGCGGCCGCCGTCCGCTCTTCCTCCGCCTGAATCGTGGCCTCAAGTTCTGCTCTTACACGGCGCAAATCGTTCCGCATTTCGACGATGGCGGTGTCGGCTTCGGCGGCCGTCACATCACCGCGACCTTGATTCTCCGATTCCGTTTGCTCCGCCGCACGGTTTGCGTCTGATTCGGCGATCTCGGCTTCGCGAAGAACGGAGGCGATGGCCTTGCGTCCGGTTGCGTCGAGATAACCTACTTCGTCGGCAACGTGAAGAATCTTCAGCGTGTCCAAGTGGAGTCCGAGTTTCTTCAGGTCTTCCTCGGTTTCGCGAGCCAGTGAGTCGGCAAAAAGGAGCCGGTCTTCATTTACTTGCTCGGGGGTCAAGTTGGCGATGACGCCGCGCAAATGACCCTCGAGGGTCTCCTTCGCGACGCGCCGGATCAGGGCGACGTCCTGATTCAGAAACCGCTCTACGGCGTTTCCGATCACTTCGCGGTCACTACTGATTTTCACATTGGCGATGGCGTCAATGTTCATGGCAATGCCGCCCTTGGAGTAACTATTCCGAACTTGGATCGGAACTTCCATCAAGTTAAGCGAAAGTTTGCTCACCCGCGTAAGGCCGGGAATATAGAACTTTCGGCCGCCCATAAGGGTCTCGAAGTTCTGCTTCTTGCCACCCGCATACGACTTCTGGAATCCACCCGAGAAGATCAAGACCTCATTAGGTGAACAGATCCGATAGAACATGCGGATCACCAAGAACGCGATGATAAGGAACGCGAGAAATGCAAATGCACCCAACACGATTCCACCCAGGTCGAAGAGTTGTTTTAGGATATCCATCTCAAGAACTTGCCGCCAATCAACCGAGGCCGCCGGCCCGCCTCACTCCGAGAAAAACTCTCCGGCCCGCACAACGCGCGCCCGGTCGTTCTCAATCGTCACCACGAGAACCCGCTCGTCTTGCGGAATCTCGGAACCGTCGTCACTGATGGCAATGAGGTCGATTAACTCGCCCTTTACCGTCACGCGCACCTTACCAAGTTGGTTCGGCCGCGCTCCTACGAGCATCCGTCCCTGAACGCCGAGGAAATCGTCTTGCTCCACAGAGCCCCCGCTGAGGTGCCGTTGAAGCATCACATACATGAAATTCACGATCCAACCGCTTACGAAGCCTATCCCCAAAGATGCCTGGAGCGTCAGAGGCTCAACAGTTGTCCGGCTGAGGGTGAGGGCGCTACCCGCAATGCCGAAGAACGCGATCGCATAGAGCCAAAACCGCAACTTGCTGAACGGCAGCCAAGCGGCCATGAAGTCCATGCCTGAGACTCCGGCGTGACCGTCTCCGTGATTGGAATGGTCTGCGCCATGGTCCATGTCGCCGCTGTGATCGAAATCCCCGCTATGGTCGAAGTCACCACTGTGATCGAAGTCGGCATCGTGCCCCGATCCGGGTTCGGCACCAGAAGCCGAGGCCAACGCCGAGAACAGCGTAAAGCCTCCTGCAATGATCCCGCAACCCAAATAAATCGGCAACATGATTGGTTTCTGTCTATGACTATGGACCCCGGAGCCTCCGGGTTGCAAGGGGCGCGGTTAGGCTCATGCTTGAAACGCGCCCCCGTAAGGAGTCCCGAACTTTCAATGATTTCTGAAACTTCCGTACAATTGGTCAACTTCTTCAGTAGAATAGGTTGAAATGGGCGTTCAGTCGGCTCCCCCGCCGTGGCTCGCGCAAGGAAAAGCGAAAGCCGAGGCCGTGCAAGAAATCTTTGGCACGGTTGCGCCCACCTATGACAGGGTCAATGGCTGGCTCAGTTTTGGCCAGCACCAAAAGTGGCGTGCCCACGCGGTGACTACTCTCCAGTTGAGCCAAGGCGACGCGGTGCTTGACCTGTGTTGCGGCACAGGCGACTTCCTGCCCCTCCTGCGGAACGCAGTGGGCGCAAGTGGCACCGTCATCGGATTGGATTTCGCTCGACCCATGCTTGAGCACGCCCGCACCAAAACCTCAGGAGCAATTCTCGGTGTAGGGGATGCCCTATCGCTTCCGATCGCCGATCACTCCGTGGACGCCGTCACCATCGGCTGGGGCCTCCGAAATGTCGGCGATCCCGCCCGCGCCCTTGCGGAGATGGCACGAGTTCTCAAGACTGGAGGCAGAGTGGCCATCCTCGAAATGTCTCAACCGAACGCCCCCATCATCGGCCCGATCGCGAACTGGGGTTGCCAGTTCGTCATACCAAAGTTTGGGCGCATCGCGGGGTTCGGCGACGAGTACGCCTATCTCGCGCAAACGACCGCCCGCTGGATGTCTCGTCGGGAACTCACGGACGCCCTGAAATCTGCCGGGTTTGGCAACGTCGGGATCAAGAATTTTATGTTCGGCAATATCTGTCTTCACACCGCCACCCGCATGGAGGGCAATCCTTGAGCACAACCTTTTTTACAAAACTCCAAGAGCGTATTCCCAATGAGGTGATGACAAACCTGATTGACGGTGTTCTGCGCGTCGAAGCCGAACTTGGGCGCCAAGTGAAGAGTGAAGTTGGTCTAGTTCAAAACGTGGGTGAACACACGCTCGCGGCGGGCGGAAAGCGGTTACGCCCCGCACTGGCACTTCTCTCCGCCTATGCGACCGGGCGATCGTTCTCGCCCGAGCGAGTCGCTCGACTCGGGGCTTGTCTGGAGATGATCCACATGGCCACGCTGGTGCATGACGACGTATTGGACCGCTCGGACACGCGACGGGGGCACCCGACGGCTCACTCTGTTTTTGGCGATACGGCAAGCATTCTCAGTGGCGATGTCCTGCTTGCCAAATCCATGCGAATCCTTGCCTTGGATGGCGACCTGCGAATCATCCGAATGGTCAGCGACGCAGTGGTCGAAATGGCCGAGGGAGAGGTTCTGGAACTGGAGATTCGTGGCAACTTTGACCTCAGTATGGATGAGTACTTGCGGGTGTTGCGGATGAAAACGGCCGCCTTCGTCGAGTGCTGCTGCCGCATTGGGGCGATTGCGGCCGAGGCGGATCGGGAAACCGAAGACACGCTGGGAGCGTTTGGACACCACCTCGGTATGGCCTTCCAAATGGTCGATGACGTGCTCGATTACGTTGGCGAGACCGAGAAGACCGGTAAGCCGATCGCTACCGATTTTCGCGAAGGCCAGATGACGCTCCCGCTCTTCTATCTGCGGGAGGCCCTTCCAATCGGCGACGCCAACGAATTACGAAAGGTCTTTGGCAACGGTGTCACCGACGTCCAACTCGATAAGTTTGCCGGGTGGATGGACGAGTACGGGGCGGTTGCTCAAGCCCGAGCGAGGGCAAAGGAGCATGAGGACGAGGCCGCCCGGCTATTGAACAGCCTGCCCGATACCCCCGAGCGCGAACTTCTTGCCTGTATCACTGAATTCGTCACCGGTCGCGAGAGTTAGTCCCTTGCGGTATCGGAACTACCTATTCGATTTGGACGGCACCCTTTACCGGGGCAGCGAGATCATTCCGTACGCGGTGGAACGAGTCAACCAACTGGTCGAGAATGGCGCGGGAGTGGCCTTCGTATCTAACAACTCGGCGGCGCGCCCCCGTCAAGTCGCTGCGAAGCTCAAGGCGATGGGATTTCGGGCCGATGCTGATCAGGTTTTCGCGACGGGGTTGCTTGCTACCAAATTTGTCCGTGAGAAGGGGTATCGCCGCGTGCTCCTGATTGGCGAACCAAGCCTCCACGAAACGTTCCGAGAGGCGAATCTCACGCCTATGGATAGCACCGCCGTTGATGTTGTTGTCGCCGGAATATGTCGCACATTTGACTACAGAATGGTAGACCAAGCGTCTAGCGCCATACGAGAGGGCGCATTCTTCTTGGCAACAAACACCGATGCGACGTACCCCAAAGAGGGGGGGGCTTGGGAACCCGGCGCAGGTGCTATCGTTTCAGCAATTGCAACTGCCGCACTCCGACCACCAGACGAGATTCTTGGAAAGCCAAGTCCTCACCTTTTGGTTGAGGCAATGAATTCTCTTCGGTTCAATCCATCCGAAACTGTTCTCGTTGGTGATCGATTAGATACCGATGGAGAGGCGGCATCAGCTGCCGGGATTGGCTTCTGGCTCACTCTCACGGGTCACGAAAAGGTGATCCCCACAGGAGTGGAGGGTGGAAAAGACTTCCGGGAGCTTGCTTAACCGCCGAGCCGGTTTTGCAGCGTGACTTCCTCTTCGGCCTGTCGGACCGCCTTGAGTTCGCTGAGCACTGCCTCTAACGACTGCGCGGAGTTCGGCACGTCCGCCGAACCTACCATCGTCGCCGTTTGGGGCGTCGCACCTTCCAACTCTTCGGCCAAGTTCTGCAATCGGTCAGCCACAGTCATTCCTCGCTTCACGATGTCGCCAGCGTGCGGGCTGGAGTGCGAATACGCCGTCCAGTCACTCGAAGAGATTTGTCTCAAACCATCCAGGGCATCACTGATTTGGAGTTCAAAAAGGTCTTTGACCATTCCGCTCACCTCGTCCTCGCGACTCCGTGAGGGTTCGCCCATCGCCAACTGACTCATGTGGAGAAGTTCAGCCATCGCTTGATCGGCTGCCATTTGCGCAGAATCACGCACCTGCGCCCAGTGCCCGGGAAGCGAATCGGCATTCCAGGTTGGCGACGTGACGATTGTCTGCACCCGCGTCCAATGGTACGCGGCGGCCTCTAACAGATGAAGAACTGCCGGATCGGCGTATTTATGAAGTTTCTGCTTGTTGCGGAGCGATTGCCAGGGTTTTGAAGCCGCAACCGCCGCAACCTGGGCTTTTTCCTTCTCTGAACGAGGTTGCTTGGCCCGCTTACCCCACGTAATGCCCGCCGCAATCCACCCGCCAAGCGTCAGGAATGCGGCGAGAAAGCCGAGCCCGACGTTTTGGGTCATCACCCCGGCCGTCACTCCGAAAGCCGCCGGAGTCAGGAGCCCGCCCACCACGCTCAAACCAACGGCCAAGTCCATCCTTCCTTGGACCGGGTCGTTCATCGCGTATTTAAGAAAGCCATTGAGATACGGCATTCTCTTGTTGAAGCGAGTACTCATCGGGGCTTGTTCCTACGATACCAACCCTGGTTCGGGTGCAAGAAAGACCCGATTGGCGCAAGGAGAACGCAGGTAGACCGTCTAGGTGCGCCTGTTCGACACTCATTGCCACCTCAACGATCAAGAGGCGTTTCCTGACCCCGCACTCGTAGTTCACGATGCAGGCACCGTGGGCGTAGACCGACTTGCCGTAGTTGGGATCAACGCCAGAGACAGCGAAGCCGCAGTCGCTCTTGCCGAATCGTTTGAAGGTGTTTACGCGATCGTAGGTTGGCACCCCAATCACGCCCACGAGTGGTCGCCGGAAGAGTGGGCGACGATAGAACGACTCGCGAAGCATCCAAGAGTCGTGGCCATCGGCGAAACTGGCCTTGATTACCATTGGGATTTTGCGACTCCGAAGCAACAACGGGGCGTTTACGAAAGACACCTCGAGTTAGCGGTTGACACCGGAAAGCCGTTAGTCATCCATTGTCGCGAAGCCCTCGATGATCTGATCACTCTCATGGAGCAAAACCGACTGCCCACGAAAACGGTGTTTCACTGCTTCAGTGGTGACGCAACCCATGCAAAGCGCATCATTGCGATGGACGGCTGGTTTGGACTCGATGGCCCGCTGACATACAAGAAGAACGATGCCTTGCGCGATTTGACTGCGAGCCTGCCTCGGGATCGCGTCTTACTTGAAACAGATAGTCCTTGGCTCACTCCGCATCCGTACCGGAGCGAACGAAACTCACCGTCTCGACTCCCGCTTGTCAATCAGGCGTTGGCGGCTTGTTGGCAAGTGACCCCAGACGAGTCTGCACGCATCACAACTGAAAACGCCTTAAAGTTCTTTGGCTTGGACTAGCGGCGCCGGCGGCCCTCGGAAGGACGCACCGTAACATCAATATCGAGGCCGCTATCCTCAGGAGGCTTGTTCGCGGCAGGTTCATTTGCGTCGGGGGCGTAGACCGAGGCGACATTGACTCCCGGCAAGTGATCACGAAGGCTCGGAGGCACCAAGTTATCGGTACCAATTTTTGGCCCAAGAAGGAAATAACCCACAAGAGCGAAGACGGTTGGAAAGACCACCCACTTGACCACCAACCAAACGATTCGAGCCGGACCTCTGTCCATGGAAGCCCGTAAACAACGGGCATTCCTATTGTATCCGTTCCCAAAAGAGGGACACTGAACCTATGCGTGCCGAGGTCTACGAGGATTCCATTGACCTAGAGACCGAGTTGTTGCATCCTGGGGAGCCCACTGCGGCCGCGTGGCCGTCGGTGCCTCTCAAGCGAACCGGTCGAAGCGCGATCGTCACTCTCCGCACCGTGGTTCTGGAGAACCCATTCATCCGTGTCGTAGTCTGCCCAGATCTCGGCGGGACGGTGATTTCAATCACGGATCGAAGGACCGGTATCGACGTGATTCCGACGCCGGCGGCGGTTCCCCTCGCGGATGGCGAACCAAGAGGAATTCGGCTTGCCACTGGGCTAAAGTGGACCATTGGGCCACGTCCTCGACTAGGTGAGACCGGAAGTGTCGACTTTAGGTTGATTGAGCCTGATGAAGACGGTGATCCGGTCGGTACCTTTTTGCACGAAGGAATTCTTGGTCTACCGGCAAGTGTCACTGCCTGCATCACAATCCCCGCTGACGAATGTTCTTTGCGCCTCGAACTTAGGCTGTCCAATCAGTCTTCCCGTCCTCTTGACTTGTTCTCTGGCGCAGAAATCGCGTTCCCTATCGCCAACGACTGGAGGTCAGAGGATGGTCTGATTCTGTACGATGCGCCGCGCGACGCCGGACTTCTTCTTTCTCCGGACTCATCGGGACTGGAAATTGAACCTCGTGGCAATCGGGCCATCGTCGCGTATCGAGGAGAGCATCAACCCTGGCTAGCCCCTGGAGTAAGTGAGACTTGGTCTCTTACTCTCACGCCATTTGGTGGTCTCGGCGGGGTTGCAACGGTGAGTCGCGGCGCGGCGGTTCGGCTTGACGATTCGCAACTCGCAATTCAAGTCAGCAAACAACTTGAGAATGGTCGCATATGGCTCCGACTTGCCGACGGACAGGGAATGGATGCGCCCGCTCAAATCTCACCCGATAAGCCCTTCCGGGCAGAATCGCAAGGATTCCCCTCTTTGCCCGAAGCCGTTGTGCTTGAGAACTCCGAAAAGGAAACACTCCTTTCCTTCATTCCGTCCGGACCTCAAATCGAGATCATCCCTCCTGTCGTTGGGAGTGCTTCGCTCTCTGCGCTGGCCAATCCTCCCGAACGGAGCGAGGAGGCTCGATTCTTTCGATCTCTGGATTCCAACGAGCCCATTCCTTCCGTGACAACACCTCTACTGACTGCAGTCGCCGAAAGGGAAAGGGCCGTCAGAGAGATGAGGTCGAAGAATTGGGCTCGAGCACGCATCTGTTTGCAAAACAGCCTTCAAGCGAGAAGCGACGACGTGCTGACGTGGTGGATGCTCGGGGTGAATGAGCGACACCGCGGGGAAGAAAACGACGACAGCCTCTCGTCAGCCCATATGATTGACCCGATGGAGCCTCGCCTACGGGCGGAAGCATTTCTCCGGACGCCTGTTTCCGAGAACCCCGAACCCAGCCCGCTCCTACGACCGTTTGCCGCAAACCCCGACGCGGCACTCGAAGTGATCGAGTCGCTCTACTTCCTCGGATTAGCGGAAGACGCTGCGCGGTTCATTGACGAAGTAACACGGATCAATCCGATTCCGCTGGCGACGTACCGGCTTGCGGCATCCTACTTGACGAGTACCCGCATGGAAGCCGAAGCCGCCCAACTCGTGCATGCACAAAGTGAAAAGCCTTTGGTTCAGCCCTACCCTTGGCGTCCAGGAGAGATCGAAGCGGTCACCCAACTTCACGAACGATTCCCCAAGTGCAAACGCCTCGACCAACTGGCAAAGTTGATCGAGGCGATGGTGACCCGCACACCGGAGGTCTAACTCTTCGGCTTGATGAGGATCGTCTTACTATCCGTCAAAACGAACTGCAGGTCGGCGGCTTTCGTGACCGTTTCAATCGCGAACTTCAGGGTCGTACCAATCAAGAATGTATCCAGTTTGTAGGCCGGAACTCTCGGGTCAATGTCAATGATCACGCCCGTCTGAGTGCTGAACTCGCGGAACACAGCGCGAATATCTGCGCGTTCCATTTTGACGGTGACTTTCTTGTTGAGTTCTTCCTCCGTCACACGGAACACAGGAGGCGTAACCGGGGCTGCTGGGTTACCAGTCGCCGGCTTCTTGCCAATGTAGTAAATGCCGTTCTGCACTTCAATCTCGAGACTTGCTAAGTTGCATACGATCGCCAGGGCCTCGTCAAACTCAACACCATTGAGGGCGAGGAAGAGAACGTAACGCGTGTTGGGTTCCAGCACGAAACTCTTCTCGGCTTGTTCGAACAGATCAAACAAAACGTTACGAACGTCCGCCCCGCGCGAGGCGATGCTGACCATGTTCGTCGCTTGGTCAATGTGAACCTCGGTTGGAATCTCATTCGGTGCGGTGCCAGGATCCGACTTCACCTCGGTCGGAGGTTCGACCGGGGGAGTGGCATTCGACTCGACAGGTGGTTCGACTGGCGAGACCACAGCGGTAAAGATGGCGAGGGTTGCAAGCAGTTGGGTCATGGTGTTCCTTTACTTTTTCGTACCGTCCGGGTTGTAAACCGTTACGGGTGAGCGGGGTGTAGACGAGGAATTCGATTGCCCCGAGGGCCGCGCAGGTCGTCGGGTCGGAGTCGTGCGACGGGGGGTCGCTTGATGGGTTGTGCGGCGGGGTGGAGTTGCAGGGGCGGCGTGAGTAGAGACTCCGGAACGGCTATCTGCGGTTACGACCGGAGAGTCGCTCATCGTTGGTCGTCCCGGCAGACTTAGGCCGCTGTTCGATTGAGAGGAGCTACCAGTGCTTTGGCCAGTGCCACTCGCACCGTGCGATGATCCGGATTGCGCCGGGGTCGTTCCGTGCGTCGCCGCATCTGATTTGTTGGATTCGTGGTTCGATTCGTCATGTGATTCATCCAATTCCGTGGATTCGTGTGCGTCAGCTTCTTCTGAATGCTCGTCTTCGTGAGCATCCGTACTATCCGATTCCTCATGGTTTGTCTCTTCTTCTGTGGTCGTCTCCTCATGTTCGTCGGCCACCGCAGGCGGGGTGTTTGCGGCGGCCGGAACTTTCTCACCGAGGAGACGCGTTGGATCGCGAAGAATTGTGCTCATCGCGATCAATGTCAAAGCAAGAGCCGCCGAAGTGGCAAGAATTCGAAGGTTCACTCGGTTCTCTTTGAAGAGTGGAGTGCCCGGTTGCGGGATCAGACCGTCACGCGCGGCGACCGGCTTCTGGCCCGGTAGCTTGTCGGCGAATCCGGCAAGAACCGATTTGATTCGCTCAACCGGCGAAGCAGGGGTAGGTGCCGGAGTATTGATGTCATTCCCGGCAAGAAGAGCCTCCTTCATGCGCTGCGCTTCCGCAAGACATTCCGGGCAAGCATGAAGGTGTCGTTCCAGTTCGCCGAGCACTTCGTCGGGAAGCGAAGCCCCCCCGATATAGCGCTTCATCTGCGCTCGTGCTAAATGACATTCAACGTTCGGAACCGACATCTCTCACAATCCACTTTAGGTTTCGTTACCGAAG